>DATJAD010000193.1:0-39543 GCA_035516615.1 Candidatus Acidiferrum sp.
ACGAAAGCGCCGCCTTCAACGGACAATTCGATACCAAGCATCAAGCCTTCGCCGCGAATCTGCCGGATGAACTCGTATTTAGGTGCGAGCGCGACAAGACCATCCAGAAGTTCAGCGCCACGATCGCGGACGTTCTGAAGAAGCTTTTGATCTTCCAGAATGTCGAGGAATTCAAGAGCGACGGCACAGATCATCGGGCCGCCGCCGAAAGTTGTGCCATGCAAGCCGGGCGAGATGCGAGAGGCGACGGATACGTTGGTGAGAATCGCGCCGAGGGGCAGGCCCGCGGCAAGCGGCTTGGCGATGACGACGATATCCGGTTTAGATGGGAATTTTTGATAAGCGAAAAAGCGGCCAGTGCGCCCGAGACCGCACTGAATTTCATCTGCGATGAAAAGCGCGCCTTGCAGCGAAGCCAATTCGCGGGCGCGATTCCAGAAGGATTCCGTGACCGGGTAGATGCCGCCCTCGCCCTGGATGGTTTCGAGGAGGACGGCGCAGACGGAATCGTCGAATTTTTTTTCGAGATCGGCGACGTCATTAAAGCGAACGAATTCCACTCCCGGAACGAGGGGTGCGAACGGAGCGCGGTATTTTTCCGTTGCGGTGACGCTGAGCGCGCCGAAAGTGCGGCCATGGAAGGAGTTTTCCATGGCCAGAATGCGAGTCTTCGGCGTGGCGTTCCTGGGAGCGCCAAGCCGGGGCTGGCAGCTGAGACGAGCGAGCTTCAAAGCGCCGTCAATGGCTTCCGTGCCGCTGTTGGCAAAGAAAACGCGATCAAGACCGGAAATTTCCGCGAGCTTGCGCGCGAGCGGCCCTTGGAACGCATTGTGATAAAAATTGGAAAAATGAATGGCGCGCGCGGACTCCTTGCGAATGGCTCTCAGAATGCGCGGGTGCGCGTGGCCCAAAGCGTTGACGGCGATGCCGCCGAGGAAATCGAGATAGCGTTTGCCGGTGGAGTCGAAAATATAGGCGCCGCGGCCATGGGTGAAGAGCACAGGCGGGCGCTTATAGGTCGGGAGAAGAAACACATCCGCTTCTTGTACGGCCCGCGCGAGGGCCGGCTTTGCCTTGGCGCGAGGCGTCCGGGCTCTTCGGATTTTGGCGTGTTCTGTCATCCGGCGGCTGTGAAGACGGCTTGCGCAGCTGAATGCGGCTCGCGCAGAACCCGCGTGCCGGGAACTTCCAGCAGAGCGGTTTGTGTTTTGGCTTCCGCGGCGCGGACGGCATGGAGCAGAGCACCGGGGGCGGTGCCGCCCAGGATGTGCACGCCGCGAACGCCGCCTTCGAGGGCGCGCTTCGCGGCCTCGAGTTTCAGGACCATGCCGCCGGAAACGACGCGGCACTGGACCAGGCGCTCGGCCTCTTCGAAAGTGAGCGCGGAGATTACTCTTTCTCCGTCAAGGACGCCAGCGACATCAGTGAGATAGATCAACTGATCGGCCGCGAGATATTCCGCGCAGGCTGCAGCCATGTGGTCGGCATTGATGTTGTAGAGCTCGTTGTCCGAAGCGATGCCGAGGCAAGGCGCGACGGGAACGAGGCCGCTGCTCCAAAAAGAAGCGATCAAATCGGTATTCACGCCGGTGAGATAGCCAACGTAGCCAAGGCCGCCTTCGACTTCATTGTGGACGAGCGGCTCGGCGATGAAAGAATGGGCATCGGCGGCGGAAACGCCAACGGCGGGCTGGCCTTCGGCGGAGATGGCGGCAACGAGACGCTTGTTGAGCAAGCCGGCAAAAACCATGACGGCGACGTCGCGCGTTTGGCGGTCGGTCACGCGAAGACCGGAGACAAATTTACTTTCGATGCCGAGCTGCCGAAGCGTGGCAGTGAAAATGCGCCCGCCCCCGTGGACCACAAGCAGTTCGTGGCCTTCCCGGGCGAGCGTGGCGATCTGCGCCGCGAGGCCACTGATGACGGAAAATTCTTCCAGCAAGGCGCCAGCAAATTTGACGACGATTTTCATTGAAGTGCGGTCTGCTCCTCGATACCCAGCATTAAATTAAAATTCTGAACCGCCTGGCCCGCCGCGCCCTTGCCAAGATTGTCCAGGCAAGAGACGACAATGAGGCGGCGCCCGGAAGGGTCCAGCGCAAAACCGATGTCGCAGAAATTCGTGTGCGCGACATGCTGCAGTTCCGGAAGCGAGCCCGCTTTCGAAATACGCACCATGGGGCGGCCGGCGTACGCCTTGCAAAAAAGTGCTTCGACGACTTCGGGCGTTTTCGGTTCCGCGAGGGAGACGTAGATGGTCGACAGAATTCCGCGCGCGAGAGGAAGAAGATGAGTCGAGAAAATCAGCTGGTCGCCGGAGAGGCCGGTTTGCTCCAGAATTTCCGGCGTGTGGCGGTGGGAAAAGAGATTGTAGGCCTTGAAATTTTCGTTGAGCTCCGCGAACTGAAGATCGCGGCGAGGCTCCTTACCCGCGCCGGTGGCTCCGGATTTGCAGTCGCAGACGATCGTGCTGGACGCGCCAATCCATCCCGCATCCACGAGGGGGCGCAAAGCCAGGATCACGCTGGTGGCATAGCAGCCGGGATTGGCGACGAGATCGGCTTGGGCAACGGAATCGGAATAGAACTCAGGCAAACCGTAAACCGCCTGATCAAGCCACGCCGCGTGCGGAGCAGGCAGCTTGTACCAGGAAGAAAAGGTTTCTGAATCGCGGAAGCGGAATGCGCCGCTCAAATCCACGACGCGAAGGCCGACGTCGAGCAACTTCGGAGCGAGTTCAGCAGAAGCTTCGTGCGGCGTGGCGAGAAAGACCGAGCCTGCGCCGCTTGCGAAAATAGCGTCGAGGGAAAGCGGACGAACAGGAGTTTCGCCCCAGCCTCGAAATTGGGGGAACATCTCCGAGAGGCAACGCACGCCATTTGGCTCGCGGACATAGAAGGTGAGGGACTCGGCATCCGGATGGCGGACCAGGAGTCTGGCGAGCTCCAACCCCGTGTAACCGGAGACACCTACCACGGCAATGTGGCGCAGGTCTTTCATTTTATGAGTGCGCTCGCAAGGGAGAGCCCACGAGCGTTTCGATTCTGCGTTGCAGCGAGGCGCGGGACTTTTTATTGGCGGTGATGATCAGGACGGTATCGTCCCCGGCGATGGTACCCGCAATTTCCGGAAATTTGGAAGCGTCCACGGCGGCTGCAAGGGGCTGAGCGCCGCTGGGAGGCGTCTTCAGAACCAGGAGATTTTCCGCGGGACGAATATCGAGGAGAAATTCGCCGAGTGCTCGCGCCAAAGGCGGCATCGGAGCCGCCTCTTCGGGAAGAGCCGCGGCTTGCCTGTAGCCCTCGCGGGTTTTGATCAGTTTGAGCTCCTGCAAATCGCGGGAAAGCGTGGCCTGCGTCACGCGGAGGCGCTGCTGGGCGAGCCGCTGCCGCAGTTCCTCCTGGTTGCCAATGCGCTGGCCGCTAACGAGGCGGAGGATCTGCCCGTGACGAAATGTTTTTCCGAGAGCCATAAAAATGCGGCGAAAATCGCCGTTGTATTTTTATACAGTCAGATGCATATTTCTGTCAATCAATTTTTCCGCATTTTGAGCGACGCGGCGCGCTTTCGACCAGACTGTGCACGATGCGCATCATGAGCTTTCTCTGTTCTGGCTTTTCCCGGCGGGATGAGGTTACCTATTGGTCAGCGAAACAGTTCCTATGGCAACGCAATGCAAAGCCCCGGGGTGCAAGAGCACGGCGCCGCCCGCGCTCGAAGAACAGCAGCTGTGTGTGTTGCATTACACGCTCGCGCTCGAAGGCACGTGCGGCGAGATGCGGCGCGAGACGGCGCTGGGAAATGCGCCGCAGGACCGGCAGCGCGAGATCATGAAGTTTCTGACGGAAAGCGGAGAGCGGCTGGCGCGCGTGGCCACCAGCGGATTGCCGCTGACGGATGACCTGAAGGCGCGCATCCTGAGCACGTTTCTGACGCTGATGAACCTGCGGGAAAACCTGGACCGGGCTTCGATGCGGACGTCGCACGGCCGCGGCGTGCTGCGGTAAACCAGTCCTCGAAACGGACAATCCGGAAGGAATCAGGCGCCAATGTAGCGGGCGTAGAGAGAGCGTGCTACCGCGGGGTCTTTGGTGCCCTTGAGGATGGCGCGGCCGTCGGCGAAGACGGTCATTTCATAGGGTGGAATACGAAACCAAAGAAGGAAATCGTTCTGGCGGACGTCCGAGACAGCGGGGGCCAGGCGGCGGCGCAGATCCTGCAGATCCAGCACGCGATTGCGTTCGTGAATTTGCACGGAATCGCGTCCGCACATGGTCACATGAGGATGGGCGGCTCCTTCGAGATGAGAGAATTCGCGGCGGACGCAGGCCCGACAATCGGGATTTCGGGAGACGGAGACGGATTGAAAACGGCCGCTCCAGACGTCACAGGAAATGAGCTGGGCATGAAGCGCTTCGGGATGGCCGGAAAGGATCTTTACGGCTTCCGTGGACTCGAGGGATGCAACCAGGTTCACGACGGAGCCGAGAACGCCGACGGTGTCGCAAGTGTCCTCGAGTCCTCGGCCGTTTCCTTGGGATTCCAGAAGACAGGCGAGGCAGGGAGTCTTCTCAGGAAGAATGGTCATCGTGAGGCCATAGCTGCCGACGGCGGCGGCGTAGATCCAGGGACGGCGGGATTCGACGGCGAGATCATTGATGAGGAAGCGGCTTTCGAAGTTGTCAGAGCCATCGAGGATGAGATCGAAGCCCGCGAGAAGATCTTCGGCGCTGCGAGGGGTGAGATCGGCAACGATGCCTTCGACGGCAATATCGGCATTGATGGCACGCAATTTGCGCTCGGCGGCGACGGCTTTGGGAAGAGCGGAACGCGCGTCGTCCTCGTCAAATAATGTTTGACGCTGAAGATTGGAGGGTTCTACGAAATCCCGGTCAATGATGCGGAGTGAGCCCACGCCGGCACGAGCGAGTAGATTTGCCGCGGCCCCTCCGATGGCGCCGCAGCCGACAATAGCGGCACGGGAGCGAAGGAGCCGCTGCTGCCCCTCTTCGCCAATGCCCGCGAAGAGTACCTGCCGGGAATACCTTTGCTTCCACGAATCTACCATGTTGGGTCAATCCTTCCGCGCTCCAGACCAATTTCTCATTCCACAATGATAGCGTCAAAGAGGCGGGAGGACGGGCAACGCCGCTGTGCTACCCTTCGTCTGAGCGAATTGTGCGCATGAAAGCGAACTGGGTCAATGAATTACGCGGGACGGTGATCGTGGCGCTTTTGGCAGGAATCGTGCCCGCGCCGATCTACCCCCAGCAGGTAGGAAAGACAGAGCCGAGCCAAATCGGAGAGCAGACGGCAATGAATGCTCCCCTGGTGGCGCACGTGCGCATTGTTACGGAGGAAGGACGGATTCTGAGCGAATCGCCCCAAGGAGTCAAAGTAGAAATCGGGAAGCCCATAGACCGGGATGAGGTGGCGGCGAGCATCCACGCGCTTTACGGCACTGGGGACTACGCCGATATTCGCGCCGTGGAAGAGAGTGTTGCGGGGGGAGTTCGGCTGGACTTTGTGGTCCGCGAGAACCTGTTCTTCAATCAGATTCAAATCGAAGGGCTGACCCCGCCGCCGAGCGATGCGTCTGCTGTGGCAGCGATGCAAATCGGGCTGGGTGAGGTTTACCGGTCCGAAACACTTAAGGAAGCGTTGACACGGCTCACCAGCATCCTAGAAGAAGAAGGGCTTTACCAGGCGCAACTGCGCTTCGAGACGCATGCCCATCCTGCTACACATCAGATGGACGTCGTTGTCCATGTGACGCCGGGGCCTCGCGCGCAGGTGAGCGCGGTGCGCCTGACGAATAGCACGGAATATCGCGACGGGGAAATTCTCTCCCGGCTGAAGATCAAGCCGGGGATGGAAGTGACGTCCGCGCGCATTCAGCGCGGCACGGAACGCATCCGCAAATTCCTCGTGAAGAAAGGACATCTGAGCGGGCGAGCAGCGGTGAGGCGAGGGGAGTACGACGCCGCAAATCACAGCATTCCGCTAAGCCTGGAAGTCTCCGCGGGGCCGCTGGTCCGAGTGGAAGTTGAAGGAGCCAAGATCTCCAAAGGAGACTTGAGGAAGTTGCTGCCAATCTACGAGGAAGGCGCGGTAGACAGGGACCTTTTGGACGAAGGGAAGCGCAATCTGCAGGAGCGGATGGAGCGGGAAGGATATTTTGACGCGAAGGTGTCCTACGAAACGGCGAACCGGGAAGTGCAAGGCGAGGGCGCCAAGGAGCAGGAGTCCGAAGAAGAGATTACTTATAAGGTGAAGCGCGGGATCCGGCACAAGCTCGTCGGCATCGGCATCACAGGAAACAAATATTTCAATACGGAATTGCTGAAGAGCCGGCTGCAGATTTATCCGGCAGCGTTCGGGTCGCGGGGGAGATTCAGCCGCAGGATGGCCGAAGCAGACCGGCAATCCATGGAAAACCTTTACCGTTCGAACGGATTCCTGAATGCGAAGGTGGAGGCGCACATCAAGGACAAGTATGAACAGAAGGAAGGTGATATCTACGTTCGATTCGTGGTGCAGGAGGGTGAGCAGACGAGGGTCGCATCGCTGACGATAGACGGCAATCACTCATTCTCGAAGAGCGAAATCATGAATGTAACCGCTTCCTCTCCTGGGCAGCCGTACTCCGATTTCAACGTGTCGTCCGACCGGGCAAACATCTTGGCGTTGTACTTCAATGAGGGATTTCCGGAAGCGAGCGTTCTGGCCACCGCAGAACCCATAGAAGTTCCAGAGGCGGGGGAGAAAGGTGCCGGGGGAGTTCGGCAGGAGGTACGGCTGACCTACCACATCGAGGAGGGGCCGCAGAGCCGCGTGCATCGTGTATTGATTACAGGTTACGTGCATACGCGGCCCGGGATCATTCGCCGTCAAGTGACGGTGAAACCGGATGAGCCTCTTCGGGCGGGTGACGTGGTGGACACGCAGAGGAGACTCTACAACCTGGGGATTTTCAATCGCGTGACCGTGGCGCCGCAGAATCCCAACGGTAGCGATCCGAACAAAGATGTCGTGGTGCAGGTGGAAGAGGCGAAACGCTACACAGTAGCGTATGGGGGCGGATTTGAAGTTCAGCGGCTTGCGAGCACTACGAATCCGACGGGCGGAGAAGTGCAAGCGGCGCCGCGAGGGATCCTCGAACTTTCGAAGCTGAATTTAACGGGAAGAGCAGACTCGCTCTCGCTGAAGCTGCGGGGAAGCACGCTGCAGGGCCGGGCGCTCCTTGCGTACTCGGCACCAAATACCTTCACAAATCCTCATTTAAGCACCCAAGCCACTGCGTATTTCGAGAGGACGCAAGACATCAACACATTTTCCGAAACCCGATACGAAGCGGGATTGCAGTTGACGGACCAGTTCTCGAGCCGGACAACATTGCTCTACCGCTACAGCTTTCGCAAGATCCTGGTATCCAACTTGAACATCCCGGCTCAGGAGATTCCCCTTTTCCAACAGCCGACGCTTGTATCTCAGTTCGGAGCCACTTGGGTGCGGGATACGCGGGACAATCCCGCAGATGCATCGAGAGGGACGCTGAACACGGCGGATTTTGGAGTGGCGGACACCAGCATCGGATCCAGCGCAAGCTTTCTTCGTTTTCTCTACCAGAATGCTTCCTATTACCCGATCAAGAGGCGGTTCAGCTTCGCGCGTTCGATTCGCATTGGGATTCTCGAGCCGTACAAGGACACGGTCTCGCTGAGTTTTCCCGCGGAGACGGCGACACCCTTGCTGCAGCTCATCCCACTCCCTGAAAGATTTTTTGCTGGCGGCGGAACATCCTTGCGGGGATTTGCGCTGAACCAGGCGGGACCACGCGATTCGGTGACCGGATTCCCGGTGGGAGGCCAGGCACTGCTGGTTTTGAACCAGGAGTTCCGGTTTCCCATGCGGTTGCCGTTCATTGGATCCCGGCTGGGAGGCACGCTGTTCTATGATGGAGGGAATGTCTACAGCCGGCTGAGCCGGATGACGTTTCGCTGGTCCTCGCCCAAGCCCGTGTTTGACCCAACGGATTCGAGCAAGTGCCTCTACAACTGTACGAACGAGCTGAACTATTTTTCGCACACCGTGGGTTTGGGCGTTCGGTATGCAACGCCGGTCGGCCCCATCCGCGTGGATGTGGGTTATCAGATCAACAGGCCCTACATTGTGGTTCCGATCCCGTGCCCGAGTTTCACTCCCAACTGCACGCCCGGATCTTTGGGCTACCGGTCCACGCAACTACCACGGTTGCAGGTGTTCTTCAATTTGGGGTCCACCTTCTAATGAAGAACAGGCGATATCTCCGGCGCGTTTTGACGATTGCGATGATTGCAGCGTTCTGCGCGCCTTTTGCGCGGGCCCAAAAGGTGATTGACCGTATCGTTGCCAGGGTCGAAGACGACATCATTCTCTGGAGCGATATCCAGGAGCTCGCGGACTATCAAAAGTTCGTCGAAGGAAAGACCGAGAGCGATCAGCAGTTGCTGGAGCGGCTCATTGATCAGTGGATTGTGAGAAAAGAAGCGGAGACAGCTCGCTTTCCTCAGCCTTCGGAAGCGGAGGTCAATCGAAGCCTGCAGCGGCTGAAGAAGTCGTTCGCGACAGCGGATGATTACGAAGAACGCCGGAAGCAAGCGGGCCTGACGGAAGCGGAGGTCCGGCACTTCGTGACCTTACAGCTTTACTTGAGCAACTACCTGGATTCGCGTTTCCGCCCGCTCATTCACGTGGACCAGAAAGCGATTGAGGAATTCTATAACGACCGCGTTGTGCCCAGAGCCAAAGCACGGGGGCAGGCGCCGCCTACGCTCGATGGCGCCAGCGATTACATTCAGGAAGCATTGGTGCAACAGGGAATCAATGAGCAGTCCGACCGTTGGCTGAAAGAGAGCCGGGACCGGCTGCACGTCGAAGAGTTCTTGAACGAAGGGCAACGATGAACAAGAACAGACGACGGCGGAAATGGAGGTGGCTGCGGCACACAGTATGGGTGTTGGGAGCGAACGCCGTGCTGGCGCTGGGAATCGCAATCTTTTTCTTCGGAAGCGGAGCAGGAAATCCGCTTCTTCGGCGTTTGCTGGTTCGCCGAATGGAGAAAATGACCGGCGCAAAAGTAGAAGTGCAAGGTCTTTCCATCCACTGGCTGAGAATGGAGGCAACTCTCCGAGGAGTGGTGGTGCACGGCAAGGAGCCTGAAGGGACAGCACCGCTTTTTGCAGCCGAGCAAATCAAAGCGGGACTGAGGATCGATTCGTTCTGGGGCCGAAAGGTTTCCCTGGACGAACTGGAGCTGGAACGGCCGCACGTGCACATCCGCATCGAGAAGAACGGCTCCACGAATTTACCCACTCCCCCGCACGCGAGCACAGGCAAACCTCTCCGGGAGACGCTCTACGATTTGCATATCCGTAGATTCGCGGCGAACGACGGCTGGATCCTCTACAACGATGTGAAGAAACCTCTGGCGGTTCAAGGGGACGATTTGCGCCTGGAAGTGGATGCAGGGGGTAGCCTGGAGCGTCCGTTGTACTTCGGCACGTTCGAGGGTAAGGCGCTGCAGCTTGCGGTGGGGCGTAACGTTCCCATTGCTGCAAACGTCAGCACGAAATTCACCATCTGGAGAGAGGGCCTTACGGTGGAACAGGCACAGGTCGGAATCGGCAGGTCCCGTTTCGATGTGCAGGCGGAGATGACGAATTTCGCGAAACCCGCCTGGACTTACAGCTATCGAGGCTGGGTAAACCTGCTGGATTTCCGGAAAACTTTGAGATCGCCCAACACACCCGCAGGGAAAGTGGACGTGCATGGAGAAGGAAGCATTGCCGGGGGCCAATTACGCGGCACGGGGAGCTTCGCAGCCTCGGAGCTGGTCATGAATTACCCGGTTTTTCACGCAGAAGGACTGCGCGGGCGCGGCAGCTACCGCATGGACAACCGGGGACTGGTGATTCCCGATCTTGTGGCGCAAGCTTTCGGCGGAAAAGTGTCTGGAACCGTGAGGCTGCGATTTGCCGGACTGCAGTTCAGGGCGCAGACCCACGTCGAGGGAGTGCGCATCGCACAGGTATTTCCGAGTCTGGAAGAGCGCCGGTTCCCGATTGATGAGCTTCACTGGGATTCGGTCGTTTCCGCCGACACGGTTGAGAACTGGACAGGCGAATTCAAACGATTTGAAGTCAGCGGCGATTCTCAATGGACGGTGCCAGGCCAGGTGTCGCCCGGGCATATTCCTGTCAGCGGGTCCTGGAAGATCCACTATCAACACGATCCAGAGGTGATCACGGTTGACCGGGCCCAGTTTAGCTCCGCAACGAGCCGCATCCAGGCCAGCGGCACCCTCGCGCGGAAGAATTCGGATCTCGCGGTGCATTTTGAAACGGGAGCGCTTGAGCGATATAACGACCTCATTTTTGCCATTGAGAAGAGCAAAACGGCTTCGGAGGAAGCACGCCACGTTCAGGGGAGCGCATGGTGGGATGGGAAAATTACCGGTTCATGGAACTCTCCGACCTTCGCGGGACACGGCCGCGGGGAACGAATTGCATATGGGCCTATGGAATTCGATTCCCTGGAAGGGGACATCACCTATTCATCGTCGGAGTTCACAGTCTCCCGAGGGAAGGCGCAACGCGGGGCGATGCAAGCGGCAATCGAAGGGCAGTTGGCGCTGAACGATTGGAGCTTCCTCCCCCATAGCGAGTGGTCGGCGGACGTGGATTTGGAGAAGGTGCCCGTAGATAGTCTGCAAAAGCTGGTTGGAATGGACTATCCCGTCGAAGGGTTCCTTACCGGGCAGTTTCACGGTCGGGGAACCCGGGCGGAACCTTCCGTGATGGGCTTGTTCGATCTGGCGAGCGGAAAGGTTTACGGACTCTCTTTTGACCACTTACGAGGGCAATTTAACCTGTTGCCGGATGAGGCGCGGATCAATAACGCGGAGCTGCGCATTTTTCCTCTGGGCGAGGAGGCCGGCCACGGAGCAGGCATTGTGACCGGCAATGTCGTCTACCGGTTTCCGGATCACATCATTTCCGTGGATCTCGTGGGAGCGGGACTTCCGCTTGAGAATTTCGAGAAGTTGCAAACGGCGCGGCTCCCCGTCGCGGGACAACTTACCTTTCGGCTGAAAGCCAGTGGTCCGGCCATGGCGCCCGCAGGCGAGGGGACCTTTCGCGTGGTGGACTTGAAGATCGGGCAAGAAGTGATCGGCAGCTTTGAGGGGACATTAAACTCCGACGGCAAGCAGGCCAAATTCCAGCTGACTTCGGCGATGACCAACGGAAGCATTTCCGGCGGATATACCATCGGATTGGAAGATCCTTATCCGGTCAGCGGAAAGGTGAGCATCCAGAACATCAATCTGGACCCGTTCCTGCAAACCGCGATGCACCTCGAACACTTTAACGGGCACGGCGTCGCGGACGGCGAAATCTCCGCTGAAGGAAATCTGAAGTACCTCGAGTCCTTGGTCGTGGATGCAAAATTCAAGAGGCTGGCGGTCAATTACGCCAACGTGCAACTGCAGAATGAAGGACCCGTCCACATTCGCTCCTCGAAAGAAGAGTTCAACATTGAGCCGGCGACATTTCGAGGCACTGACACTAACTTGAAGATTCAAGGCAACGTACGATTCAACGGCAGGCGCACCGTGGACCTGGGAATGAACGGAGCCGTGGACCTTAGACTCCTGGGCGGATTCGTGCCCGATCTGGAATCGCGAGGCTCCGCACAGGTCAACGCCTCGATTGAGGGCACGCTGGACCGGCCGCGAATTACAGGCAGGGTCCACATTGACAACTCCTCCTTGCACTTGCTCGATGAGCCTTTGGGACTGAGCGCCATCAGAGGAGATTTCATTTTTGACGCGACCCGCCTGTTTTTCGACAACGTGACCGCACAAGAAGGAGGAGGAACGCTGCAACTCTCCGGCAGCGTGAACTATGCCGATTGGCCTATCCGCTACGATATTACTGCGCGAACGAATCAGGTTCGCATCAGATACCCGGAGGGAATGAGTTGGCTTGCGGGAGGTTCACTACGGCTGACGGGAACACCGGACGCGGGGCTCGTGACGGGCCGGGTGACCATTGACCGGGTGACCCTGACGGCGGGGCTGGATGTGGCCAGTGCACTCATCGCCGCGAAAGAAGGTGTGGGCGGACCGTCCAGCAATTCTAAATATCTGAGCAATCTCCAATTCGACGTCGAAGCCGTGTCATCCCCTGACGCCCGGATGGAATGGCCCAGCGCGGAATTTGAGGGAGACGCGAATCTGCGCGTGCGTGGCACCTGGGAGCATCCGATCATGCTCGGCCATATTCATGTCCTCTCCGGGGATCTGACATTCCGCGGAAATCGCTATCGAGTCTCGCGCGGCGACTTGAACTTTGCCAATCCCTTCCAGTTGAACCCGGATGTGAATGTTGAAGCGACGACGACCATCCAGCAGTATGAAATCACGCTGAATTTTTCGGGACCCGCCAACAAACTTGCGCTTTCTTACCGTTCCGATCCCCCGCTGCCGGGCAACGACATCATTACACTGCTCGCGTTGGGCCAGACCAGCTCGGAAGCGGAACTCCGCGGTGGAGGCACAGGGGCGTCGCAAAGCACTTCGGCGGGGGCCTCGGCGCTTCTCTCAGAAGCCATCTCAAGCCAATTGGGAGGGCGGCTGGAACGCTTATTCGGAATCACCAAGTTGCGGGTGGATCCGGGACTCGCGGGTGTGGGGTCCACGGGCTCGGAACAAAACGCAGCGGCGCGCGTGACCGTTCAGCAGCAAATTGCCCGCGACCTGACAATCACTTACGTCTCGAACGTCAGCTCGACGCAACAGCAGGTGATTCAGGTCGAGTACAACTTAAGCCGGAATGTTTCCATCGTGGCGCTGAGGGATTACAACGGCACGTTCGGTATTGATATCAAGATCAAAAAACGTTTTCCGTGAGCTTGCTCATTCCGCGGTGCATAAAACGTCTCAGGGCTGAGATGAATCGGACTGTGTCTGTTGGGAATTAGCAGACGGAGTCTGTGTCTGTCCCTGCTGCCAACGGCGGCGGCCTGCGAAAGGTCTCGTGCCCTGCGTGGCCCCGGGGTTTTCCGCTCTTAGCTGCTGCCATGCTTCCCGGGCAGCCTGATTGCTTACGGTGCGCACAGCGGCCTGCACCTCCTTCGAGATTTTGGGCATTTCCGCGGCGGACTTTTGTCCTAGGGGCGATCCGTAGAATTGCAGCAGCCCTTTGATGTCTTCGTCCGTGTAGTGCTTGTCGTAAATGACCACCAGCTGATTCAGCAGCGCATCCGGATCGTAGTCCTTCTGGAAGGACGCGGCGAAGGAATTGGCAAGAGTCTGTGCGCGCTCGTTGTTAGGCATGGCCGCACTGATTCTCTCCTTGAATTGATCCACCGAATTATTCGCGGCGTCCTGAATCATGTCTTTTGCGCCGATTAACTCCAGAAGAGAGCGGATGTCGGCTTCCTTCGCGGGATCAATAGCTTTGGTCGGGCTCGCCTGAGCGGCGTTCGCCGTTGCATCCTGCGCTGCCTGCACCGGGGAATTTGACGCTCCTTGGATGGCCACGAAAAAGGTTCCGACATAGATGAGAATCAACGCAACAACGGCCTTCATGACTTCCTCCGCGGCGGGTCCGATCGGCTCTTCCGCCACAAAAAAGATTCTAGGAGATGAGGGATTTTCGAAGGCCTGCGCGAAGGACAGTCGTGCTTGAGCGGTGACTGTCCCTCCGGACAGGACGGTTACGGACGCCATGAGTTTAGGGCCGGATTTCGATGGGTGTGCCATCCGGGACCGTGTGCCAAATCTGATCCATTTCGGAGTCTGTAACGGCAATGCACCCATCGGTCCAATCCACCCAACGATGCAATCTGCCAATCCAGCCGAGGCCATTCTGAATGCCATGGATCATGATATCTCCGCCGGGATCCACGTTCAGTTTGTGGGCGTTTTGAGAATCTTTTGAGTTTGGGTAAGAACTATGGAGAGAAAGATGAAATCTGCTCTTGGGATTCCGCCAATCGATGATGTAGTCGCCCTCCGGTGTTCGGTGGTCTCCCGCTCGCTCCTTAGGTCCGACTGGATTTCGCCCCAGACAAATCTCGTAAGTCTTGAGTGCTCGGGAATTTTGGAAGAGTGTCAATTTACGCTGGCTTTTCAGGACCAAAATGTGATTCGCCAATACATCGGGAGGGCCACCTGCGGGCCAGTCTGCATACGCCAAGACTGCTAAGAACGCACATACCAGCACCGTAAAGGCAGCTACTCTTCTGCGAGACCTACCCATCATTTCCGGGATAGTCTGCCCTCTGCTTGAATTCGGCGCAAGATGGATCGGCTTGCTGCTGATATCGGGAGGTTATCAAGCGTTCCAATGTGGCAAGGCCGTGGCTGTAGCTCGCAACCCTGTGTTACTTTAGCTGGCTCAAAACTTCGACGCAGCGGGCAAATCGGAAAATGCCTCCAGAAAGCGGGCTTCCAGGACTCTCGATTGTGATTCCAGCATTCAATGAAGAGCTGCGTCTGCCCGAGTCGCTCAAACGAATTGAGGAGTACGTACGCCATTCCGGCCGGCCAACCGAAGTGATCGTCGTGGATGACGGTTCGCAGGACCGGACGGCTGCGGTGGCGGAATCGTTCCGTGAACGCATCCCGGAATTGCGTGTTGTTGGCAACGGGCATAATCGCGGGAAGGGCTACAGTGTCAAACATGGCATGCAGGAGGCCCGCAAGGAAATCGTGCTCTTCTCCGATGCGGACCTTTCCGCACCGATCGTAGAAGCCGACAAACTCATCGCCGCGCTGGAAACGTGCGATGTCGCCATCGGTTCGCGCGCGCTGGACCGCAGCCTGATCGCCGTGCACGAATCGCCATTCCGGGAGTTCGCCGGGATCGTGTTCAACACCATCGTGCGGCTTGTGCTGCGCCTTCCTTTCGTGGATACGCAATGTGGCTTCAAGGCATTTCGGCGGGAACGGTGTGGAATCATATTTGAGCAGCAGCGCATCGAGCGATTCGGGTTCGATCCGGAACTGCTCTACCTGGCGCGGCACCATGGACTAAAAGCACAGGAGATTCCCGTGCGCTGGTCGCACTCGCCGGCAACAAAAGTGAATATGTTGCGCGATAGCGTGCAGATGTTCCTGGACATCTTCACGATCCGCTGGAACGCCCTCCGGGGAAAGTATCCGAAGAGCAAGTGAGCAGGGAAAGCCCGTTCTTTATGATACAAAGTACTTGACAAAGCGTTGGTTCGCTGCTAGCCTTTCATTCATGTCGCTATCCGGTCCTCTGCGTTCTCCCTCGCGTGAGCCCATACCCATTGACGCGCGCGCTGCGGATCATCTCCGCTATATCCGCGAAACGATGGAGCGGGCAGGTGAATTTACCGGTGTTCCCGGCTGGGGCGGCGTCGCCATGGGATTGACCGCCGTTGCGGCGGCGTATATCGCCTCGCTGCAGGGGACTCCGGCGCGCTGGTTGGCAGTCTGGCTGGTGGAGGCTTTTGTGGCCGTGGCCATCGCCGCGCCCGCCGCCGCCACTAAGGCGCATCGCGTCAACTCCAAATTATTCTCCGGACCGGGCAGAAAATTCGTTCTTAGCTTTGCGCCCCCCGTGGTGGTCGGCGGGCTATTGACCTTCGCCCTCGCGCATGCTGGTCATTATGGACTCTTGCCCGGCATGTGGCTGTTGCTCTATGGAACGGCGATAGTTACGGGCGGAGCTTTCTCCGTACGCGTTGTTCCCGTGATGGGGCTTTGCCTCATGCTGTTGGGAGCGGCGGCGTTGTTTGCTCCTGGGGTGTGGGGAGACGTTTTTATGGCCGCGGGATTCGGGGGTGTTCAAATGGGTTTCGGCGCCTGGATTGCATTACGATACGGAGGGTGAAGGGATAAGGGAATGGCAAAGCAGGCCACAGCACGTCAGGAGCAGCCCGCTCGGGAACGTCAAACGCATCTCAGCGCCCTCAAAGGTCAAACGCGCGAAGCCGTGCCGGCGGATCTGGACCGGTTGATCCATGAGCGCATTCGGCTGGGGATTGTGAGCGCGCTGGCGGTCAATCGTTCTCTCACCTTCAACGAACTCAAGGCGCTGCTCAAAACGACCGACGGCAATTTGAGCGTTCATGCGAGAAAGCTCGAGGAAGCGGATTATATCGTCTGCACGAAGTCGTTCGACGGGCGGTTGCCCAAGACGGAATACCGGCTGGCTGCAGCGGGGCGCAAGGCGCTGGAGCGCTACCTGAACCACATGGAGGCCCTGATTCGCGCAACGCGCGAGGGCTAAAATTTTTGCCTGTATGCTTTGTAGTACAAAGTCATTTGCATTCATTATTATTGCGGCGGAGAAGGGACACTTGTTATGTCCACTCAAACTGCGGTGACACAACATCTGATCAAGTCGCTGTTCGTACCCCCGGCCCAACGCCTTCACGTCGCCATCATCACCGACGGCAACGGCCGCTGGGCAACCTCGCGCGGTTTACCCCGGTCCGCCGGCCACCGTGCGGGCGCAGAGGCGGCTCGTAAGATCATCGAGGCCGCTCCGCACTTGGGCATCCACACGCTGACTCTCTTCGCGCTCTCTTCCGCAAACTGGAAGCGGCCGCCCGCCGAGGTGAACGGGATTCTACGGCTGCTCCACGAGTATCTGCTGACGGAGACGATGCATTGCGTTGACGAGGGTGTACGTCTGAGCATTCTCGGGCGGCGGGATCGCATTCCCGCAACGCTGCGTCAGGCCATCTTTGATGCCGAAGCGGTCACCTCTCGCGGAAGTCGGCTGCATCTCCGGTTGGCAATTGATTACTCCGCGCGGGAGGCGATCTACCAGGCTGCATGCCGCTATTACAAGGCAACGGAACTCTCACTCGATACATTTTCCCAGGTGCTTTCGGAGGTGCAGCGCGGCAGCTCGACGGAGGTGGATTTGATGATCCGCACCGGAGGGGAGCAGCGCATCTCGGATTTTCTACTCTGGGAAAGCGCTTTTGCCGAGTTTGTGTTTCTCGAAAAGCGCTGGCCGGACTTCACGGTCTCCGATCTTCGCGCCGCTCTGAATGAATTTGAGCGGCGCGAACGCACACGAGGAGCCTTGCCGCAAGAACTCGCCGGCTAGAGGAATCGCCGGGAGGGAAGCAGGAAAATCCCAGTCCCCTGCGGTCACCCGGTCGAAGTACCGCGCCCGTGGCTCAGGCTCACGGATTCAGTCTATAGCTAGCCCATCGTACTTCCGTAACCTCCTGCAAATACGATTCTTAGCCAATTTTTTGCGGTTATCCCCACCCCTGACGTTTGCGACTCCTGCGTCGTCTATACCTGCGAGGAGCAAAATGGGCAGTATGGGACTTGCGTTGCCGTGGGAGGCTAGAATCTCCGGTCAGCGGCACCAGCGGGAGATGCGAGTGGAGCCTTCCGAAAACCCAGCCTTCAGCATGGACGTGCTTGCCGATGCGTCCGCGCAGGATGCCGCGCTTGCCATGGCATGCCGGGCGGGCGAGCTCGGCGGCTATGAGCGACTTTACGAGGTTTACGGGACCCGCATGAAAAGCCTCGCGTGGAATTTGCTGGGCAGCCACAGCGATGCCGAGGACGCCGTGCAAGACACTTTCCTGAAGATGCAGCGTGCCATCGCCACGTTTCGCGGGCAGTCCAGCTTTGTCACCTGGACGTTTCGCATCCTGATCAACACATGCCACGACGCGCGCCGAAAACGGCTGCGGAAAAAGGAGTTCAGCAGCGATCAGACCGAAGACGCTTCTTATCTAGAACCGCACGCTCCGGGAGGACATCCCTCCCTCCGGCTTGCGCTCGAGCGAGCGCTCGCCACGCTGACGCAGCACCAGCGCGACGTTTTTCTCCTCTATGAAGTGGAAGGTTTTCGCCATGCGGAGATCGCGGGAATGCTGGAGATCAGCGAAACGGCGTCCAAAAACACTTTGTTTCAGGCGAAAAAAAATCTTCGCGCCATGCTCGAGCCGCCGCGCAGTGGCGCCGCGGAGGCGAGGTAAGTCCGATGAACATCACCTGTAAAGACCGGGAACGAATTTTTGCCGGTGGCACTCCGGAGGAATGGAGCGCTCTCGAAGTTCACTCTCAGGATTGCAAGGAATGCGCCGCCGAACTTCGGGCATGGAAAAGCCTTTCGGTTGCGGCTCGGGAATTGCACGAAGATTGGGATTCGCCGCAGCTCTGGCCCGGTATCGCCGGTGCCCTTGCCAAGAAGCAGGGAAAAAAAGTCTCGATCTTTCAAAGATGGGCCGAGGCGTGGAAGATCGGATCGCTCTCCTGGCAAACAGCTGTGGCGGCCTTTGTCCTGGTGGCGCTCACATCTTCGGCGGCGTGGTTTGTGCTGCACAGTCCCAGAACACCGCTCGGAAGCAACCGGACATTGCTGAGGCACAGTGCGGTTGAGGAAGCCGAACGCGCGGAAGCAGCTTACGTGCAAGCGATTGACAAACTTGCCGCCGAGGCTCAGCCGCAGCTCGCAAATCCTGCCACGCCTTTGATGGCGAGCTACCGCGAAAAACTCCTCGTACTGGACAGCGCCATCGCGGAATTGCGGGCGCAGGCGGATCAGAATCCCGCGAATGCGCATCTGCGCTGCGAATTATTGGCGATGTATCTGGATAAGCAGGACACATTGGAACAGATTTTAGAGAGGAAACCGTGATGCTCTTGCAGACTCGTTTTTTCAGATTTGGAAGTGTGAACACCTTGCCGGTAGCCCTGGCGCTGGCTGCTCTATCATTCGCGCCGGCCGTCGGCGCCGCGGCCAGTGGCCGCCCGCAAGATGAGATTACGCGGAATTTTGAAAAGACCGTGACTCTCAGCGGAAATCAGGGTCTCAGCCTGGATCACCGCCTCGGGCATGTACATGTCACCGGTGTGGCGGGACACGATGCGAAAATTTCCGCCACGATCCACGTACAATCAAACTCGCAATCCGATTCCCAGAACTTTGCGGACAAGATCCAGATTGACGTAAGCCAATCAAGTGATGGCGTTCACGTCAAGACCATCTATCCGGAGGAAACCAGGCGCTGGTTTTCCTCCAGCGGGAGGGTCTCTTTCTCCGTGGATTACGAAATCTCCATGCCCGCTGACGCGCCTCTCTGGTTGCGCAATGATTTTGGCGATACGGACATTTCCGGCGTGCACGGCTGGATGCAAGCGCGGAACGGCCATGGCGCGATGAGCGTCCAGGATGCGGGCGCTGCCAAACTGGCCAACTCCTTCGGAAAGATAGACCTGGCAACCGCTTCGGGCAATTGTGAAGTCACGAACAATAATGGAACGGTCTCCGTCTCCGGCGTAAAAGGCAGTTTGAATATTCGCAACCGTTTCGGTGAAATCAAGGCCGCCCAAATTGGCGGCCCGACGACGATTTCCGGTGGCAATGGCGCCATCGAAATGACGAACTCGTCCGGCAGTACGGATATCAGCAACTCATTCGGTACCGTGACCGTCAAGAACCTGAGCGGCGGCCTGACTGTCCACGACAGCAACGGGAGGGTCGAAGTCTCGGAGATTTCCGGCAACACGGACTTAACCACGAGCTTCGGCAGCGTTGATGCCCAGAGGATCGGCGGAACTCTCTCTGTCAATGATTCCAACGGAGAAGTTAACGTGGGCGAGACGCGGGGTTTTGCGACCGTGAAATCTTCATTCGGCACGGTGGATGCGCGAGGGCTGCATCAAGGCGCAAGGATGGAAACGGGAAATGGCAACCTCATTGTAAATGACATCGAAGGCGATCTCTTCGCCAAGACCAGTTTTGGCTCGATCCAGGCGCATAACATTAAAGGCAGTTTGACGGCGCAGGATTCCAATGGATCAGTAACCGCAGCCTCAATCTCGGGCGATGCGAATGTGGACACCTCGTTCAGCGGAGTCACGCTCACAGGTGTCGGCGGAAAGATTCGCGTGGATAACCAGAATGGCGGCATCGAAATAACCGCCGCACAAACTGCAGGCTGCCGCGACATCAGCCTGAAAACGTCCTTCTCTCATATTTTGGTCCGGGTCCCAGCCTCTGCGGGATTCAAAGTCACAGCGCACACTTCCTTTGGCCAGATTTCTTCGGAGCTGCCCGTAACCTCCACGGGATCCCTCGGTCAGAATTCCCTGAACGGAACCATCGGCAACGGAGCCTGCACAATGGATCTCAACAATTCCAACGGCAACATTCAGATTGTCAAAGCGCCCTAGAGGAGCTGGCGCCCTTACCCGCGGGCCCGGCGCGCGCGGTCCAGGGCAAAGGCCTTGCGCAGAATGCGCTTGGCGGTTTCCGTCAGCTGATATTTCTCGAGTTCATCTTCTCCGGCAAGCACGATATCCGTGGCGTCGCCTCCGGCGCGCAACTCTCCGCCAATTCGATCGCAAAGATAATCCGCAATGACAAAGTGAAACCTCGGCCGGCCGTTTTTTTCCGGCGCTTGCCCTGCTTCCTGGGGGCTGATGCGCTCGAAGAGTTCGATCAGCTCCAATACCTTGACGGTCAGTCCGGTTTCCTCGAGCATTTCGCGCTCGACACCCTCAAGCAGTGTTTCGCCAACCTCCAGCGTGCCGCCGGGGATGGACCACCGCCCGCGCAGCGGCTCTCCGCCGCGGCGGATCAGCAGCGTCCTTCCTTCCTCAATGACCACGCCGCCAACACCGACAATCGGGCGCTCAGGATATTCGCGAGATGCAGCCATAGCTTGAATCCGCGGCTCGACGCGGGTTACGCTCAGTCTGGCACCGCTGCACACTGGAGTTGACTTGAGCCGACGCGTTATATAATACGCCGGACGGTGGCAGTCGTTATGCCTGTGATCTGCACCCGGGAATCCAATACGGAGGACAGTGCCGTGATCCGCTGCCCTGAATGCGCCGCCGAAATTGATGTGGACGAAGACGAAGTGGAAGAAGGGGAGATTCTGAGCTGTCCCGAGTGCGAGGCCGAACTCGAAGTGACTCAAATCCATCCGGTGCACCTCATCCTGATCGCCGACGATCTTGACGAAGAAGAAGATGAGGAGGAGGACGATGAGGGCGATTCGGACGCTTCAGATGATGGCGACCTGATCGAAGATGAAGAAGAGGACGTCGAGGAGGACGAAGGCTAGAGTCCCCATAGTCTGCGCCAGGCATCTTGGTTCCCAACATTACCCATCGAACAAATGAGGCACCACATGCGCAGCTTTCGGCGGATCGGTATTCTTGGCCCATTTTTGATAGCAGCCGTGTTGCTCGCTTCAGGGCGAGAGGCGCAAGCGTCCGCTGCGCCCGCGGGCCAAGGCTCGCAGTCCGCAGAGAGCTCAAACAAGAAAAAATCGAAGCACGCGGACGATTATCTCGTCCACGGCACCGTGTTTACGCCCGAGGGACTTTCCTTCCCCGGAGCCGAATTGCGTCTTCGCAGGACCACCGAGAAGAAATTCCACTGGAATACGTATACGAATTCCCGCGGAGAATTCGCCGTCCGCGTCAAACAAGGGACCAAGTACGAAATGATTGTTCGCGCAAAAGGATTCCAGGAGCAGTCAAAAGTGATTGACGCAACCTACGGCAACAGCAGTGACGATCTGGTTTTTCGCTTGGAACTTAAGGAGGGCAAAAAGTGATGAGAAAACTCGCGATCCTATTCGCTTCAGCTATCCTGCTCGCCCTGGCTGCAGCGACCGCCAAAGCCCAGGACGACAAACACGAATCGCAGTTGCGCACCGTGCGGGGCTTCGTGGTGGACAAATCCGATTCGCCGGTGTCCGGGGGAATCGTGTACCTCAAGAACCTGCGCACAAACCAGATTCGCAGCTACATTTCGGAAAACGACGGGCGATACCGGTTTAGCGGTCTGGACCCCAACGCGGACTATGAGGTCCACGCGGAAAAGGATGGCGCCAAGTCCACCACAAAGACCGTATCGAGCTTTGACAGCCGCAAGGACATTGTCCTGACGTTGAAAATCGAGAAGCGCAAGGGTTAGTCAGGGCTTCCCTCTGGAAACCTTTCCGGCTCTCGGAGCCAGCACGCTTACCGAACCGCGACGCACTTCAATCTCCACGGGCGTCGGACCGAAGATCTCGCCATCGCCGTGGAACATGCACTCCCGGTCCGGGGTCAGCCGCACGCGCGGCGTGCGAAATCTCTTCATTCGCGCAGCTTCAATCTCTCCGTTGATTAAGAGCCTTGGCAACATGCCTAGAATTTGTCCGAATCGGAGATATTCGAGAAGCACAACGTCGAGCATGCCGTCATCAATCCGAGCCTCCGGCGCGAACCGTATTCCGGCGCCGTATGTCGGGGTGTTAAGGACGCCCGCGGTTAGCAGCTCCTCCCCATTCACGACAACACCATTCTCGGGGAATTCCACTTGGACGCGGAGGGGCTGAAAGTGCGTGTACGCATGCAGGGCGGAGCCGACATAGCGCCATCTCCCCGGCCAACTGCCATAGTGCTCGTTCGCATAGCGGGCCGTTTCCGCATCCAGGCCGATTCCGCCGCCGCCGAGGAAAATCCGGGCTTTGCCGTCGTCGGTTGTTGCCCGCGCCACGTCAATCGTTCGCACTTCCCCAGCGAGGAGCAGCCTCGCTGCGGCTACAGGCTCTTCAGCAAGACCAAGCGCCGCCGCAAAATCGTTGCCGCCGCCGGCGGGAATCACTCCAAGCACAACTTCGTGCCCGATGGCTTCCTGAGCCAGCGCCTGCAGCGTGCCATCACCACCCATGGCGATCAGCAAACGATTCCCGTCAGCGATGGCGCGGCACGCGAGATCCTGCAATTCCTGGCGGGAAGACGTCTCCACAAAGCATGCGGAGAACCTCCGCTCTGCGAATACTTTGCGAACGCGGGGCAAATATTTTCTTGTGCGGCCTCTTCCTGCCGCCGGATTGACAAATACAATTGCAGGTGCGTCAGGAGTGCGCACGAGTAGCCGCAAGACGGTTTTTTTCGGTGCTTGGATTGGGGTAAATGAGGATTGGCAACGCGAGCCGCCCAGGATGGGACGGCATCCAATTTGGTCTTGCACGCAAGTAGAAGCTTCTCACGGCCAAGTAGACTCTCATGGGCCAGCTTGGATCGCTATTCAGCTTTGAATCCCGCTAATTCCATTCCCATTTGGGCCGCGGGGTCCTTCATAAAAGTGTTCCAGACAAAATTCGTTCGGGCATTCTCAGCCATCAAAAGCGTAATTCCCACGTCAATTCCGATCACATCCGTGTCGGTCCAGTCATTCAGCGGATTGTAAGCATCCACGAAACCATAGCGCTTCCACGCACGCGCCCCATATTTTTCGCGGATGTTGCCCAAAACGGCCAACGTTTCCTCCGGAAGAAACGGCAAGGAGCCGCCCGCCGCGCAGGGAACAATCGAGCCGTCAATGTCGCCCATCTCCGGAGGCCCGCCCCAGGCCGTGTAACCGTGCGCCGAATCCGAAGCCGTAATCCCCCAGAGATTCTCACTGTAATCCGGAAATCGTTTGGACAGGCTGATGCACCAGAGTTTGTGCACTTTGGTTGCAATAATGGAATTCCGGAAGTAATCGCAAAACGAATCGTGCTTTCCGCGGAAATCAAACCACGCATGCGAATACTGGTGCACGAAAAGAGGCGCGCGCGAGCCCACGTAGTGCGCGCCTTGAAACTCGAAATCAGGTCGCTTCCAGGCGTCCCAAGTTTCTTTGGGCAGAGGATGCGTCGGCGAAGCCATTCCCAGGAGATACATCATCATCAATTCGCAATAGCTGTCCCAGCGGGCTTTCAAAAAGCCATGTTCGGGCGTCCAACCCATCGCCAGAGTGTTTCCGCCGTTCAACATCCACGCCCAGTCCATCCGCTCATAAATCTTCGTGGCCAGCGTGCGGACCTCTGCGTCGCCGAAATGCGCGCGGCACGTCAGTACTCCGCACAAGAACAGGCAAGTATCAATATCGGAAACCTCGCAGTTCCAAACGCGGGCTCCTGTATCGGGATTCACGAAGTGATAGAAAAATCCGCGTTCCTGAGGGAGCTTATCGAGTGCGAACCGCAAAATGTTCTTCACTCGCTCCAGGATCACGCCAGGCTCCAGCCATCCGCGATGATCCGCAACACACAAGGCCGTCAATCCGAAGCCGGTCGAAGCGATGCTCGAAACTTGCTTGTGCGTTCCGCCGTTGGCGGGACCACGATCCTCGATGTGCCCTGTAATCGGACTCGCTTGCTCCCAGAAGAAAGCAAAGCTCGCGCGTTCGAGGTCTTCGAGAAAGGATTCGTCGGCCGCAGTAAGCCGATACTTGGTCGGATCCGAATTGAAAAGTTGTGATGGCAATGGGAATCCCTGCGGCAAGTCAGGACTGAGGAAAGAAGCCAGGCAACTTGAATACAACGCAAGGTTGGGAAAGGCAAACGGAATCCCAAGGGATAAGGAGGAGGTCCGGCGAAACCACTCACGGCGTGAAACGTGATGAGCCTCCATTTCCTGCTCCTTCCCCTCGCGGAACTTTCGAAGAGGCGCCAGCGCAATAACTCTTTGACGCTGCGTGACCCGATAATCGAGATATTACCACGCTGGCCACACCGGGCTCGGCGAGGCTTGCAACGAACGCACGGCACGGCCAAGCTAATCATCGAGGCTTCCCCAATGGTCATGAATATTTGGAGAAGCTTGCGAGAAGTTTCTGATGCTTTTTTATCCGCGACCTTTATCCGAACCGCCAAAATGGCGTATTTCGGCGAACCAGGCTCGGCGTGATTTTGCATCTGGCTGAACCAGTGATTCCTTGAGATTCACAACTATGGCAACTTCCGCAAACCAGCCAGCCCTTCTGCCACCGGAACCGGAATCCTCCAACCCTCGGCTTGTATGGATCCTCGCCATATTGCTGACGCTAGGCACCGGAATTCTCTACGCTCCCGCTTTGCGAAACGGTTTCGTAAATTACGACGACCCCGATTACGTCACCGCCAATGCTCATGTCCTGCAAGGAATCACGCGGCAAAACTTGGTCTGGGCGTTCGGGACAAATAATCCTGCCGCAAACTGGCATCCTATTACCTGGATGTCTCACATGTTGGACGTCCAGCTCTATCAGCTCGATCCTGCCGGACACCATTTCACCAATATCGTTTTTCAGGCGCTGAACGTCGTCCTTCTCTTCTTCTTTCTGCAGTTGGTCACCGGGCGCCAGCTAAGAAGCGCGTCGGTGGCCGCTCTTTTTGCGGTGCATCCGCTCAATGTCGAAGCTGTCGCATGGATTGCCGAGCGAAAATCGGTGCTCTGCGTTTTCTTCATGCTGCTCGCGATGCTGTCCTATGTGTGGTACGCAAAAAAGCCGCGCGCGGTGCGTTACGCTTGCGTGCTTCTGCTTTTTGCCTGTGCCTTGATGTCGAAAATCATGGTCATCACCCTGCCTTTTTGTCTTCTTTTGCTCGACTACTGGCCCCTGGAAAGATTTGCCGGGGCTGGCGCTTCAGAGACGGCCTCGTTCTCTCGGAAAAAAGCGTTCTCCCTGGTAGCAGAAAAGATGCCATTTTTTATTTTGGCTGCGGCAGGTGGGTGGGTCACGCTTCTGATTCACCACAAGGACAAAGCACTGGCGGTGGCGATGCCTCGCTCGTGGCGGCTCAAAAACGCAGTCTATTCCTATGCGGTCTATTTGGGAAAGGCGATCTGGCCTTCGCACCTCGCGGTGTTCTATCCCCACCCGGAAAATAAACTCTCCTGGGCGGCTGCGGTGATTGCCGCGATCATCCTTGCGGTTATCAGCGCCGCTGTTTGGCGTCATCGGTCCAGAAAGTATTTGGTGTTTGGATGGCTGTGGTTTCTGGGGACCATGTTTCCCATGATCGGGGTCGTGCAATCCGGTCGCCAGGGAATGGCGGACCGCTATGCCTACATTCCGCTAATCGGCATTTTCATCGCCGTAATCTGGCTCCTCGGCGAAGCGGCCGCCCGGATAAAACTGAAGGAGGGCATTGCCCTTGCCGCGTTTGCTGCGGTGCTTCTTTCTTATTTATGCGTCACAGAAATCCAGATCGGCTACTGGAAAAACAGTTACACGCTCTTTGCGCACGCGCTTGCCGTAACCAAGAACAATGGAATCGCGCAGAATAACTTCGGGGCGGCGCTGATGGCCCGCGGAGAGCCGCAACTGGCCGAACCCCACTTTCTCGCCGCGGTGCAGCTCGTTCCAGACGAGGCCTCTGCGCACTATAACCTGGGTCTGACGTTGCAGCTGCAGGGCCGGTTGAATGAGGCCGCCATTGAATACGAACAGGCGATTCCGCTGTTTTCCGATCCTTTCGAAGAAGAGCACGCTCACCACAATCTCGCGGTGATCTACGAGAATCAGAAGAAATATGGAATGGCCCTTACGGAACTCGACAAGGCTCTTGCACTGAACCCCGGCGTTCGGAATAACTACATCCTACGCGGCAGGATCGAACAGCAATCCTGGAACTACGACGCAGCAGCTGCGGATTTCTTGCGGGCACTTCAGATCCAGCCCAGTCCGGATGTCTATTTCCAATTGGGACAGGCGTTCGAAGGAAAGGGTGACTCTGCCGGCGCTTCCAACGCCTACCTGAGTGCCTTGCGTCTGGATCCGGGAATGAGCCAAGCCCGCGCGCGCTTGGAAGCCCTGCTGAACAAGGTAGGAAAGCGATGAGCGGAAACTCGCGAGTCAGGATTTATAACGAATGCATTTCCCTCGCTGACAACGGCGGAGAACGGGAATGATCACATTGAATTCCCCATCTCAAGCAGGGCAAAGCCGCGGCCTTGAAGCCCTGAAGGAAATTCGCGACGCCCGGCGCAAACAGCAGGAAGAAGTCGCTGAGCAGCGCGAAGGCTGGATCCGCGCGAACCGTTACTATTACGGTCGTCTCGCGCGCGTCCTGAAGTTCATCGTCGATCCGAACAAGAGAGTACTGGATATTCGTTGCCAGACGGGACATCTGCTTTCTCAGCTGCGGGCTTCATACGGCGTGGGAGTTGAAATTAGCGAAACCATGGTTCAGTGTGCGCAGAAGCTGCATCCGGAGTTGCACTTCGTCAGGAGCGATCCGGAAGAGCTGGACCTGAATGATACCTTTGACTACGTTCTGTTCAACCACATTTTCGACACCGCGGATATTCTTTCCTCGTTCGAATGCATCCGGAGGCATTGCACGGCCGAAACGCAAATTGTGGTGATCAACGCGAATCAATTGTGGGAACCGGTTCTGGAGCTGGCGACCAGACTTGGGTTGCGCGCCCGCTTCGTCGAACCAAACTGGGTCAGCGAGAATGACATCCGCGGCTTCCTGAAGCTCGCGGGTTTTCGCCCCGTTCGCAAACACCGCTTGATCCTCTTTCCCAAATGGATTCCTCTTCTATCCAACTTTCTCAACGGCTTTCTAGCCAGGCTGCCCGGTTTAAGGCGCCTGTGCCTCATGCAGGTAATGGTTGCGCGCCCCATAACCGAGCCAAAGCGAGAGGAAGATGTTACAGTCTCCATCGTGGTGCCCTGCAGGAACGAGGCCGGAAATATTGAGGCAACAGTTCAACGCGTTCCCCCGATGGGCAGAGCGTCGGAAATCCTGTTCTGCGACGACAATTCAACCGACCGAACGGCGGACGAAGTCCGGCGCATGCAAAAGGAGTTTCCCGAGAAAAATATCCGGTTGGTGGACGGGCCGGGGATTTGCAAGGCGGAGAATGTTTGGGCGGGATTTCGTGCCGCGCGCGGCGATGTGCTGATGATTCTGGATGCGGATTTGAGCGTCATGCCAGAAGAGCTGCCGATGTTTTTGCGCGCTCTCATTTCTTCCAGAGGCGATTTCGTCAACGGCAGCCGCCTCGTCTATCCGATGCAGGACCGTGCGATGAGAACTGCCAACATTATCGGCAACAAGTTCTTCGGCCTCGCCTTTTCATTCTTGCTGGACCAGCGCATCAAGGACACACTCTGTGGAACAAAAGTCTTGTGGCGCAAGGACTGGCTGCGCATGGAACCCAACCTGGGAACCTGGGGCAAACGCGATCTCTGGGGCGATTACGAGCTGCTCTTCGGGGCCAGCAAGCTGCATCTCGAGATTGTGGAAGTTCCCGTCCATTACCAGGAACGCGTTCACGGCGTCACGAAAATGACAAAAGTGTTCGCCAATGGCCTGCGCATGCTGCAGATCTGCTTTCATGCCTGGTTCCGCCTGGAAGGATAGCGACTTTGCCCTCCGCGTATCTCCGACGCTTGCTCGCGCATCCTCTGACGGCATCGCTGGATCTGGATTCGCCCGAAGTGACGCGGCGCCGCAAGCAAATCATCGCGTCGAAACCGTTCCTCAAAGCCATCTATGACGAGTGGTACAGGATGCTTGCGCGGGAACTGCCTTCTGGAGAGGGTTCGATACTGGAATTGGGTTCGGGCGCGGGCTACTGCAGCAAATTCATTCCCGGCTTGGTAACTTCCGAGCTCTTCGTGTGTCCTGGAATCCGCATTGTCGCCGACGCCCTGCGCCTGCCCTTCGTAAAGAATTCGCTCCGGGCCATCGTGATGACCGACGTGCTGCACCACATTCCTCAAGTGCGGCTCTTTTTCGCCGGAGCCTCGCGATGCCTTCGACCAGGTGGAAAAATCCTGATGATCGAACCCTGGGTGACTCCCTGGTCGCGATTTGTGTATGCACGAATCCATCACGAACCTTTTTGTCCCGGCGCAACGACTTGGGAATTCAACTCGAACGGCCCTCTTTCCGACGCCAATACCGCCCTTCCGTGGATCATCTTTGAGAGAGACCGAAACGAATTTGAAAACGAATTTCCAGAGTTTTCGATCGAAACGATCAGGCCCTTCATGCCGTTTCGCTACATCGTGTCCGGAGGAGTGGGCATGAGGAGTCTGATGCCAGAATTCACTCACTCAGCATGGGCCTTACTGGAGCGCGCACTTGAATTCGACATGCACAGGCTGGGAATGTTCGCGTTCGTGGAACTTCGCAAAAACTGACCTCTATTTCTTTTGTCCGTATGTGGACGTTGGGCCGTGCTTGCGATAGAAGTGCTTATCAAGCAGCGGCTTTGTGATGGACTTCGCTCGTGCATTTGCCGTGATGGTCACGAACGCCATCGCCGCGATTTCCTCGACGATCACCGCATGATGAGCGGCCTCCGCAGGCGTTTTGCCCCAGCAAAAAGGCGCGTGTCCGGCGACGAGAACCCCGGGAAAGTGCAGCGGATCGAGCTTCGCAAATCGGCGAATGATGGCCCTGCCGGTATTGGCTTCGTACGCAGAACGAATCTCGGTCGGCCGAAGTGGCCGCGTGACCGGGATCGGCCCGTGGAAATAATCTGCGTGCGTGGTGCCGAAACACGGAATCTCGCGCCCGGCCTGCGCCCAGGCAGTTGCGTAGCGCGAATGCGTGTGTGCGATGCCTCCGATTCCCAGGAAGGCTTTGTAAAGCAGAAGGTGAGTCTCCAGATCCGACGAAGGGCGTTTCTCTCCCTCGACGGTCTTTCCTTCAAGATCCACAATCACCAGATCATCTGCCTTCATGGATTCATAAGGAACTCCGCTGGGCTTGATGACTACGAGACCTTCTTCTCGTGAAATGCCGCTGGCGTTCCCAAACGTATAAAGAACAAGTCTGCGGCGCACCAATTCCAGATTGGCTTCCAGAACTTCCTCACGAAGGCCCGTTAGTTTCATGCAGTTCCTCGTGCCGCAGCTGCGACTCGGCGAAGAGCGGGTAAAACTCTTCCGGCGGAGACCTCCGGGGACTCGGGATTCCCAAAAGCAAAGTACAGTTCGTGGTAATGCTTGTAGAGCTCCTCGTACACACGAGTGGATTCAGGATCAGGCTCGACGACGCGGTGCGCCGGACACAACGCCGCTTGCGCGTCCTCGATCGTTCGAAACGCACCCGCGGCCAGGGCTGCGAAAATTGCTGAGCCGAGACTCGTCACGTCAGCCTGAGGGACGAGCACCGGCTTGTTTAGAACGTTCGCGTAGATCCGATTGAGTACTTCATTCTTCTGCGGAATTCCGCCGCCATTGATCACGCGGCGAATCGGCACCCCATGTTGCTCCATCCGTTCGAGGATGATGCGCGTATGAAATGCCGTGCCTTCCATCGCCGCGAATAGTTCGTCCTGCGGCGCGTGGGTGAGATTCCATCCAAAAGTAATTCCGCCAAGTTCCGGATTGACGAGCACCGTCCGGTCACCATTGTCCCAGGCAAATCGCAGCAGGCCAGTTTGCCCCGCGCGATGAGATTCCAGGCCCTCGGAGAGTGCAGCAACGCTGGATCCAGCCCGGCGGGAGATTGCGTCGAAAATATCGCCCGTGGCGGAAAGTCCCGCTTCAACGCCCGTTTTTTGCGGATGCACGGAGCCGGGAACAACTCCGCAAACGCCGGGTACAAGCTGCGTTTGATCGCTCATCGCGATGATGCACGTGGAAGTACCCACCACATTGACGATGTCGCCCGTGCGCGCACCCGCGCCGATCGCATCCCAATGCGCATCGAATGCGCCGACAGGAATCGGAATTCCTGCGCGCAATCCGAGCTTGGCAGCCCATTCCGTGGAAAGGCCGCCCGCCAGATGATTGCTCGTCGCGAAGTGTCCGCGGATTTTCTCGCGCACGCCATTCAGCAGAGGGTCAACGGCCACGAGAAAATCTTCAGCGGGTAGCCCGCCCCACGCGGGATTCCACATCCACTTGTGTCCCATGGCGCAGACGGAACGCGGTGCTTGCTCGGGGTCAGTGACGCCGCAGAGAACGGCGGCGATCATATCGCAATGTTCGAGCGCTGTGGCAAATCGGCCGCGTTCTCCGGGATTGTGGCGCAGCCAATGCAGTAATTTCGAAAATCCCCATTCCGAGGAATACACGCCGCCGCACCAGCGAATGGCCTCAAGATTCCGCTCGCGAGCCACTTTCGTGATCAAAGCTGCTTCGCGCCAGGAACGATGGTCACACCACAGGTAATATTCCCCGAGTGGCTCCAGTTTTTCCCCGACGGGAATGACGCTCGAGCCCGTGGTATCCATCGCCAGAGCGCTGACCTGATCGCCGGAAATCTTCGCGGCCGCAAGCGCCTTGCCCGTGGCTTCGGCGAGCGCGCGCAGATGGTCCTCATGGCTCTGCGTCGCGTAATCTGGATCGTCCTTGCGGCGATGCAAAGGATAGTCCGCGAGCCCGCTGCCAAGCCGGCCCCTTTCGGTGTCCACAACGGTCACACGGACGCTCAATGTGCCGAAGTCAACGCCAATCACAATCCCCATGAAAAATGTCTCCCGAATTCCTCTGCCTAATTTTTCTTGCCGTTGCTCGGCTCACCACATTAGCGGGTCTCCTCATTTTGTGTCAGGCGAAATTTCCCCTGCAACTCGATCTGTGCGGAGGAAGCGCCCACCAGAATGGCGAATTCGCCGGCTTCCGCCTTCCAATCGTCTTTCGCTACGTCGAAAAAAGAAAACGCCCTGTGGTTCAGTTGCAGGCTCACCCGCCGGGTTTCGCCCGGGCGCAACGGCACTTTCGCAAAACCCTTCAATTCCTTGACGGGACGCGGAACACTCGCGTGTGCGTCTCCGACGTAAATCTGTGCAACCTCCGCGCCTTCCCGGGAACCCGTGTTCTTGACGTCGAACGATACCGTAACAGGAGAACTCAAATCACCCGACGCGGGCGTGACTGTCAAATTGCTGTATTGAAACGTGGTGTACGACAGCCCGAAGCCGAAAGGGAAGAGCGGCTTCACGGCTGACCGGTCAAAATCGCGGTATCCAAGAAAAATACCTTCCTTGTAATCGATCTGTTTTGTGCCTGGCTCCGGTGCGTAACTTCCGTAGGCTGCACTGTCCTGCCACCTACGCTCGAAAGACGCGGGAAGTTTGCCGGACGGACTGTAATCACCAAACAAGACTTGCGCGAGCGCCGTCCCTCCTTCCTGTCCCGGATACCACGCGTGAAGGAGCGCCGGGACCTTCTCAATCCAGCGCGTCATGTCCACGTTGCCGCCGGCCGTCAGTACCACAACGACATTTTTGTTGATGGCTGCAAGCTGCTCGATGAGAGCGTCCTGCCCGCCGGGCAAACGAAATGTTCGGTCGCTCCCTTCGCTCTCGGTGGAAGGATCGAACCCCACGCACACGATCAAGGCGTCGGCCATGCGCGCGACCTCGCTGGTTTCCGCATCCAGAGGCTGTGAGGCAGCGGCGACTCCAAAGCGCACTGTGGCAGTGCCAACGTTTTCGAAATACTCAAGTCTGACTTTGTACGGTTTGCCCGCTTCCAGATGCATCGAGTAACTATCTAGAGTTTCCCCATGACGTTGCCAATCCTCGACGACGTGCTCGCCGTCAATGTAAAGCCGCGCCCCATCATCGGCGGAAACGTAGAATGTGTAATCGTCCTCCTTCGGCGGGACAAAGTAGCCCGTCCAACGTGCGGAGAAATGGTCCACGGGACCATTTGCGGCGTAGCTTCCATCGCCCCATTCGAAATCAACGCGCTCGTCCGTGCGCGTCAGCGCGGCAGCGCCCTTGAGATCCTCGTTGTTGAAATACTCGGCAGTGAGGCCGGGCGAACCGCCAGGTGAAGTAGTGAACTGTGTTGCATTCGCGATCGCTCCGGCGTCGGGCGTTTGCATCACCGTCAACACTCGCTTCTTCGGTCCAAGATAATTGCCGATTCCTTCAAGGAAACTGACGTCATTGAACGGCTTGGTGAGCGAGCTGCCGCCACCGCCCACCACCGCCGGATAAGCGTCGGGACCAAACACCGCCAGCGTTTTGATTTTGTCTTTATCGAGAGGCAGAAAATGATTCTCGTTCTTGAGGAGCACCATACCGCTCCGCGCTTCTTCCAGGGCTATCTTCCTGCCTTCTTGGCTGTAAAGCGGAATAAAGGGCTCGGTTTGAGGTCGGTCATAAAAACCGAATTGAATGGCTTTGCGCAGAATGCGGCGTACCTTGTCGTCAATCGTCGCTTCGGAAACGAGGCCTTTTTGAATTGCGGGCAGGAGCGTAGCGGCGTTCATGTAAGCCCCCGAAGGCATTTCCAAATCGAGCCCGCCGTTGGCTGCGGCAATACCGTCGTGGGTGGCGCCCCAATCGGACATGATGATCCCATCAAAGCCCCAGTCTTTCTTAGCGACATCCACGTTCAGGTGCTCGTTTTCGGTCATGTGCACGCCATTGACCAGGTTGTATGCATCCATCAGAGCGCCGACGTGGCCCTCGCGGACGGAAGCCTCGAAGGCCGGAAGGTAGATTTCGCGAAGTGTGCGCTCATCCACTTCCGAACTGTGATCCAGGCGGCCGTTCTCTTCGTTGTTCGCCACGAAATGTTTGGCTGTCGCGATCACTCCCTGGCTTTGAATGCCCTCAACGAGGCCGACGGCAATACGCGAAGCCAGATAGGGATCTTCGCCGAGGTACTCGAAATTGCGCCCGTTCATCGGCGCGCGATAGATATTCATCCCCGGCGCAAGAATGAAATTGACGCCGCGCGCTCGTGCATCCCGCCCCATCGAGACGCCTACGCGCCGTGCCAGATCCGTGTCCCAGGAAGCGGCAAGCGCAATCGGAGCCGGATAGGCGGTTGTCGGGCCATAATCATGCACACCCAGGGGGCCGTCGGACATGCGCAAAGCCGGCAGACCCAGTCGCGGGATCGCCTGTATATAGAAGGTCTTTGTGCCACCGATGAGGCTGATTTTTTCCTCGAGCGTCATCTTTGCGAGAATTGCATCAACCCGGTTTTCGACCTCCGCCTGCGAAACCTTCTCCGTCTGCGCAACTGAAGACGAACCACAAAACGCCAGGAATAAGGCAAAGAACAAACATAGAAACGAGCTCGTCTTTCCTTGGGGAATTCGTGAACACATCGGTTCCTATTTCTCCTCGATAATGGCTGCGTCCCATGGCTTTAGCAGAATGGTCTGCGAGTGACTCACCGCGCTGCCTGTGAGCAAGTCGGTTCCCGCGTCGTAGGAATAGCTCACGGATTGCGGATCGCTCGAATAATTCAGGTAGAAGTGCACATTCTTTCCGCTCCGGCTGACGGAATGCTTCACCCTCACGCTGGAAGGCAGCGTTTGGTCCGGTCCCGTCAGGCTCGCTCGTTGCAAAACATCCAGGAGAACCGCCGATTGCAATTTGTCGCTGAGCACCGTCCCCTCATAGGTAAACGTACCTTTGCCGAAGGAGTTGCGCGTGATGGCGGGATATTTTCCGAAAAAGGGATGGTCGTAATAAGCGAGCGGCTGCGCCGTATCCGGAATCAACATTTCCGCCCAGTCGGAAACTTCGTTCCCCGCAGCCGCGTGAAAAGGATCCCCCTTCAGCTCAAGCGGCTGGCGAAGATTTGAGAATTCCTGGTAGTGTAAGCCAGCGGCTTCGCGTAGTGGGCCCGGCGCCATCTCCCAACGCACCGTGGAATATTCGTTGCAAAAGCCGCTCTTGAACGCGACCACGAGGTTTCCTCCCGAGCGCACGTAATCCGAGAGCCGCTTCAGCAATGCATCGCTTGCGATGTACAGCGGAGGAACAACGATAACCTTGTAGTCCGAAAGGTTGGTGCTGTCCGGAAAGACGAAATCCACCCCAATATTGGCGTGATAAAGCGCGGAATACATCTGCCGCAGGATTGTGCGGTAATTCACGCGATCGCTGAACTTCATGAACTCGATCCCATAGTAGGAATCGTCGCTATAGAGAATGGCCACCTGGTTTTTTCTCTGGAGATCCACGATCTCCGGCCCGATTTTTTCGAGTTCGTGTGCCGTTCGGCTGACTTCTCGGTAAGGACGTCCGGGCTCCAGATCATGTCCAAGCACGCCCTTCCAATAAGTTTCTTGTCCATAGTGAATCGAGTGCCAGTGCCAGTATTCGACCATGTTCGCGCCGGATGAAATGTGCGTGTAAACGTCCAGCCGCAACTGGCCATCGTACGGCGGGAACTGATCCTTCGAGTCCCACCCGATAGCCTCCGCGTTGGTTTCCGTAATCAGGTAATTGGTTTTCTTCAACGAGCGCGTGTAATCGCCCACGAAAGAGGAAGTTTCGCCGTCGAACTGGTCCTGCGTGCCGTGATACGGATTTGCCGCCGCAATATCCAGCGTTTTCACAACATCGGATTCGTTGACTTCTGGCCGGGGCGGACCGGCAAAATCGTGCGTGATGAACTGGTCGGGACGCTTGTATTCGCGCACGATGCTCGCTTGCCACGCCAGAAAGTCCGTCGTTTCCCATTGCGAGTATCGTTCCCATTCGAGTTTCCAGCCCGGGTTGAGGATGCCGTCGCGCGGTGGCAGTTCGGTCCAGTCATTCAATCGCTGACCCCAGTAGTTCAATCCCCAAATCTTGTTGAGCGTGTCCACGCTCTTGAACTTGGTCTTCAAATACTCCTCGAAGCCAACTTGCACATCATGATTCGCGGCGCCCGCCGATGAGGTTTCGTTGTCAATCTGGTAGCCGATGATCGCGGGATTGTCCTTATAGTGTTCCAGGATCTTGCGTATGACGCGTTCGCAGTAAAACCGGTACGTCGGGTTCATCAGGTCCGTGTTCTGCCGCAATCCGTAGTACAGATATTGCCCGCCAAGCCTCGTAACCACGATCTCCGGATGTTCCTTGTACATCCACGCGGGAACGGAATACGTCGGTGTCCCCAGAATGATGTGAATGCCCGCCGCATGCAGGCGCGCCACGACGCGGTCCATCCAGGCATATTCAAATTTGCCGTCTTGCGGTTCCCACAGTCCCCAGCTGGATTCGCCGATGCGAACCACATTGATGCCGGCCTTCTGCATGAGCTGCACATCCTGGTCCAGCCGGTCATAAGGCAGGTATTCCGGATAATAGGCAACACCATAAAGGATGGTGTCCATCTGGTCCGGCCGGAAGGGCGGCGTAGTCTGCGGAGAAGCAGAGAGCGCCGAAAACAAGGACAAAAAAGCCAGTGCCAGAATTCCCGGAATGCGGGGAACAAAATCTGAATAATTTCTGCTCATCCGAAGGCTTGCCGGATTCCTGACAAGGTCCATGGAAGTGCCCCCCAGTGTGGCGTCACTGCGATAGATGCTGCGAAAACTCCGAATTTCCTACTCCCCCGTAGCATCAATCGCGGCGCGCGAGGCCATCCGCGAATTCATGGCCGTCGAGTCGCGCAGGATAAAATGCGTTTTCAGCTGGTACTCTGTCCCCTGCGCGTTGGGTTGCTCGCGCTGAACATCGTTCAGCAGGGCCTGGAAGGCCAGCCTGCCTATCTCCGCTTGCGACATTTCTATCGTGCTCAAGGGCGGCAAAATATATTGCGAGAAGCGCGTGTTGTCGAAGCCCACCACGGACAGTTCCTCGGGAATTGAAACTTTCTCCGCGTAGCTCTTGCGCATCACCCCGATTGCGGTCAAGTCGTTTGAACAAAGAACCGCTGTTGGCGGTGACTTGAGCTTCAGCAGCCTCGCGAGCGCCCTCTCGCCGCCCTCCAGCGAATGATTGCCTTCCACGACTAGTTCGGCGTCCACCTGCATCCCCAATTCCTTCATGGACTGGAAGAAGGCATCCCGCCGGGCCACGGCGGACTTCAGTTCCAAGGGGCCGGTAATAAACGAAATTCTTTCGTGCCGCAAGGCTACGAGATGCTGCACGGCCTGCCGAATGCCGTGAAGATAGTCAATGCGGATATTGCTCACTCGCGGGCGCGCCGGGCCGACGTCCACGAAGACCAGCGGCACATTGCGCAGTTTCAAGTCATCGAGAAGCGATTCCTCCATGCCGAACGTCAGAACGGCGACTCCCTCCACGCGATGTTCCAGAAGCCTTCGCACCGCGGTTTTCATGCGCTCCGGGTCGTGCACCGTGGACGTCATCAGAATTTCATAGTTATGGCGAACCGCGATGTCCTCGAACACGTGCACGATTTCCGGAAAAAATGGGTTCGTAATTTCAGAAACAATCAATCCGAAGATGCGGCTCTTGCCGGAGACCAATGCTCTGGCCTGCGTGCTCGGCACGTAGCCGAGCTCTTCCACGACTTTCCAGACACGTTTCGCCAGCTGGGGGTGCACGGTCGGAATGCGGTTGATGGTTCGCGACACCGTGGCCGTTGAAACCTTGGCCTTCTTGGCGATCTCGCGGATATTCATCGGCGGCATTTTCTCAACTCGTCCTGTTTCCCTTGCGGCGTTTCGTCCGCTTTCAACTCTCCCAGCAACACACTACTTCGCGTCACCTTGGCATCTTTCCGGTTGTGAAGCTCCTCGAGCGATTCCTCCGCAAGATGGAACTGGTCTGCCCCAAAAATCGCGCCCTCCGTTGTTCTCGATCTGTTTTCCGTTTCTTGCAGCGGGCGAATCCGGGCGCAATTGGTAACCCAAAAGTGAAGAACGGCCCGTCCCCCCGCTTCCCGGCGAAACAAAGCGAGGATCGGCAGTTGACGCGTTGGCATCCGTCTCTGGAGCGACGTGACCGAAGTAGACGTTGGAATCGAAAGCAGTGTGGCTGCTCGGGCCAGAGCCGGGTGCCGTATGGTACGCGCCATCCGGGTCGCGCGAGACGCCGTAAGCGAACTGCGCCGAACCCGCTACATAGAAAATGTCGTTGTAAAGAAACGTTCCGTCCGCCCATCCTTGCCAGTCGGCCAGCAACAACAGGCTCACATCGTGCTCGGGGCCCACATAAATCGTGTTGTTGTAGATCAGGCTGTCCTTCACCGGCCCCGTGACGGTGATGCCCCGCGTCCGGTCATTCCTGCTGATGTTGTAACGCACGATGGTTCCCGTATTCCCCGCGCTGTTCGCGGGACTTTGCGATCCGTCGTTGCAGATCAGAACAAAACCGCCGTCATTGTCGTGGCTGTAGTTGTATTGAATCACCGTGTTGCGGCTGTTCCAGTCCGAATCAAAGCCTTCTCCATCACGCTGCCCCTTGGTTCCGTAAGCCTCGTTGAACTGGATCAGCGTATTATCCGCGCTCCAGGCCCAAATTCCCACGTTGTAACCCTCCGAGCGCTGATTGGCATGGCCAACAACATTGTGCTCCACAATCGCCCCGTCCGTAGCGACCACCACGATTCCGTCGCCGCCGACATCGTAAAGCTCGTTCCCGCGCACAACGACCTTAAGACTCGGATTCCACTTCGACCGCACCCACGAATCCGCCCAGCCGAAAATTCCGCTCCGGTCCACGTGGTAGATCTCGTTGTTCTCGATCCGCAGATCAATAAACCGGCTCGGCTTTTTGTCTCCCGACGATGTATAGAAAATTCCGCCGTTGATCTTTACCTTGTCACTCCCGTTCACGTCGTGAACCGTCAGCGATCGAAGATAAATATGATGAGCATCCCCGTAATTCTCGAGATCCACGTGAACGCCGCGTCGAAGTCCGCGCGTTTGTCCCCGGTTCGTGATCTCCAGATTTTGAATCTCCCAATACTCTTGGTTCTTCAGCAGAACTGCATCCTCCGCCAGGCCATCGCCGCTGATCACCGGCTTCACGCCGTCCCCGTACATGTCCACGATGATCGGATGACCTTCCACTCCCGAACCTTTGGGCCACAGCTGCCCATGCCAAACGGAGCTCGATTTCAACAGTATTTTGTCCCCGGGCTGAAATGTTGTCGCATTCACTTTTTCCAGCGTCTTCCACGCCGTCTCCGGGCTCGTGCCGCTATTGCCGTCATTCCCCGCTCTGGCATCAACGTAGTATTGCGTTGCGATTGGCCCCGCCGCCGCATAAGCCGTCACCCCCAGCCAGCCAATCGCGAGCCACAACATTGTGAGTCGAACGGTCTTTGCTGGATCAACGGTGGATTTGTGCTTCATGAGATCGGCCGGGTGAAAGCAGCCCGCCCTGGTACCACAACTGTTCTCCGTCATCTGGCTAGCCAGTATTCATAATCGGCTGCTCACTTGGAAGCACCGGTGCAATTCGCTACACAGCGAATCGTCCCGTGAGCGCCGTTCGCGTTAGAACGTAAAGCGGATGCCGAACTGGCCGGTCCGCGGGCTGCTGTTCACGCCCGTGACCGCCGCGAAGTTCGCGTCGCTATTAGTATACGGGTTGGCGACATTTGTCTGAGAGCCGCCGCATCCGAGAATGCTGTAGGTGTGGCGATTGAAAAGATTGTAGAACTCCACGCGCATGGACAGTTGATATTTTCCGCCCTCGCCGAAGGAAAGATACTTCAGCAGGCTCGCGTTTTCGTTGGCCTGTCCTGGGCAGCGCAGAGCACCGTCGTAGGCCTCTCCGGATCCAAGAGCCACGACGGATCCATCAAAGCTCACCGGCGAGCTAGCAACAGAAGTCGGAAAGTACGGATAGTAGTAGGTGGAATTTGGCGCCGCCGCGGCTGCTCCGGAGAATCCTTTTAGATCGGCGGCTTTGGCGCCGCTGGAGTTGAAGTTTGGATAAAAGCTGCCCCAGATCGGATAAAACGGCTCATTGATCCCGATGTGGAACGGCTGGCCGCTCGTATAAAGAATCAGCCCGCTCACCTGCCATCCGCCTATTAGTTTGTTTACAAAATTTCCCTTGTCCGTTAGCCATTTTTGGCCTTGCCCAAACGGCAGTTG
>DATJAD010000194.1:0-6984 GCA_035516615.1 Candidatus Acidiferrum sp.
GCGACGGGAGGCGGTTCGTTTTCCTCTTCCTCCAGCGCCTCGGGAACTCCGGTCACCTACACGGCGCCGGGAACAGCAGGTTCGGTGACCATCACGGCCACAAGCAAAGCCGATGTAAGCAAGAGCGCTTCGGCAACGATCGGAGTCACGAATCTGGCGGGAGTCTTCACCTACCACAACGATCTCTCGCGCGATGGCGCCAATACGCAGGAATATGCTGTTAACACCAGCAATGTTTCGACGGCAACGTTTGGCAAGCTGTTTTCCTGCACGATGGATGGGGCGGTCTATGCTCAGCCGCTGTGGGTGGCGAATCTCACGATTGGCTCGGCGAAGCACAACGTCATCCTCGCCGTATCCATGCGCGACACCGCGTATCTCTTCGACGCGGACATGAGCCCCTGCGTGACCTACTGGTCGAAGACTCTCATTCCCAGCGGCGAAACGTACGGCTCATCGTCAGATGTGGGAACGGCGGATATCTATCCCGACATCGGAATTCTCGGCACGCCTGTCATTGACCCCTCGACGAATACCGCCTACCTCGTGACGAAGACAAAAACGTCTCCCGGCGGCGTCTACCATCAGCGCTTACATGCTTTGAATTTGGTGGACGGCAGTGAACGCGCAAACAGTCCCGTGGATCTTACTTCCTCCATCACCGTTCCGGGCACGGGCGACACCGGGGATAGCAGTTGCCCCAGCACGAACGGCAACGTCCCGTTTTGCCCACTGCGGCTCAATCAGCGCCCCGCACTGGCCCTTGTGAACGGCGTCGTTTACGCTTCCTGGGCATCCCACGGAGACAATCAGCCGTATCACGGATGGGTTCTTGGCTTTAGCGCGTCTTCGCTCGCGCGCGTGGGAACCTACAACGATTCCCCAAATGGCCGCGAAGGCGGCATCTGGATGGCCGGCGGCGCCCCCGCAGCCGATGCTTCCAACAATTTGTATTTGATCACGGGAAACGGCGACTACGACGGCGTAGACGATTTTGGCGATAGTTTTCTCAAGCTAAGCACAGCTTCCGGCCTATCGCTCAGCGATTGGTTCACGCCATCGAACCAAGCAAGCCTGGATGCGTCGGACCTGGATCTCGGCTCCGGCGGCGCGGTCGTGCTGATTGATCTGCCCTCCGCCCCGGCCGGCCATCAACATTTGCTGGTAGGCGGGGGAAAAGGCGCAGGATTCGCGGGAGAATTCTACGTGCTCAACCGCGACAACCTGGGCAAAAACGCCGCTAACGACGGAGGAGTTGTCCAGGAGTTTTCCAGCGGCAGCGGCATTTTTTCAACGCCAGCCTTCTGGAATAATACTTTGTACATTACTCCCGTTGGCCAACATTTGAGTGCCTACGCGCTCAATCCTTCCACAGGGATGTTCAACACCACGCCGGGATCGTCCTCCTCGGCCAGCTACGGTTTCCCGGGCGCCACCCCCTCGATATCCTCGAACGGAATGACAAATGGAATCGTGTGGGTCATCAACTCCAATAGCTGCGGATCAAACAGCAATAATTGTTCCTCGGGCGGCCCGGCGGTGCTGCACGCCTACGACGCCAACAATCTCGCCACCGAATTGTGGAACAGTTCGCAAGGAAGCGGCAATACCGCGGGCGACGCTGTGAAATTCACGGTTCCGACGGTGGCGAACGGGAAAGTCTATGTTCCTACGCGTGGCAATGACACAACAACAAACTCGCCCACCGTTCGCGGCGAAATTGATGTTTACGGCCTTTTGCCGAACTGAGCGTTTCTGCGGGCTTCGCGCGACGCTCTACATCCCTTCGTAATTCGGACCGCCGCCGCCTTCGGGCACGACCCAATCAATGATCTGGTAAGGATCGGCGATGTCGCACGTCTTGCAATGCACGCAATTTGCGGCGTTGATCTTCAGCCGCACTCCGTCTTTTTCCTGCGCCATTTCGTAAACTGCGGCGGGGCAAAAATACTGGCACGGATTGCCGTACTCTTCCGCGCATTTCGTCGCGCAAATGCTGAAATCACTCACGTGCAAGTGGCATGGCTGATCTTCTTCGTGGCGCGTCCCGGAATGATAGACGTCCGTGAGCCGGTCGAATGTGAGCGTGCCGTCGCCTTTGAATCTTTCGGGAGCAGCGCGCCCGTTGGTTTTTTTGTAGTGCAGGTAACCAGCTTCCGCGCGCATCGGATCAATCAACCCGCGCCCACCAGTGATCTGCTGGATCGCCGTGTGAACAAATCCGCGAAGCATTCCGTGCTGGAACGATTGATGAAAATTCCGCACTTTCCAAAGCTCGCTCTTGATGTAGCTCTGCTCGACCTTTTTCTGGAATGCGCCCAGAGTTTTTTGCGCATGGTCACCCGTTTTAAGCGCCTCGAAAATCGTTTCCGCCGCGATCATGCCGCTCTTCATCGCCAGGTGAATACCCTTCAGCCGCTGCGAATCCAGAAAGCTCCCGGAATCGCCGATGATCAGCACACCGTCCACGCTATTCTTTGGCATGGCATACCAGCCGCCGTAGGGAAGCGACTTCGCGCCATAACGCACCAGCTTTCCACCTTCCAGCAGCTTTTTCAGGAACGGGTGCGTCTTCCAGGTTTGAAACGCGGCATGGGGATCGAACTGCGGATTTGCGTACTCGAGCGCAATCACCAGCCCGATCGAAATGCGATTGTTCGAAAGACCGTAAATCCAGCCGCCACCGTACATGTCGTTCGGAACCGGCCAGCCCAGCGTGTGCGCCACGTAGCCGGGCGCGATGCGCCCCGGCTGGACTTCCCACAATTCCTTGATGCCGATTCCGTAGCTCTGCGGATTGATGTTGTCGAGCTTCTTTTTGGCCACAAGCTGTTTCGTCAGCGAGCCGCGCGTTCCTTCCGCGAGCACCGTCACCTTCGCGCGCAGTTCATAGCCGGGCGTGTAGTTGTCCTTGGGTTTGCCATTTTTGTCAAGGCCTTTATCCTCAGTGATGACGCCGCCGACGCCGTCGCCCGCGTACACAAGCTCCGCGCCGCCGAATTCCTTGAAAACATTCACACCAGCGGCTTCCACGAGTCCGCCGAGCCACTTTGCGATTTTGTTCAGCGAAACGACATAGTTTCCTTTGTTCTGAAAGGGCGGCGGAGTAATGGGAAAACGATATGAGGAGTTCTTGGTGAAAAGCAGCGCCGCCGAATCCGTCACTGGCGTGTCGAGCGGCGCCGACTTTTCGAATTCCGGAACCAGTTCCGCGAGCGCCTTCGGATTCATGATCGCGCCGGAAAGTTGGTGCGCGCCGATCTCGCGGCCTTTTTCCAGAACGTAAATATTTTCTGGAGATAATTCCGGCTTCCCGCTTGTTTCGTTGTGTTTCCTAATTAGATTCGCGAGATGCAGCGCGCAGGAAAGACCCGCTGGTCCCGCGCCCACGATCAATACGTCCGCTTCGAGTTGTTCGCGTTCCACCGTCATGTTACTTCAGATTCTAACAGAGACAGTTCCGGGATATTTGAGTGACGGAAACACACTATTTGCGCGTCGTGCAAAGGTCCGAGGAGTTTCCTTCAGGAACTCCTGGCCTTCTGAAGCTCCTCGGTCAGTGCGGGCATGATTTCGAAGATGTCGCCGACGACGCCATAATCCGCAATTTCGAAGATCGGCGCGTTCTGGTCCTTGTTGATGGCCACGATTGTGCGCGCGCCTTTCATGCCCACAACGTGCTGAATTGCGCCGCTGATTCCCAGCGCCAGATACAACTTCGGCGCGACGGTCTGCCCCGAGCTGCCGATCTGCCTTTCCATCGGGAGCCAGCCTTCGTCGCAAATTGGCCGCGAAGCTGCGATTTCCGCGCCCAATGCTTTGGCTAGCGCCTCCGCCTGCGGAATATTTTCCGGCGCTTTGATTCCCCGCCCGATGGAGACGATCAACGGCGCCTGCGTCAGATCTACGGCAGATTTTGCTTCCCGGAAAAGTTCCAGCGGCTTGGTGCGAATCTGCTCCGGCTTCAATACCACGGAGATCTTGTTCACGGGTGCTTTGCCGGAAGAATGCGCAGCGACGAGATCGGCCCGAAAGGCTCCGGACTGGAACGAGGCGAACCACGGCCCTGCGCCCTGAAACGTCACGTCTGCGGCGGTCTTTCCCTGGAACATCTGCCGCACGAAGACCAGTTTTCCGCTTTCGCTGCGATAGCCGATGCAGTCACCGATCATACCCTTGCCCAGCATCGCGGCAAGCTTAGGCGCAAAATCCCGCACCTGATAGGTATGCGGGAAGAGCACCAGATCCGGTTTCGCCGCTTCGATCGTCTGCTTCAGCGCAATGCAATATCCATCCGGCGTATACGTCTCAAGCAGATCGTGCTCGACGAGCAGGACTTCCGCCACGTTCTTCGTTGCGAGTTCATCCGCCAGCCCGGCAACATTTTTGCCGATCACCAGCCCGCTTACCGCGCTTGAAGTATCGCCGGCAATCTGCTGCGCCGCGGCGAGCGTTTCAAAACTCGCGTTGTTCCACTTCCCCTGCCTATGTTCCGTGATTACGAGGATTTTCATGGCTAGATCACCCGCGCTTCAAACTTCAACTTTTCCACCAGCTTTGCCGCGACTTCCTTGGGCGTTCCAGTCAGGAACTCCGTTTTCTTCGTCTTTACTGGCACGTAAATTTTTCCCACGCGCTGCGTCGGCTCGCTAGCCGCTCCCAGTGATGCGCTCGGCACTGTCGCAATCTCTTTCTTCTTTGCAGCCATAATGCCCTTCAGCGTAGCGTAGCGTACTTTGTTGATCCCGGATTGTATCGAGAGCACCGCGGGCAGCGGACATTCCATCCACTGGAACCATCCAGCTTCCAGTTCCCGCTTCAGCTTCATTTTTCCGTCTTGCACTTCAATCTGCATGATGATCGTCGCATGCGGCCGGTCCAGCAGCGCCGCGAGCAGCACGCCAGTCTGCCCGAATCCCTGGTCATCGCTCTGCAATCCCGTCAAAATCAAATCGGCATTTTCTTTTTGGATGGCCGCCGCCAGCGCCTTTGCCGATCCCAGCGGATCAAGCTGCGCGAAATTGTCGTCCGCCACGTGAATTCCGCGGTCTGCGCCCTTCGCCAGCGCTTCCTTGATCGTCTGCTTCACGCGCTCCGGACCCATCGAAAGCGCGATCACTTCGCCGCCGTGCTTTTCTTTCAAGCGCAAGGCCTCTTCCAGCGCGTAGCTGTCCGGCTCGTTCATCTCGAAGCCGATATCCGATTCCTTGATCCAATTTCCGGCAATGGCCAGCGGCGCATCCTTTGCCGGGACCTGTTTGATGCACACGATGATTTTCACGGGAATTTTCCTTCTCGCACGAATTCGGCCGGCAAGAATACCGGCTTCTTATTCCACGGCTTTGCGCGCCGGCGGAGCGTCCGGCGCCACGAAAAATCCTTGCGTTACTTCCCCGTCCAGCGCTTGAAAATCAGCGCGGCATTCGTTCCGCCGAAGCCAAACGAATTGGACAGCGCGTAATCCACAGTAGCCTTTCGGGCCACGTTCGGTATGTAATCCAGATCACACTGCGGATCGGGAGTGAATTGATTGATCGTCGGGGGCAGAATTTGGTCTCGCAGCGCCAGGACGCTGATTCCCGCCTCAAGCCCTCCCGCGCCGCCCAGAAGATGTCCCGTCATGGATTTCGTCGAGCTCACCGGCAATTTCTTACTGATGGCGCGTTCGCCAAACAGCCTCTTCATGGCCCGCGTTTCGATCACGTCTCCGAGGGGCGTTGAGGTTCCGTGCGCATTCACGTAACTGATGTCCTCCGCGGTCACCTTGGCGTCCTTGATCGCCGCTTTCATCACACGATAGGCCCCGTCGCCGTTTTCCGCGGGCTGCGTGATGTGATACGCATCACCGGACATGCCATAGCCCACGATCTCCGCCAGGATCGGCGCATTGCGTTTCGTGGCGTGCTCCAGCGACTCCAAAATCAAAATTCCGCTGCCTTCGCCGACCACGAAGCCGTCGCGATCCGCATCAAAAGGCCGGCTCGCGGTGGCGGGATCGTCGTTGCGGGTGGAAAGCGCTTTCATGGACGCGAAGCCGCCGATGCCCATGGGCGTAACCGTGGCTTCCGTGCCGCCGCAGATCATCATTTCCGCGGCGCCGCGCTCGATGATCTTGAATGAATCGCCGATGGCGTGGGCAGAAGCCGAACAGGCCGTCGCCGTCGCCGAATTCGGCCCCTTCGCTCCGTAACGGATGGAAACATGCCCCGACGCCAAATTCACGATCGCCGATGGAATAAAAAAGGGCGAAATCTTGTTCGGCCCGCCGTAGAGCAGCTTGCCGTGTTCCCGCTCGATGATGTCGAATCCGCCGATTCCCGAGGAAATGTACACGCCAACTTCGTCGAGATCCGAATCTTCCGGCTTCCAGTTTGCGTGCTTCACCGCGAAATCCGCTCCCGCCAGCGCGATCTGGATGAACCGCCCCATTTTTTTCAGTTCTTTTTTCTCAATCCATTGGAACGGGTCGAAATTCTTCACTTCCCCGCCGATTTTGCAGTCGAAGCCCGTGGTGTCAAAACTCGTGATTAAGCTGATCCCACTGACTCCGGCCACGAGGTTCTTCCAGCTTTCCTCCGTGCCGATTCCCAGCGCGCAGACCAGGCCAACGCCCGTAACGACAACTCGGCGACTCAACGTTCCATTACTCCTGTTGATTTGAGATGCCCGTGGGATCGAGGGCGGTTACTTTCCCTTGGCATGCTTCTCGATATACTCGACGGCGTCTTTCACCGTGGTCATCTTTTCGGCGTCCTCGTCCGGCACTTCAATGCCGAACGCCTCTTCAAACGCCATCACCAATTCCACCTGGTCGAGCGAATCGGCGCCCAGGTCGTCCACGAACGACGCGGTCGGCGTCACTTCCGCTTCATCCACGCCGAGTTGCTCGACGATAATCTGCTTCACGCGTTCTTCTACGCTGGCCATTCGTGTTCCTCCGCCCCGGCTCGGCCAGGGCTCATTTGCTTGCTATCAGCGCCGCCC
>DATJAD010000195.1:0-6801 GCA_035516615.1 Candidatus Acidiferrum sp.
GGATCTTCCGGACATTGCCACGAAGATTGGCATGGAGCTGCGCAACCAATATGTCCTGGGATATCATCCGAGCAATAAAGCGCACGATGCACGTTGGCGCAAAATCAAGGTTAAGCTGCGCACTCCGAAGGGTCTTCCGCCTCTCACGGTTTACGCAAAAACGGGCTACTACGCTCCGAGCCATTAGGTCCGCGTGCCCGCGCGTTGCCCTCCTGGTCTCACCTTTCCTATTCCTGATGGTTTCGGCTTTGTTGTGCCCCGCCGCAACGCACGCTCAGAATCCGATTCCGGTCACCAACGCCCAACCCCCTCCGCCTTCGGCCCCGGGAGCCAGACCAGATCAGCAGGGCGGCGCGATCAAGGTGAACGTCAACCTCGTTGTATTGCACACCACCGTAATGGACGACCGCGGGAAATTTGTGGACGGCCTCAAGGAAAACAATTTTCGAGTCTTCGAGGACAAAGTCGAACAAAAGCTTTCTGTCTTCAAGCAGGAAGATGTCCCCGTCACCATGGGGCTGGTCATTGACAATAGCGGAAGCATGCGTGACAAGCGTCCGCGCGTGAATGAGGCCGCTCTGACCCTCGTTCAGACCAGCAATCCCCAGGACCAGGTCTTTGTTGTGAATTTCAACGACGATTTCTATCTCGATCTGGATAAGGACTTCACCAACAGCATTCCTGAACTGAAGGAAGCGCTGGAAAGAATTGACGCCCGTGGAAGCACTGCTCTCTACGACGCGATTATTGGGTCCCTAGACCACCTGAAAAAAGGGACTAAGGACAAAAAAGTCCTCCTCGTTGTTACCGACGGCGAAGACAACATCAGCCGCAACTCGCTCGAGAAAACCGTACACGAAATTCAGAAGACCAACGTGGTCATCTATACCATTGGCCTTTTCAGCGATGAGGACAAGAGGAGCCGCAAGCGAGCCACTCGCGCGCTGAAGGAAATCTCCGCGGCTTCTGGCGGCATGTCCTACTTTCCGGAAGATGTGGACGACGTGCACACCATCTGCCTCCAGGTCGCCCACGATATTCGCGATCAGTACACGCTCGGCTACTATCCTACCAACGCGAAAAAGGACGGCACCTATCGCACCGTACAAGTCGAGGTCATTCCTCCTCATGGTTACGGAAAGCTCGTCGCACGCACCCGCAACGGCTATTACGCGCCGGGCGGGTCTGAGTCCTCCGCGTCCGGCGGCGGCGATTGATTTGTGCTGTCTGTTGATGCAGCGCGGCTGTGCTTTGGCTTAGACCGCGCCCGCTCTACTTGCCCATCGCCGCCTTGATTTCTACAGGAGCGCCTTCATAGACCGTCGGCGCTCCTTCCGCTTCCGCTTTTTTATTGTACGCTGCGACGTCTGTTTTGAGCAGCTCGTTGAATGACTTCAAGTGCCCGTTGAGCTCGCCTTCCAGTTTGTGCAGTTCGTCCAGCACGATGGGGGAAGGCATCTCCCCGAAGGATCCCGAGACCTCGTAAGCCATTCCTGCAAGCTCGCTTTGCAGGCGCTGCAGTTCGTGAAGATCGTCCTCGGCCACGTCCCTCTGGATTCCCGGCGCGAGCACTTCATCCTTGGCGGCGCTCAGCTTCTTGGTCAATTCCTTTCCCTGTTCGATCAGCGGCTTGTATTTTGCCTGCAGGGCCTTGTCCTGGCTGCTTTGCACCATGGCGTCGAAATCGCCGATCTGTTTGTTGATCAGGTCAATGCGGTTGATCATTTCATTCACCGCGCTCACGTCATTGCGAGCCTCCAACCCGCTTCTGGTCTGCGCTTCAAAGATCGCAGGCTCGATCGTCAGGTTCGGGTCGGCAAGCACCCTTGCTTCCTGCGTCTGCGTTTGCCCGTTGACTGTCAGGGAAATTCGGTAAGTTCCAGGGACCACCATCGGTCCGCGGTTCGGATTGAAGTACTCGTTCATTTCCGGCATCTTCTCGTATTTGAGATTTACCGGCCCTTCGTACCGCAGATTCCACACAAAACGGTTGATTCCCGCCTCGGAAGGTCCATAGTCGGTGGTCACCGTCGCCCCGTGCTCGTCGTCAATCACGATTTTCACCGGACTTTGGTGTTCCTTCTTTTGTTCCGGCGTCGCTTTGATTTCTTTCTTCAAGAAATAGTCAATCACCACACCGCCCGGGCCATTCGGTGCGGAATACGCGTTTCCCTGCCCTTCATCCGTTCTCCAGTGATGGAACATCACCCCCGGCGCAGTTGTGAACACATGAAAGTCGTCCGCTTCTATTGCTGCTGTCAGCTCTTCCACCGGGCGAATATCGTCCAGAACAAAAATCCCGCGGCCATGAGTCGCAACGACAAGGTCATGAGTCTCTTTGGCAAACTTCAGATCCCACACCGGCGCCGTCGGAAAATCAGCCTTCAACTGCGTCCAATGATCACCCCTATCAACCGAGTAATACAGCCCCGTGTCCGTCCCCGCCGCCAGGAAACCCTTCTGATTGGGATCCTCCCGCACCACGTAAACGGGAGAGCCTGCCGGCAAGCCGTTCGTGATCTTCTGCCACGTCGCTCCATAATTATCCGTCCGGTAGACGTACGCGCCGCGATTATCGAGCATGTGTGCGTCGTAGCTGACGTACGCCGTTCCAGCATCGAACGGCGAAACGCCGATCTGGTACACTCGCGCCCACTCCGGCGCTCCCGGAACATGCGCCGTGACGTTGCTCCACGTTTTTCCCCCATCCTTCGTGACGTGCACCAGCCCATCGTCGCTCCCGACCCAGATCACCTTATTGTCCGTCGGCGCCAGCGTGATACACAGGATCGTGTCGTAACTCTCCGCGCCGCTGATGTCGTGCTGGATCGGTCCTCCCGCGATTTCCTGTTTGCTCTTGTCGTTCCGCGTCAGATCTCCGCTGATCGGCGCCCAATTCTTGCCTCCATCGGTGGATTTGAACAAAACATTTCCGCCAAGATAGACTTCGTTCGCGTCCTTATCGGAAACGGCAATCGGCGAAGTCCAGTTGAACCGGTATTTCAGGTCCGCGGGTTTCATGTTCTGCACGCTGTCCAGATACGGCTCAATATGCCGCATGAGGTGCGTTTTCAGGTCCAGCCGGTTGATGGACCCATCCTCTGAATCTGAATAAACAATGTCCGGATCGCTCGGCGCTGGTACGACATATTCGCCGTCTCCGCCCACGGTCGTGTACCACGCTTCTCCGGATACGCCGCGTCCGCCTAAATCGGACGACGGCCCGCACCACCCGCTGTTGTCCTGCAGCCCCCCGCACACTCGATAGGGTTCTCGGCTGTCCATCGCCACTTGATAGAACTGCTCGATGGGAATGGTGTCCAGGAACCGCCACGTCTTCGCTCCATCCAGGGACAGATAAGCTCCGCCATCTTGTCCTTGGATGATGCGATTCGGATTCGCTGGATCAATCCACAGAGCGTGATGGTCCGGATGTACTCCCCGGTCGGCATTGTGCGCGGTCTTGCCGCCATCTTCGGATTCCATCATGTTAAACGACAGAAAAAACAGTTTCCTCTCGTTGTCGGGAGAAACAATCACCTTCGAAAAGTAGAAAGGCCTCACGTCCAGTGCATGATTGTCCGTCACCTCGCTCCACGAATCTCCCATGTCCATGGACTGCCACAGCATTCCGTGTTTCGCCGCGATCAGCGCGTACACGTGCTCCGGATTCGAGGGCGCCACCGCCACGGCAATTCGTCCCACCGGTCCTTCGGGCAATCCCTTTTTCAGCTTCGTCCACGTTTCGCCGCCGTCCGTCGTGCGATATACGCCGCTGCCCGGGCCGCCATTTACCATGTCCCACGGATACCGCCGGAACTCCCACATCGCCGCAAAAAGCACCTTGCCATTCCCTGGCGCCATCGCCAGATCCGCCGCGCCCGTCGTATCGTTCACGAACAGCACTTTCTTCCAGCTTTTTCCCCCGTCCGTCGTCCTAAACACTCCGCGGTCCGCGTTCGGTCCCCACGAATGTCCGAGCGCCGCGACGAACACCGTATTGGGATCGTGCGGATCAATCGCGATGCTCGAAATCTGCTGCGTCTCCGCCAGTCCCATGAACTGCCACGAATGCCCCGCGTCCGGCGAAAAATACACGCCTTTGCCGTCAATCACGTCGTTCCGGATATTTCCTTCGCCGGTGCCGACCCAAACGAAATTCGGATTCGATGGCGCAATCGCGATCGCACCGATGGACGCTGTCGCTTCATGCTCGAAGATCGCCTTCCACTTCAGTCCGCCATCCATCGTCTTGAACACGCCTCCCGCCGCCCCACCTACGTAATAAACGTTCGGATCGCCGGGTATTCCCGCGACGGCAGACACGCGCCCTCCCGCGACCGTCGGCCCGAGATTCCTAAACTTCAAGTGCGCGAACACGTCCGGCGTCTTTTCGCTCGTGGAGTTTTCATCTCCATTAGCGGATGTGAGGCAGGGAAGAAGCAGACAAATTGCAAGCATGGTGAGCACAGCAATTGCACGGCGAGACTGGGACATCTTTACTCTCCTTTTTGGGACAGAACACGATTCTTCGCGGGAAGATCTTTGTTTTTTCACGATTGCTAAAACCGGCAACTGAAATAACTGAAGAATTGCCTCGATCTTACGGCGCCCATTCTACATCCGAAGGCCGGATTTGGCGGCCTAAACTTGAAAATTCAGGGTATTGAGTCTCTCGCGGCCCCTGTAAGCGCGTCGAGAAAACTCTTTCCGTGGGGAATCGCTTCCCCAAAATTCTCCGCCACCGTTTGCCCCATGTCAGCCAGCGTTTCGCGCGTGCCGAGATTCATCCCCGCCCCACTTTCCGGCGAATACGCGAGAATCGGCACATATTCTCGCGAATGGTCCGTCGTCTCCCATCGCGGATCGGGATCGCAGCCGTGGTCGGCGGTGATCATCAGCAGGTCTTTCTTCTCGAGTTGCAGCAAAAAACCTCCGAGCAGCCGGTCGAACTCCTCGAGCGATTTCGCAAAACCCTCCACGTCCTTGCGGTGGCCGTACAACATGTCGAAGTCAACCAGATTGCAGAATATCAGGCCCGCTGGACGTCGGGGGAGAGCCCCGGTGATCTTTTTCATTCCATCCGCATTGGAAACTGTTGTCACGTATTCTTCCACGCCCCGGCCGTTGTAGATGTCGTGGATCTTTCCAATCCCGAACACGGGCACTTTCTTTTCCGCGAGAACATCCATCAGCATCGGCTTCGGCGGATCAACGGCATAATCGTGCCGCCGCGTCGTCCGCGCAAAGTTTCCTGGTGTTCCCGCGAACGGCCGTGCAATCACGCGTCCCACGCGATGCGGTCCGTCCAGCAATTTCCGGGCGATCTCGCACATGCGGTAGAGTTCCTGGATCGGAATCACGTCCTCGTGCGCCGCAATCTGAAATACGCTGTCGCCCGACGTGTACACGATCGGCTTGCCCGTCCGCACATGTTCCTCGCCAAGCTCCTTGATGATCTCCGTTCCCGAGGCTGGTTTGTTGCCGACGATTTTTCTTCCGATCTGTTTTTCAAACTCTGCAATCAGTTCGGCAGGAAATCCATGCTTGTAAACAGGAAAAGCTTGGTCCAGCCACACGCCCGCCATTTCCCAATGCCCCGTGGTGGTATCTTTTCCTGGAGAATGTGTCGCTCCTTTTCCATATGCGCCTGTCGGACCGCGTTCCGCCGTCTGATGCGCCAGGGGCGCGATGTTTGCAAGTCCCATCCTCACCAGATTTGGGATCGCCAGCTCTCGCGATTCGGCAATATGTCCCAGCGTGCTGCGCCCCACGTCGCCATATTCCGCCGCATCCGGAAGCGCGCCGATTCCCACGCTGTCCAGCACGATCCAGATGATTCGTTGAAATGCGCCGCTCATCGCAAATCCTTCCGCCTCGCAAACAAGCGAAGCGTAACACATCTGCTTGGCGCTGGCGGAAATGCCCTCAACCACAACGGCCCAAAACATGGCAAACTTGGAGTCAAACAAATTGGCGGCCAACTGAACTTTTTTCATTTTCCGTGCGTACTAATGGATGTGGAGGTGCGTGATGCCCATGGACCGCGGGTACAGAACTCCCTCGCTGGTCTTTCCCATTTTGCTGGTCGTGGTCGGCGGCCTGTTTCTTTACGCCAATTGGCATCCCGGCTTCGATCCCTATCCCATCTTCGCCACGTACTGGCCGCTCATCCTGATCTTCGTCGGCTTGGGCCTGATGTTTGATTCTTGGCGGCGCAACTCCGCTCAGGGCGACACTGCAGGACGGCGATTTCCGATCGGCTCGACTCTCGGCATCCTCGCCTTTGCCATTTTCATCGTCGTGGTCGTGCTTCATGGCCGCTCCGTAGCCCACCGTTTCGGTTCGCCCGACCGGCCCAATGGGCATACTGCGGAAACCGTTGATTTGCAAAACGCCAAGATGGTGCACGTCTCTGTCGAAATGGGCGCCGGCCAGCTCAATATCAACGGCGGCGCTTCGCATCTCCTCGAAAGTGACTTTTCCTTCAGCAATTCCTGGCAAAAGCCTCGCATCGAATATCACGTCACAGACGGCGTCGGCGAATTGACCATCAGTCAGGAAAGCTCCGGCCCGCAGATTGGCCCCTCCGACAACACCTGGAATCTCCATCTCAGCGAAGACGTGCCCATGGAGCTGAAAATTGACTTGGGCGCAGGTCAAAACAATCTCAAGCTTCGCGGCATGAACCTAACCCGGCTTGAAGTGGATATGGGCGCAGGCCAGGCCGATGTGGATCTCACCGGCCCGCGCAAATCCGATCTCATGGCTGACATCGAAGGCGGCGTCGGCCAGGCCACC
>DATJAD010000196.1:0-28119 GCA_035516615.1 Candidatus Acidiferrum sp.
TCCTTAAAATCCATGTACACGGAAGCAAAGCGCACGTAGGCGACCTTATCCAGTTTTTTCAGCCGGTGCATGATCATTTCGCCGATTTCGGTGGTGGTCAGTTCGCGTTCCGTGGCGTCGTGGACCACGCCTTCGATTTCATCCACGATGGCTTCGAGCTTTGGCGTCGGAACCGGACGTTTCTCGCACGCTTTCAGCAATCCCTGCAAAATTTTTTGCCGCTCGAACCGCTCGCGCCGGCCGTCTTTCTTGATCACCATGTAGGGAATTTCGTCAATGCGCTCGTACGTGGTGAACCGCCGCTCGCACTTGAGGCACTCGCGGCGGCGCCGGATGGTGTCTCCGGTGCGCCCTTCGCGCGAATCAATCACCTTGTCGTCCAAATGGCCGCAGAAAGGACACTTCACTCGAGTGCATCTCCTGGACGGGCGTCATGCTGCGGTCCCGCCGCAATCTCAGCAAGCTCTTCCTTTTCTTGTTTCGCCAGCTGCCGCAGCTTACCCAGCGAGAACCCCTCGCGAATCAGGAGCGGAACTCCAGCCAGGCTGCAAGCCGCAAAGGTAACCAGCCACACGATCAAAGCAGCCGCTACTGCCGGCTCACTTTCTACTCCAAAAATCTTGGTATATGCAAATATTGTGAGCGCCTGCGACCCGCCTCCTACCGCCGGCAGCTGCACCGCCGAACCCACCATCGTGAACACCAGAACCAGCATGTTTTCGCTGAAGCTCAACTGGGCGAGCCTTCCGCTGAAACTTTGCGCCACCACAAAATAGATCACCACCACGAGAGCCCAGTGGGCTGCCGAGTATAGCGTCGAAAGTACGAAATCTCCCCAGGTGCGTATGGTCTGAATGCCGCGGACAAATCCCAGCACGATGCGCGCGAGCGTTCCTCTCCAACCGCTCGACCCGCGCCAGCCTTCCAGTTTGCGTTCCAGCATGCTCGATCCGTGAAGCCTCAGGTAGAGCAGGAATATCGCGGCTGCAAATACTCCGAAGGCGAGCAGCGAGCCCGCGCTTTTTGTCGCGGTCTCGAGAGTGCCGGCGCCCTCGCCTCCGGGGGATCGCCCGGCAAACACGATCAGTCCTACGGCGGCGAGAACTGCGGTGCTCGCGAGATCGAACAGTCTTTCCAGCACCCAAATGCCAAACACGTCCGCGACCGGATGTTTCGCTTCACGCGCCAGCAGCAGAGGCCGCACCGGCTCACCGGCGCGTCCAAGCAGAAATACCGCGGAGAAACCCGCGAGCGTCATTCCGTAAATGCTTCCAAAATGGGCCTTGCCAAGGTTGCGTTGAAAGACCTGCCAGCGCAGCGCGCGGAGCGCATAGCAGCCATAGATCCCAATGACCGCGATGAGAAGATAAAGCGGGTTGGCGTGCCTGATGGTTTCCCAGAGCTTCACCCAACTGAACGTCCGCAGATGGAGCACCCCGCGCAGTAGATAGAGCAAGACCCCGAGCGCAAGCACTCCGAGCCCGACGGTCAGGAGTTTCCTCGACGAAAACTTCATGAGGGAAAGAGCCTACTGGCCCCGCCGAAGATCGTCAAGCGCGGGTCCCCAAATGATTCAAAGGACAAGGCTTGTTTCAGGTGGAGGAGATGGGTAAGATTCCGCCATACGGCTACGTCCGGTTCTAGCACCCAAAGGGAACTTTCCGAGAGCATTTTGCGTTCCATAGAATGGCAGGCCGAGCCGCTTCGATGGCAGGATTGTCGGAGCGGAAAATGCCGCAGGACAAGAGGCTGATGAGACGTTGGAGCAGGACGCCCAACTGGTCCAGCAATGCCTCCAGGGCGATGGCTCGGCCTGGGAGGAGCTTGTGCGCCGCCACACGCGCCGCATTTACAACATCTGTTACAGGTTCACCGGCAACCGGACGGAAGCCGAGGATCTGTCACAAGAGGTTTTTTTGCGCATGTATCGAACGCTGGCGAGTTACCGGGCTGCGCACGGCGGATTCACTACTTGGATGACGAGCGTTACCCGCAACCTTTTGATTGATCATTACCGCCGGACCAAGCGCGACCGCATGACGGGCTCTCTCGATGACGCAATGCCGGTGGTGGAGAACAAGGAGTCCACGGCGCGGCGTCCCGATGAGCAGGCGCTACTCGGCGAATTGAGTTCGCAGGTGCAATCCGCGCTGACGAAGCTTTCTCCCGAATTGCGCGAAGCGGTGATTCTTCGGGACTTGCAGCAATTGGAATACAGCGAGATTCAAACCGTCCTCGCCGTACCGGAGGGCACGGTAAAATCGAGAATCAACCGCGGCCGGATCGAGCTGGCGCGCGTGCTCCAGCAGATGGGGGTACGACCGTCATGAGAGATTTTATTGCACTCGCAGTATGGTGCAAGAGCAGTTGGCTTTGGGCAGGTGCGTGAAGATGAACTGGACTTGCGCAACGATCGAGCAGCGCTTGAGCGACTATATCGAAGGCGCGTTGCATCCGACGGACCAGCGTGCCTTTGACGCTCACGTGAATACTTGCGCGGATTGCACTGGTCTGGTTTCCCGCGTCTCGCGCCTTCTGACGAAGATGCACACCATGGAGGATTTCGATCCTCCACCGCGGCTCGTAAACACCATTCTCGAACAGACGCTCGGCCCCCGGAAAACCGCGAAGGGCTGGTCCGGAGCGATGCAATGGATCCGCGGCTTCTCTTCGCCGCGGCTGGCCTACGGAGCGCTTACTGTGGGCGTCACGATCATGGTGCTGCTCACGACTTCCGGTTTCTCCTGGCGAAAGCCGAAGCTGGCGGATCTTTCTCCCGCCAGCGTGGTGCGGAACACGGATCGCCAGTTGCATCTGGTTTACGCGCGCAGCACCAAGTTCGTCAGCGATCTGCGCGTGGTGTACGAGATCCAGTCGCGCCTGCGCGAGGACAATTCGATTCCGCCGGGAGAGCAGAATCCCGTGCCGCAAGTCGCGCCTCCAAAAGATCCTGGCCGCACCGACGGCTCGCAACCCGGCTCGCCCAAACAACAAAATCGAGCCAATGATGTCGGTTACGGCGCCAATTTCCTCAGCGCTTCCAGAGTCTCTCATTCTTTGGACGCGGCGGGGGCGTTCGCTGGATCGCTCGCTTGGTTCCCGGGCGGAAGGAGCCTTCGATGAAATGCGCCGTCCATCCTGACGTGGACGCAACCGGATACTGCCGCAACTGCGGCAAGGCGATGTGCGGTGTGTGCGTGCGGCCGGTTCGCGACGTTCTTTATTGCGAAGATTGTTTGGCGACCGTGATGGGACATCCGCCCGTCAACGCGGCGCCCGCGCCTCCGCCGCCTCCCGGCGCCACCTATTTCGCGCCGGCGTCGGGCATTCCGGTTCCCGCCGCACAGCATTCGACGAGCAGTCCCGCGGTCGCATTTATCCTGGGATTTTTCCCCGGGCTCGGCGCAGTGTACAACGGCGAATACAACAAGGCTTTGATCCATGTGGTCGTGTTCGCGACCATGATCGTAGGTCTCAGCAGCGGAATGGGCGATGGTCCTACTACGGCGCTCGCTCTTTTGCTTGCGGGATTCCTCATCTACATGGCCTTCGATGCCATGCGCACGGCAAAAGCCAAGAACATGGGGGAGACCGTCACCGATCCGCTTGAAAACTGGAGTAAGAACCGCCCGGTCGGTCCGATCATTCTGATCGGTCTCGGCGCCATCTTCCTGCTGGCCAATTTTCACGTTTTTGATTTCTTCAACTTTTCCCGCCTGTGGCCTCTGGTCTTGATAGCCGTGGGCGTGCTGATGTTCCGCAAGCGTCTGGGGGGAAATTGATGTCCGCCGGGAGAACTGTTCGATGAGCGATCGAATTCGATGCCGATGCCAGAGCTGCACGATTGAGAGCTTCATGGGGCCCGCGATCATTACGACGATTGGCGTTCTCTTTTTGCTGGCGCAAATGCAGGGCGGCTATTTTTCCTTCGGCCATACGTGGCCCGTGATCCTCTTGGTGATCGGACTGATCAAGCTGGCTTCAGCCGTTGCTCCGCGAACCGGACACGTTACTGATTCGGTTCCCAGTCCAAATCCGGCGCCCGTTCGAGCGCCGCAGGCTCCCGCACCGACACCTCCACAGCAGGGGCAAGGACAATAGAGCCAATGTCCCGTGGACGCCAGCGCTTCAGCGGCCTTTTCAGCGGCATCGTTCTTCTGACAGTCGGCATTCTATTCCTGCTCCACAGTTACAGCGGATATCCCATCGGGCGCATCCTCACCCACTATTGGCCTTTGCTTCTGATTTTTTGGGGGCTGGTGAAGATTGTGGAGCGCGCGTCCGCGCAGCGTGAGGGCCAGCCGGGAGGATGGATCACGCCGGGCGAAGTATTCCTGGTGATCGCGCTGCTCGCGCTCACCGGCGGGATCATCACCTACGACGAGATCAAGAGCCGCATCCCTCCCAACCTGATTCAACTCGGCAATCCTTTCACGTACGATGTGGATCTTGCTCCGAAAACTGTTCCGCAGAATGCGCGCGTGGATATCACCACCGGGCAAGGCAATCTCACGGTTCGCACTTCCGGCGTTCCTGAAATCCGCGTTTCCGGCCAGAAGACCGTTCACGCGTGGAATCAGGGCGACGCCAACAGGCTCGCGGCTCCCGTTTCGGTCGAGATCTCCCAAACGGGTAATACCTATGAAGTCCAACCAGCCGGTTTCGATTCGGGCGACACGCGGATCGGACTGAATCTGGACGTCGTCGTGCCCAAGAAGTCTCCCGTCACGGTGCGAAACACTCACGGTGACATTAGTGTGTCCAACGCGGGCAACGACGTTTCCGCCTCGAGCCGTAACGGCGACATGGATATCTCGGACACTACCGGCAACGTCACCGTGGATGCGCGCAAGGGCGACATCAAGGTCACCGATACCAAAGGAGACGTGAAGATTGCCAATTCGGGCAAGGAAGTCGGCGGATCACTGGAAGTCATTAACGCCACGGGAAGTCTCTCCATCAGCGGTGAATTTTTTGGCCCCATCCGCGCCGAGAAAATTGCGAAGGGCGTGCGCTTTCTTTCGCAGCGCTCTGACTTGACCCTAAACCAGCTTACCGGCCACTTGGAGATCGGCCCTGGAAACCTCGAAATTGTGGATGCTCCCGGAAATATCGCGCTTCGCACCAGTTCCAAAGATGTGAGCATTGAAAATCCCACGGGCAGAATCAACCTGGAAAATCGCGACGCTTCCGTGGAAGTTCGGTTCTCTTCGCCTCCAAAAGACGAAGTGAATATCTCCAACTCTTCCGCGGGAATAACGCTGAGCATTCCGGGCTCGGCTTCATTTGAAATTCAGGCGGACTGCCACTCCTGCGATATTGACAGTGATTTTTCGTCGGATTCGCTGAAGAAGAACAAGAATGAAAACGGGGATACACACCTGGAAGGGAAATACGGGGCCGGCCGCGGCCCGATAATCATTCTCAGGACAAGCTACGGCTCGATCACTCTGCGCAAAACCACCTGACGGCCGCTAAGCGCTCGCGCTGCGGCAGAGTTCCTTACTTTCCTGTTCGACCAGATCCACATGCAGATGGCTATTCAGCGTGGAATTCACGAATTCATCGGCGTTTCCACTGGAGGTGTACGCGCGGGTTCCCTTGCCATCCCAACCGGCCAAACGAATGACTTTTTCGTCTGCCAATTTGGTCAATTCCTCGCGCACTTTTCTTTCGGGAATGTTGTATAGAACGGACATTCTTTGAATATCTATGAACGCGGAATTATGACGTGCTTTCACCAAGCGAAGGATTTCTTTTCTCATTCTCTCTAAGGGAACCATGACGCTACCTCTCAAAGCGCATTTTGGGGCCCAGGGGACGTAAGGAGCGAAACCTGGAGGAATTTTGTCTTTCAAGGCAATTATACACCAAATTCATGGCAACAACCTGTGAACCGGCAGAGCTGTGGAAAACTGATCATCTCTTTTGTTTTCTGTAACGTCCGAACAGACAAAGGCAGCATCTCTACCGATCGGCCAGGCGGTTTAACTCGGCAAAAAACGACGGGTAGGAGACGCCGGCACACTCCGCTTCGCGAATGAGGGTCGGGCCCTCCGCGGCTAAGCCCGCCACGGCGAAGGCCATGGCGATGCGGTGATCGCCTCGCGGATCAATTTCCGCTCCGCGCAGTTTTCCCGCGCTCCGGCCTTCGACTTTCAGGCCATCCGGGCGTTCTTCAACGTGGGCGCCCATGCGCCGCAAATTTTCCGCAAGAGCGGCAATGCGGTCGCTTTCCTTAACGCGCAATTCCGCCGCGTCACGGATCTCGATGCCTTCTTCCGTGTACGGCCCCAGGGCAGCAAGCATGGGCAATTCGTCAATCACCTGAGGAATCTGTGCGCCTTCGATGACGCCGCCTCTTAGTTCCGCGCCCTTCACGGCGAGATTGCCGACGACTTCACCATGTTCGCTTTTCAGAGAGAGCATCTGGATCAAAGCGCCCATTTGCAGGAACACATCGAGGATTGCGGTGCGCGTAGGATTCAGGCCGACGTTCTGGATGAGCAGCGACGATTTCGGCAGCAACGACGCGGCGGCGATGAAAAAGACCGCGGAGGAAAGATCGCCCGGGACGTCAACAGAAAGCGGGTGCAAATTTGCGCCGCCGTTTTCCGCGATGCCGCGCACGCGGATGGTCCGTTTTTCTTTTTCAATAGTGGCGCCGAATTCCGCCAGAGCGAGTTCCGTGTGATCGCGGGTGCGGCCGGGTTCGGTGACAGTGGTTTCGCCTTCGGCAAAAAGTCCAGCCAGCAGGACCGCGGACTTGACCTGCGCGCTGGCCATGGGCATTTTGTACTCGATAGCGCGCAGTTTCCCACCTTGAATCTCGAGCGGCGCAAAATTGTCTTCGCGCGCGCGAATTTCCGCGCCCATTTCGCGCAGAGGAGTCATCACGCGGCGCATCGGGCGCTTCTGCAGGGATTCATCCCCGGTCAGCTTCGAGGCGAATCCTTGCCCCGCCAGGATTCCAGCGAGAAGCCGCATGGTCGTGCCGGAATTTCCTGCATCCAGCGCCTTGCGCGAAGCGCGCAAACCGCGCAGTCCGCGCCCGGTGATTTTTACTGCATCTTTTTCCTTTTTGACTTCCGCGCCCAAAGCGCGCATGCAAGCCAAGGTGCTGTGGCAATCGGCGGCTGCCGCGAAATGGCGAAGTTCGCTTGTGCCGGAGGCAAGCGCCGCCAGCATCGCGTATCTGTGGGAAATGGATTTGTCGCCCGGAGTATCCAGGCCGCCCTGGATGCTCTTTGCCGGCAGGACCTTTTCTTTGCTCACGATTGGAGTTTAGCATGGCGCCCTTTTTTCTCCTGTGTCGCCACTCCTGTCCCTGCGGCCAGTTTTGCTCTGTGCACTTCCTTACAAAGGATGCGCAATTCCTGTCCGTGCCCGTGCGTATCATCAATGAAGGAGAAAGTTCATGTCCGCGCGCAAGACCGCACTGCAGTTTCTGACGAAGCTGGGGATTTTCCTCGGCACTCTTTTCGCCGTGACCGTCCTACTCGCCGCTATTCCGGGCCATCATCCACCCAGCGTCGCACCCCCCGCTCAGCAGGAGCCATCGAGTTCCGCCCGTCAGGCCATGCCTGACATGGATCACGGGCAGATGGACATGTCCGACGAGAAGGCCAGCGAGCACGCCGCCATGGAAGACATGGCCGACATGCACGGCTCCAATCCGCACATGTATATGACGGAGAAGCGTCCCATCGCGCCGGGCGACGTTCAACGCGCCGAAGAAGTGGCGAAGGAACTTCGCGCGGGCATCGCAAAATACAGGGACTATCACTCCGCGCTAAATGACGGCTACAAGATCTTTCTGCCCAATATCCCGCAGCCGGAATACCACTTCACGAATTACAAGAACGGCTTCCTTGAGGCTTTCCGCTTCGATCCTTCGGAGCCCACTTCCCTGCTCTACCGGAAAACAGCTTCGGGGTACGAACTTGTCGGGGCGATGTACACCATGCCCAAACGCGCCACCGAACAGCAGCTCGATGAACGCGTCCCACTCAGCATCGCGCAATGGCATTTGCATACCAATCTTTGCTTGCCGCCCCGCAGCGAGCTCAGAAGCGCCGATTGGACTCAATTCGGGCTGCGCGGTTCGATCGTTACGGAAGAAGCTTGTGCTGCCGCCGGTGGCCGTTTCCATCCCATCGTTTTCGGGTGGATGGTCCACGTCTATCCCTACGAAGACTCGCTCGACAAAATCTTCACCATGCACCACCACGATTAGGCCGCTGCGGAATTGCGGAGAACGCGGAGCCTGATTACTGCAGGAAGCTGAGGAGGTTCGGCAAGTTCAGTACTTTTGCGGTCGCGGCGAGTTGGGATTGGTAGGCGGTCTGCGCCTGGGCGAGATTCGAAGCGGCGGTCGCGGCATCCACACCCACCAAATCGTTTTCTTGCGAGCTGAGGTTCACCGTGTCCTGATTGAGGAAATTCTCGCTCATGGAGATTTGGTTCAGGGCATTTCCGTAAAAAACGCGCTGGGTGCTTACCGAGTTGAGCGCGTTCTGCACTTCGGTCACGGCGGTATCAATTCCGGTGCCCGATTGGAGCGAGTTGTACAGATCCTGAAGCGCGCCGAAGACGCTGCCGCCGGCATTCTGGAAAAGCTGGCTTCCGGGCACGCCGGAGTTGGTCGAGTTGCCGTTCGAGAGCTGCACCGAAGTCGTATTTGAATTCCCGTTGTAGGTGACCGCAAGAGTATTCGGGTCTTGCGTGAAGGGCTGCGTCGTTACCGCGGTGCCGGCAAAGATATAAGTGCCCTGGTACGTGGTATTGCCGAGACTCACCATCTGGCTCAGCAAACCTTGCACTTCGCCGGCGATGGCTTGGCGGTCTGAAGCGCTCAGCGTGCCGTTAGCGCCTTCCGTACCGATAGAAATCGCGCGCGTGAGCACGGAGACCACGTTGCTGAGCGTCGAATCCGCCACTTGGAACTTCCCCTGCAAGCCGCTCAAGTTCGTCAGGAACTGGTCGTCCTGCTCGGCCTGGTTGTGGTTCTCGACGAGTTGCGCCATGGCCGCGGGATCGTCGGAAAGCTGGTTGACCTTTTTGCCGGTGGAAAGCTGTTGTGTGGCCGTGGTCATGTTCTGCTGGCTTTGCTGTATGGCAGCCAGAAGGCTGGGGACAAGGTCGGGATTGAGGCGGATGGCCATCATTGCACCATATCAAGAGTCGTCTGCAACAGCGTGTTGATCACCGACGCGACCTGCGCGGAGGCCGTGTACGCGTTCTGGAAGCGGATGAGATTGGCGGACTCTTCGTTGATGTCCACGCCGGAGACGCCACCTTGTAGGTTCTGGAGTTGGCTGAGCACCTGGCTTCCCGCGGTCTGATTGGTCTGCGCGGTCTGCACATCGTTGCCGATCTTGAAAATCAGGTTTGAGTAGGCGTTCAAAGGCGTTTCACCATTTACGATGGGCTGGTTTTGCAGATTCAGCAGGGCGTTAGCGTTGCCATTGTCGCCCGCGGTTCCATCGCTGCTCGCGGCAATTTTTGTGGGATCGGTGATGGCCACGGTAAGCGAAGCCGCAGCTCCCGCCACGCCGGCTGGCGGCACGAAGAAATTTCCTCCCGCCGCGCCGTTCAAATCAAATCCTGCCTGGTGCTGAGTGTTCACGGCGTTGGCGAGGCTGGAGGCCAGCGTGTCCAGCGAATTCTGGATGGAGGGAATTTCCTGATCGCGGACTTGCAGTTGTCCGGCCAGCTCGCCGCCGGTGATGTTTGCGGTGAGATTGCTTCCCTGAGAATAGATATCCTGCAGAGAGGTCGTGGGATCCGTCTGCGTGCTGAGGGCGAAACTTTGTCCGCCAACCACGAGGGGCGCTCCGCTGGAAGTCGTCAGCGTCAAGCTGCCGTTGCCCGCATTGATTTCGGAAACGTCCACAAGGTTCGAAAGCTGGTTGATCAATTGCTGCCGCTGGTCCACGAAGGGGCCGGGATTTTGGCCGGAGGTGGTGGCCGCGGCAACTTGCGAATTCACCGCGGCAATCTGTTGGGTGAGCGTATTGATCTGGCTAACGGTTTGCGTGACGGAAAGGTCCACGTTGCGCTGCTGGGTGGTCAGGGCCAAGGAGGTCTGATTGAAGGCGCTGGCGAGATTCTGACCCGAGGTCAAAACCGCCTGGCGCAGATTCAAATCGCTCGGATTAGTGGAGAGCTGGGAAAGGCTGTTGAAGAAATTCGTCAAATCCGCTTGCAATCCGGTGCCGTTGGTTTCATTGAAGAGCGACTGGATCTGCTGCGCGGAGCTCAGGAACGAATTGAGCGAGCCCTGCTGCTGCGTTTCCTGATTGACGCGCAAGTCGAGAATGGAATCGCGCAGGCTGACAACTTGCTTCAGCTCGACGCCGGTGCCGAAAGCAAGGTTGCCGTTCAGGACGGGCGGAGATTCCTCCAGGTCGGGACGTTGCCGCGAATATCCGGGTGTGTTGACGTTGGCAATATTGTTGCTGGTGGTCTCGATCGCGCCCTGTTCCGCGAGCATCGAGCTCAACGAGATGTTCAAAGCTCCCGAAAGGCTGCCCATGTCAGGCTCGCTCTCCCACCAGGACTGGTGTTGCGCCAGGATTGGAATAAGTACTCATGGCAAAACTATTGTAAGAGCGCAGCAGCGCGCCAACCGTGCGGCGCGAACGGCGCAGCAGCGCCTGGTGCGCTTCGTTCAATTGCTTCACGCGGCTCTGCACCTCCCGCAAGCGATTTGCGGCGTTTTGCAGAGCTGCGGCGTCCGCGCCGCTTGAAGGGATCGAACGCGAACCTGCGCTGAGCGAAAGTTGATTCGCGCAGTGGTGTTGCACGCGGTCCAGCCGGCCGTCCAAGGACTGGATTTCACTGCACAACGTTTCCTGCTGCAGAATGCGCGCGTCGAGGCCGTCGATATCGAATGCAACAGCGCTGGCGCTGGCCGCGGAAAGAGCTTCCGCGAGCGAACCGAGCAAGGCGATGCGCCGCTCGAGCAGTGCCAGAAGTTCCTGTGTCTCTACGCCCACGCTTCACACTCTTTCGTCCAACTTATGCTCATCTCCGGATTCGGGCTCGACATCCGGCAGCTCAGGTCCGGACTTGGGCTGCGGCTGAGGCTTGCTGCGTTTTTTGTTTGCAGATTGCCCGGGTTGATTCTGTTCATCCGGCTTATACGGTTCCACAGCGGAAGACTTCGAGGCTACAACATCCTCCATTAGCGCCTCCCGCTAAGTCAGGCCTTCGATTTCAGGCTGGCCTGTTCGGAAAGCAGAGCATCCGCCAGCTTTCCATTATCGGGAATGTATTGCCCGCTCTGTACCTGCTGCTGCAGGGCATTCACCTTATCGGTGCGAACCTCGGGGACATTTTGCAAGGCAGTGGTGAGTTGCTGGACGTCGCCATGCGTGCTGGAAAGGCTGACGGTGTCGTCGCCAGTGGCTGGCCGGAGACCGGTGGTGTGCGAGGTTCCCGTGGACGTGACCCCGCCGTTGCGTTTGCCCGACACGCGATCAGGCTGCGATTCCCCGAGTGGCTGAAGATTGGGATCGATTTTCATGACGCAACTCCTGTGCTGCGGCTCGCCGAGCCGGCTGGGAGCAATATTTCCCTGCGCGTTTGGTTCCTATCGGCCGGATCTCAGAAAACTTTAATTGTCCGGCCAGCGCCTCGGCTCTCACCCGGTCTATCGGCATGATCGGGGGAATTCTTTATCAGATTTTGGATGGAGTTTCATTTTGGGAACGCGCGATCTTCGCCTCTAACTGCTTTACAATCAATCGGCCGATCCCCAGTCCACCTGCCTTTCCGACCGCCTGGGACATGGCATCAATCCCGTAATCCTGCAGAGTTTGCCCCGCAGGGTCGTCGGAATCACCGTCAGCATCCCCGAAGCTCGTTTTCATGGACTTCCAGAGCGCAGAGAGGAGTTGTCCCTCGAATTCCGCAGCGGCTTTTTGGAGCTTATGGTCCGTCAACGGGTCAATTTTGGCGGCGCTTGCCGATTTGGATGGAGGGTGCGCGCTCAAGAGAGATTGCAGGAAGCTGGATGGCTGCACGGTGCTCATGGGGTTACAGGACCTCCAGATCTGCATTGAGGGCGCCGGCGGCTTTGATGGCCTGCAGAATGGCGACGATGTCGCGCGAGGAAGCTCCGATGGTTTGCAGACCGCGGACGAGTTCGTCCACCGTGGCGCCTTCCTTCAGGTGGACCACTTGAGCGGCGCTCTCCTGAGCCTGAATATTGGTTTGCGGCACAACCTCGGTCTGGCCAGTTTTGCTGAAGGGAGCGGGCTGGGAAACCTGGAATTCGGTGGTGACTTGAATCGCCAGACTGCCCTGGAGTACGGAGCAGGCGCTTATGGTGACGGCGCCGCCCATGACGATGGTGCCGGTTTTTTCGTTGACGACAACTTTGGCGGCGGGTTTGGTGTGAATGGTCAGGTCGCCGATGCGGGCCATGAGTGCGGGAATATCACCGCCGATGGATTGCACGCCGGCGATTTCAATGCGGCGGCTGTCTACGGGGCGGGCGGCATCGCGGTCCAATTCCTTGTTGATCGCGGCGGCGACGTCGCGCGCGGCGTCAAAATCAGGATCGCGGAGCAAGAGAGAAAGATCCTTGAATCGAGTCAAGTCCACGGCGGCGTCGCGCTCGACGAGAGCGCCCTGGGGAATGCGTCCGACCGTCGGATGATTGACGACTTTGCTGTTGCCGCCGCCTCCAGCGCTGTAGCCGCCGATGATCATGGGGCCCTGAGCGACCGCGTAGACTTGTCCATCGGCGGCACTGAGCGGCGTGAGCAGAAGCGTTCCGCCCGAAAGACTCTTGGCGTCACCAATTGAAGATACTGTGACGTCAATCTTCATTCCCGGACGCGAAAATGGGGGCAAATCCGCAGTGACAAAAACCGCGGCAATGTTGCGAACCTGGATGGTGGTGAGATTATTTTTGACGTTCACGCCCATGCGTTGGAGCATGTTGGCGAGGGTTTGCACGGAGAAGAAGGTTTGCTGCTTGTCGCCGGTGCCTGCAAGGCCCACAACCAAGCCATAGCCAATGAGCTGGTTGTCGCGGATGCCTTCAATGGTGGTGATGTCCTTGATGCGCGCGACGCGGGCGGGATTTACGGGGGGCGCAGCTTCGTCAGCATCCGCACCAAGGGGGATCAGGGCGGCGAGAAGGATCAGCAAGGATGCGCGAAGAAAGTTCATCGAAAAGTTCCTCAGAACGTGAGCAGTTTGAGCAGCCAGCGAATGACCACATTCGGCTGGCGGGAAGCATCGGCAACAGCGCCCTTGCCCTTGATCTCCACTTCAAGGTCGGCGATGGAGGAAGAAAGGATGGAATTGTCCAGGGCGATGTCGCCGGGGCGAACGAGGCCGCGAATGTAAACAGTCTGGCGGTCGTTGCCGACGGTGACGTCGCGCGTGGCCTGCACGACCAGGGTTTTGTTCGGAAGCACTTCAATCACATGGGCGGCGAGATCCAGAGAGACGCTGGAACTCATGGTGGAGGAGCCTTTTCCATCGAGGCTGTTGGCGGAATTGGCGCCAAAAAGATTCTGGAGGCGATTCGCGGCACCGATGGCGCCAACAAAACCGGTGACCTGGGAATTGGCGGAGAAGGCGCGGGATTGGTTATTTTCGCCAGCGGTTGCAGCGGTGAAATTATCCACTAGATGAATGACGAGCAAATCCCCCGCGTTACGAGCTTTGTAATCCGTACCCAAATCCGCAAGCGGGCCGGAGGAGACCCAGAGGCTGCCGACGGTTTCCGGAGCCGGAAGATTGAAGGTGCGGGCACGTTTCAAATATTCCTCGAGCCCTGTGGAAGCAGTATCTTTTTTTGGTTTCTTGGAGCGGCGGCCGGCAGCGCCAAAAGCGTTCGTGGCAAGAACTGCGGCGAGTAGGAGAAGAACGGATTGAGTTCTGGCGATGCGCATGGTCTCTCCTAAAAAGACGCTTGCACTGTTCCGGGACCGGTGACGCGGGCGAAAAAAGTCCGCCCGTTTTGCGGCATGCGGACGCGGATGGAATCGCCCAAATGCCCGCGCTGAAGAGGACGAACTTGCATTTGAATTTCAGCATCCTCGGAAATCAACACGAGTTGAGCGTAAAAGCGCGGATCCACAAGCACGGGAGAAGGAGCGGGCGCAGGCGGAAGCGAAGAAATCTGCGTCGGAGCGGCCGGAAGTTTCGGCATGCGAACGGAAACTTCGAAAGGAACGAGAGAAGCGGAGGAGACGGAGACGAGGCGAAAGATCTCGCGATCGAGCATGTCGTCATATCGCAGACCGACAACCTTGAGATTGGCATTGCCGGGAGGGAAGCGCAGGGAGCCGCTGATTTCAAGATCGCCGGGAGAAAAAGGAAGCCGGGCGTCCGGATGTTGCGACCGGAGGGAAGACTCGATGGCGCGGAAGACTTCCGTTCGCGTGAGAGTACGGCCGACGCGCCGCACATGAACGAGGCCAGGGATCATGAATGTGCGGGGCGGCAATCCGGCGCTCTCCATCGCCGAAACGATCTCGGCGCTTCCGATCGTTCGCGAGGATCCGAAAGAAGGGGCAGAACCGAAGGAAACTTCCCCGGAGGCGTGGCGCAAGGCGAGCGGCGCGCTTCGCGGCAACATCTGCGCGAGGGTGATCGCCTCCGTTTCCACTTCCACGTGAGAAAGAATCGCAACCGGAGACGCACCACGAGCGCCGACCGGAAGAAACGCAAGAAACACGGCAAGCAAGAACGAGATGGAAGTGAGTTTCATCACTTTCCAGCTCAGGTGGTGAGGCCGTTGATGGTCTGGAACATTTCGTCGGCGGCATGAACGACGCGGGAATTCGCTTCGTAGGAGCGTTGCGCGAGGATCATCTGAATAAATTCGCCGACGACGTCCACGTTGGAGTTTTCCAGCATGCCCTGCTGGATAGTGCCCAGACCCTCCGCACCTCCGGGGGTGCCGACGATGGGATTGCCGGAAGCGGTGGTTTCGAGGAAATAGTTGTTGCCCACGCTGTTCAGGCCGCCGGGATTGGCGAACGTGGCGAGTTGGATGGTGCCGACCTGCTGGGCCTGCTGCTGGCCAGGAATCGTGACGCTGACGGTGCCGTCGGAGCCAATGGTGATATTCGTGGCGCTGGAAGGAATGGTGATGGCGGGCTGAAGCTGGTTGCCCTGGGCATCCACGATGATTCCGGTGGAATCGAGATGGAACGCGCCGGAGCGCGTATAAGCGACTTCGCCGGTGGGCAACTGAATCTCAAAGAACCCCTGCCCCTGAATCGTGAGGTCGAGGGGATTGCCGGTCTGGTTGAAGTCGCCTTGCTGCTGGATGACTTCGGAAGAGGCGGTACGCGTGCCGAGACCGACCTGCAGACCGGTTGGGTAGATGGTTTGCTGGGTTGCGGCGGCGCCGGGAGCCACAATGTTTTGGTAGACGAGATCCTGAAATTGCAGACGGCGGCGGCGAAAGCCGGCCGTCGTGGAATTGGCGAGGTTATTGGCGATATTGTCCAGATTCAATTCCTGGGCTTCCATGCCGCTGGCGGCGGTGTACAAGGCTCGATACATGAAATTGGATCTCCTGTTCCCGAAAAAAATAACTACACGTGCGGCAGATCCTGCGCTGCCGTGCGGTTGAAATCGTTGTTAAAAATCGAAAGAGCGCGCTCCATCATCTGAGCGGTGCGTTGAAGATCAATGAGCGCAACGGTGCTGCGAACCGCATCGCTGTTGGACGATTCAAGCATGCCCTGGCGGAGGGTTGCGGAAGATGGAGCGAGTGCAGCACCTGTGGGCGCAACAAGATAATTGTTGCCTTCCTCGACGAGAGATGTGCCCTTCGGAAAATCGTCAATGCGCAGCTTGGAAACGAGCGCGCCATCCACGGAGACGGAACCGTCGGCGCTGATGCTCAGCTTGCCATCGGGAATCTGCACAGGCTTCAACTGCTGGTTGGGCTGGGCGCTGAGAACCTGGTCGCCTTGCTGGGTGACGAGATTGCGTTTGCTGTCGAGGTGGAAATTGCCGTCGCGGGTGAAGCGAACTCCGTTCGTAGTGAGAATGGCAAAGTAACCGGTGCCTTCGAGAGCGACGTCCGTATCGTTTCCAGTCATTTGCAGGGTGCCTTGCGTGTTGTCCGTGCTAGAGCCTCCGAGGACGCCGAACTGATTGATCGTCTGGTCGAGAGCCTGAGTGATGTTGGCAGGAGGAATCGCCTGCGGCTGGGAGCCGAGAAGAGCGTTGAAAGAACGGTAGAATTCGCGCTGCGCTTTGAAGCCGACGGTGCCGGCATTGGCGAGATTGTTGGCCACGAGCTCGAGAGCGCTCAAGCGTTCAGCAAATCCAGTGAAAGAAGAATAGAAACCGCTGTCCATCGCGCCTCCGAAGAACCAAGATGCAGCCACGGGGCCAAATAAGGGCGCGTTAAGAAAGTCAGAGAGTCAGGAAAATCAGAGAGTTACGCGAGATGAAAGAAGGCGCACGGAGTAGCGAACGCCGTGCGGGATTTTCTTGCCCGGTGGAAACGCGGAGCGGGCAGAAAGTGCCGTGAAAAGGGTAAGGAAGAACAGAGACCGCAAGAGAATCAGGATTCAGCCTGAGCTCCCGTGGCAGCGGCGAGCCCGATCTGTACCAGCGGAAGCAGATGGATGTATTCGGTCTGAAGCGTTTCGAGCAAAGCCTGGCGCTCCGTTTCCGAAAGGAGCGGCAAGCACTTCTGGAGAAAGGAAAGGCCTTCCGGATCGGCCACTGGCGGGTCGGGCGGCTCGGAGGTCTCCGCGGCGGTGGCGGGAGTCTCCGCCTGAGTGAGCAGGAATTGATCCGCGGCGGCGACGATACCCACGAGGTAAGGATCGTGCTGAGCGCGATCGGGGGCATGGTGGAATTCAAAGACGTCAACGAACGAGGGCATGAAATTCCAGGAGACGGCAATCCAGCGGCCGACCTTGCAGTGGTCCATTCCGAAATAGGCGCGCTCGAGGGGGATATTGTCGGGCCAGTCTGGATTGGGAAGCGGACGCTGCTTGGCGTCTTCCTGAAGGACAAGGATCCATAGCGGCAGCTGGCCGATGTCGTGGAGAAGGCCGCCGAGGTAGGCCTGTTCCTTCTCAAAGTAGTCCACTTGGCGGGCGATGCGTTCGCTGAGCAGGGCGGAGAGAAAGCTGTGCTGCCAGAAGGCGATAAGCTGGGCCTGGGGCAGACGCTTGCCCGCAAATTGCATCACCGAGCAGGTCAGGACCAATGTGCGGAGGCGTTCAGTGCCGAGAAGGACGGCAGCCTGCTCGATGCTGATGACGCGGCGGCGCAGGCCGAAAAGTGCGGAATTGCAGAGGCGAAGAATCTGGGCGCTCAAGCTGGGGTCGGTGCGGATGACCTTGGCGACTTTCTTGAGGTCCACGCTGGAACTGCTGAGCAGCGCGTTCAGATCGAGGATGTAGGTCGGCAAGGTGGGCAGACCCTTGCTGAGTATATCCATGAGGCGCTGCTTGCGGCGCTCGACCTGCGCTTCGGAAATCGCAGAGGTTACCGGACGAGCCGAGTTCGGAGATCCAACGAGTGAGCTCATACTACTCCTGAGGCGGCCGAGATGCCGTCATTTCGGCTATCGGCAGAAAGTGAAGTGACATTAGGAGAACCCGGGGACTGTTCCGGATTGGAAAAGCCACCGGGCAAAATGCGAAAGAGGAGATCTCGACGGGACGAGAGACAGAGGAAACGGGTCCAGAGGAAGGAAGCGACGCGGACGAGAATCAGTTTGCGGGCACGTAATTCAGCGGCATAACTCGAGATGGTGGAGGTGATTTCACGCGGGTCGCGGAGAGTGTCGAAGGAGATTTCCTCGCGAGGAGCGAGGGGGGACAGGGCCTCAAGGGCGGACAAGACGGAGGCTTCGGTGGCCACGCAGCCGACGGTGCGCACGCCAAGCATCTGTTCGAGGGCATAAAGGAGTGTGTGGTCCATGCGTTCGCAGAAGGCGACGTGCAAAAAGCGACCGTCAGCAGAAACGTGGACGGGAACGGCGCGGGCGTTCTGAAAGAGAGTGAATGGAGCCATCGAGGGAAGCACCGAAGAAACCGGCTGACTTGTGAGCGGAAAAACGGGACAGCCCCATTGCTGGCCGAGGGCGGCAGCAAGCTGGACATCGGAAACATATCCCAGCTGAAGGAGCCAATTGCCCAGACGGCCGCGGCGGGATTCACGCTGGCGGCGGAGGGCCTCCTGTAATTGGGAATGGGAGATTGCGCCGCGATCCACAAGAAGCAACCCGATCGGAAGCCGGTGCGCGCGCTGCTTCGGCGGCACGAAACCCGAGATCAGGTTCTGGACGCGGAAGGAAAGGACACCGGAGGCGCAGGAGGAGCCACAATACCAGCGGCCGTCCAGAAGCACTCCGGAAGACCTGCGGCGCCAACTGGGAAACAGTTTGTTGGCGCGCGCGCAATCCGGCGCGGAGCACCGCGGGACAAGACGTTCCCGCCAGGATACTGGGCTCTGCATCTCCTCGGTTTGCGCAAATTCCGGCAAGCGCGAGCCTGGCGCCTGGTTCAAAGGAGACGAATTGGGAGACATTTTGTGCCTCATGGAACTGGCACCAGCTTGGCCCTCTGGCTCATGCTGGCGACCTCGGTAACGCGCAAACCGAAATTTCCGTCCACCACGACGACTTCGCCTCGCGCCACAAGGCGTCCAGCAACAAGAAGGTCGGCAGGCTCATTGACGAGCTGGTCGAGCTCGACCACGGCGCCTGGCATCAGGCTCATGACTTCGCGGAGAAGCATTTCACGCTCGCCAAAACGGATCGTGGCTTCGAGCTCGACATCCAGAAGAAGATCGAGGTTGGAGGGCAGTGGAGCGGGAGCAGGGGATGGGTCGGAAGAGGGAGCAGGGCCGGCATCAAGAGGTTGGGCGCTTTCGTGAGCATCATGGGCATCATGGCCAGGCTCCTGGATCGCGGAGTCGGGGGCGGAGGCGGGGACGGAGGAAAGCGATTGGCAAAGTTCGGCGTTGAGCTGAAGACATAAGGACGCTTCCAGGGGTTTTGCCGTCGTGATGCGTACCAGAGATTCGAGATTCGGCGAGAAAACCGGCTCGGCGGCAGAGTGAAAGCTAATGAGGGTTTCCTTGCTGGTAGCCTGCTTCCAAGACGATGCCGTCAAGCCGGCGACCTGGCGAAGAAGCTCGGCAAAAGCATCGCGGTGGGTATCAGAGAATTCGATTGCGGGATCGGGAGGCTCGGACATCAACAATTGCGCGAGCAGGAGCGCTGCGGGTTTTTCAGCGGACCATTGCAATTCTCCCTTTAACGCGCCGCCGCAAACAAAACGCGCGGTGACCAATTCAGACCGAGCGTCGGAGGCAGAGAACGCAGGAGTAGCGGGGTGGGTTGGAGCGACCGATGGCGATTCGACCCCAAGCTGGCTAAGGAGTTGAGAAATGTTTCGCGCCCATTGGGCGGTAAATTCCCGAATGCTGGCATTCACTTCTGGATCAGGCATGGGAACTCCTTTCCGTCGGGTAGAAGCGAAGAGAGAAGCTCAGCGCCTTGCAACCGGCGGGACAAGAGGACCGGGAAGCCTGCAATGTTTACGCGAGATGGTCTCCTGCGCATCAGTCTTCCTCCGATTGGGGTTTCTTGGCCGATTGCGCGGACACTGGCGCGGCGGGGTTGCCCAGCTTTCCGGCAAGACGTGAACGCAGGCGAAGCAACGCGGCCGTGTGGATCTGTGAAACGCGGGATTCGCCGACATCGAGAATGACGCCAACTTCCTTCATGGTGAGTTCCTCGAGATAGTAGAGGCCCAGAACCTGGCGTTCCTTTTCGTCTAGATCCCCAATGGCGTCCGCAAGAATGGCCCGCACTTCCGCGCGGGCGGCGAGCTGAAAGGGGTCGTCTTCGAGGCGATGAGCGGCGATTTGCAGGGTCTCACCGGCTCCCTCTTCGGAAGACTCGATTTGAAGGCTGCCGAGATCGAGCCCGCGCAGATCGCCCAGCAGCTGCTGGAACTCCGTGAGAGAAATGTCGAGTTTGTCGGCGATTTCGGGCTCCGCGGGAGTGCGGCCAAGCTCCGCGGAGAGTTCGCGAGTGGCTTCCTCGATGCGGCGGGCCTGGCGGCGCAAATGGCGCGGGCTCCAATCCATCTGGCGGAGGCTGTCGAGGATGGCGCCGCGAATGCGAAAGCGCGCGTAGGATTTCAGCTGGACATTTTTCTGGGGATTAAATTTGTCCACGGCGTCAATCAAGCCGAGAATCCCTGCATGAACGAGATCGTCGAAGGGGACATGAGCCGGCAAGCGATCGTGAATGCGGCGCGCGATGTAACGCACTTCGGGAAGATTTTCCTCGAGAAGACGCTGGCGCTCGGCGGGATCGAGAGCGCTGCCGCGAGAGCCGGGCTTTGTTGGAGTTGTCAGCACGGAGCACTTCCCTGCTGCTTAATTCGTTGGCGATGGGCGCGCTTCATCGCACTACTCCGAGAGACTGCACGTTAATGGTCGCGGGAATTTCCGCGGGCGAAAGAACGACAATCCGGGGAATGAAGGGTTCCAGGAGGCGTCGAAGGTGGAACCGCACGGGCGTATTACAAAGCAGGACCGTGGAGCTGAGAGCCACGCGATCGCCAACAAGCTTTTGAAGACCTTCGAGAACCTTGCGGAGAGGCGGCGCTCCCGTGGACATGGCCAAATCGCCCGCAGCCTGGGGATCCACTTGGCGCTGAAATTCGGACTCGATTTGAGGATCGAGGGTCAGCACCTTGAGCTTGTGGTCCTCGCCGAGGAGCGGTTGCACGAGTGAGCGTCCGAGCGCCTGGCGCGCGGCTTCCACGAGCGCGACCTGGCTCTTGTTGACCGCGGCAGTGTCCAACAAAGCTTCGAGGATGGTCGTGAGATCGCGAATGGAAACCTGCTCGCGGAGCAGTTGCTGGAGAACTTTTTGCACTTCGCCGAGGGTGAGAAGGCGCGGAACGAGCTCGTCCACGAGCTTAGGTTGCGTTTCGCCCATGAAATCGAGCAGGCGCTTGGTTTCCTGGCGCGTGAGCAATTCGTGAGCGAACTGTCGGACCAGTTCAGCGAGATGGGTTGCAAGAACCGAGGTCTGGTCCACCACCGCGTAGCCGAAAGCAAGGGCCTGTTCCTGAAGACCGGAAACGATCCAAATGGAGGAAGCGCCAAAGGCAGGCTCTTGCGTGGGGATACCCTCGAGCGGCGGAGCGGAAGGATCGGAACTGATGGCGAGAAGCCGCTCCTGCTGCATTTCCCAGCGTGCGATTTCCACGCCACGGAGCAAGACCGTGTATTCGCGCGGGCGAAGCTTCAGATTATCCGTGATGTGCACGGAAGGAACGAGAAAGCCCAGTTGGAGAGCGAGGTGGCGGCGAAGGGCGCGGATGCGCTGAAGGAGTTGGCCGCCCTGGGCCTGATCCACGAGCGGCACGAGGGCGTAGCCGACTTCGAGGCTGATTTCATCGAGCTTGAGCAGCGATTCGATCTGTTGCTGCTGATCGGGCTTTTTCTTGTCCTTGTCGGTGACGATTTCCGCAGCGGGAATTTCCGCGGCGGTTTTTTGAGCGGCGCGAGTGGAAAGATAACCGGCAATCGCGGCGAGGAGAAAGAAGGAGAACTTCGGCAGACCGGGAATGAGGCCGAGCAGGAGCATGACGCCGCTGGCGATACGGAGAGGAACCTTGCGACCAAAAAGTTGGCGCGAAAAATCGGCGCCGACGGTCGCTCCGCTGGAAGTGCGCGTGACGACGATGCCGCCCGCGACGGAAACGAGAAGCGACGGAATCATGGTGACGAGGCCGTCGCCGACGGTGAGAACCGTGTACGTTTTGGCGGCTTCCGCGAGAGGGATGTTGAGCTGAAATACGCCGATCAGGAATCCGGCGATGATGTTGATGGCCGTGATGAGAATCGTGGCTAAAGCGTCGCGCTGGCTGAAGCGCGCGGCGCCATCCATGGCGCCGTAGAATTCGGCTTCTTTGGCAATTTGCTCGCGGCGGGCGCGGGCTTGCTGCTCATCAATCAGCCCGGCGTTCAGGTCGGCATCAATGGCCATCTGCTTGCCGGGGAGTGCGTCCAACGTGAAGCGGGCGGCGACTTCGGCTGTGCGCACGGCGCCGTGGTTAATGACCAAATACTGGATGGCGATAAGCGCGAGGAAGATAACGAAGCCGACGACGTAATTGCCGCCCACGACGAATTGTCCGAAGGACTGAATCACACTTCCCGCGGCGGAGAATCCATCATTGCCATGGAGGAGAATTCTGCGGCTGCTGGCGATGTTGAGCGAAATACGGAAGAGAGTGAGAAACAAAAGCAAACTGGGGAATACCGAGAACTGCACGGGCTTGAGGATGTACAGAGCGGAGAGCAGGACGACCACACCGAGAGTAATGCTGGTGGCGAGAAAGATATCCAGCACGAAGGCGGGAACGGGAACGAGCATGACGAACACGGTGGCCACGGTGGCCACGGGAACGAGCCAGTCGGCGGTTCCATCCGTACGGTTCGATATGGTTTCGTTCGCCATGGCGGTTCGTTAACGGACTCCTCCCGAGGGTGTTGCCGGCTGAGACTTCATGCGCATCTGCGTGCGATAGAGGAACGCGAGGATTTCAGCGACGGCGGCGTAGAGTTTCGGAGGAATCATCTGGCCGACGTCAGCGGATTTGTAGAGCGCCTGGGCCAGAGGGGGATTTTCGATGATGGGAATTTCATGCCAGCGGGCAATTTCCTTGATTTTCTGGGCCAGAAGATTCTTCCCTTTTGCAACCACGACGGGAGCAGGCATTGTCGCCGGCCGGTATTCGAGGGCGACAGCGTAATGAGTTGGATTGGTGATGACCGTGGTGGCGCGCTGAACGTCTTTGCGGATGGAGCGGCGCAGAAGATCGCGGCGCAATCGGCGCATGCGCCCTTTCACCTGCGGATTGCCTTCGTTGTCCTTGTTTTCCTGGCGGACTTCCTGTCTGGTCATGCGCAGCGAACGTTCGTAAGTGAACCGTTGCATGAGGAAATCCACAGCGGACCAGGCCAGCAAAACGAGAGTGGCCTGCCAAGCCAGGCTGAACCAGAGTCTGCCGGTGATGGCCAGCGCCGCGCGCGATTCCAGACGGGACGAGTGAAGGATCATGGAAGCGTCCTGCTGCAAGAGCCGCCAGGCCAGATAGAGGATCACTCCGGCGGGAATCAGCGACTTCAAAACGCGGCTCAGCCCGGCGAGCGAGAAAAGCTGCCCGATGTTGTGTACGGGATTCAACCGGGCGAAATCCGGAGTGAGGGCTTCTGAGGCAAAGACAAGCCCGCCCTGCGCGACCGTTGCGCCAATGGCCACGATGAACGCGACTCCCAACACAGGAGCAAGGCATTGAATCACCGCAAGATTGGTCCAGGAGATCACCGGAACATTTCCGGACCAGTCGGAACTGACGCTGGCATCGAGGGCACGGGCGAAATAGCCCTGCCAGCGCCCGATCCAGAGCTGCGGGTTCCAGGCAAGCATGAGGATCACCGAGAAGAGCGTCAGCGCAGAGACGAGTTCGCGGCTACGGAGAACCTGGCCCTTCTCGCGGGCCCGAGTCCTTCTGCGGGGCGTTGCCTTTTCGGTGCGATTGTCGGCCACTTGAACGATCCTTTAGTGCGCGAGGAGCATGAAGCGTTCCGCCCATCCCAGGGCGAGAGTGAACTGTTTTTCGAAGAAGCCGGGCCACATCGCGACGGTCGTGGCGAGCACGGCAAAGCCGACCAGGCTCTTGAGCGGCACGCTGAGAAACAGAGCTGGCATCTGCGGCGAAGCCTTGCTGATAAAGCCGATGGCTATATCCAGAAACATGGTCGCAAGGAGAACCGGAAGGGCGATCTGCAGACACGCCAGCCAGACTCCACTAACATCGCGGAATAATTCCTTCATGGCCCCGGCTGAGATCGTGACGCTGCCGACGGGCACGTATTCGAAGCTTTTCACGAGGCCGCGCAGAATCCAGTGGTGAATATTCATCTGGAGAAAGAGCAGCAGCGCGGCGAGCTGGTGAAACGTGGAGAGCACGGGTGTCTCCACATTCGTGGTCGGGTCAATGATGTTGACAAGGGAGAAGGCGAACTGAAATCCGACAATCTGGCCGGCAAGCTGCGCCGCTTCAATGACGAACTGTAAGCAGAGTCCGACGGCGAGACCCAACATGGTTTCGCTCAGCACGATGCGGGTCCACCCGGAGGGAGAAAGTACGAGGTGAGGAACGGGACAAACGGGGTAAAGGAGGACAGTGAGCAAAAGCGTGAATCCCGCCTTGATGCGAAAGGCTACGGCGGAACTCCCGAAGAAAGGCGCGAAGGTCATCATGCCGGCCACGCGGAGGCCGATGGGCAGACCGTGTTGAAGAATTTTGTCGAAGAAGGGCACTCGAGCGTTTTCCTCACTGGGTATAAATGCGAAAATCCGAAAACAACGAAACGGTGAACGTGATTAGGTGATGGAGAATCCAGGGCGTCAGGAAAAAAAGGATCACTCCCACGGCTGTGAGGCGCGGCACCGTGGAAACGGTCATGTCCTGCACAGAGGTCATGACCTGCCCGATGTTGATCAAAAGGCCCACGAGCATGGCCGCCAGCAGCACCGGCATGGCGATCCAGAAAGCCGCTTCAATGGTGTGCCGTGTGAGTTCGACGACCTGTTCGGCGTTCACGCATCACCTCAATAGTGAAAACTTTTGAGCATCGAGCCGACGACCAGATTCCAACCATCCGCGACCACAAAAAGCAGAATCTTCAAGGGAGTGGAGATGACGACAGGAGGCAGCTGCAGCATGCCGATGGAAGTGGTGATCGAGGCGGTCACCAGATCAATCACGAGAAAAGGCAGAAAAAGCACAGCGCCGATCTGAAATCCGGTCTTGAGCTCGGACAGGATGTAGGCCGGAATGACGATGGACATGGGCAGATCATCCGGCTTATCGGGACGCGGCATCTTGCTCAGCTCGACGAACAGTGCCAGATCCTTCTCCCGCGTGTAACCGAGCATGAAGGTGCGGAGTGGGCCTGCGCCCCGATCGAGCGCCTGCCAGGAGGTGATTTTGCCCTGCTCGAAGGGAACGATGGCCTTCTCATTCACGGCCACGCCGACCGGCTGCATGATGAAATACGTCAGGAAGATCGCGAGACCGATCAACGTTTGATTGGTTGGCGCGGTCTGCGTGCCGAGGGCCTGGCGAAGGAAATGGAAAATAGTAAGGATTCTAACGAACGGCGTCATGGAAAGAAGGATGGCCGGCAGAAGCGTCAGGATGGTCAGGAGGAGAATAACCGAGACGGAAGTGGAGTCGCCGCGCACGCTTAAGCCGGGCAATTGAATGATGGGTTGCTGCGCGGCGGCGGACGCGCTCTTCGCAAAAAAGGAAGCGGCGAGCAACAGGAGTGCGCCCATGGCGAGGAGCGAGATGCGCCGGAACGTCAAGGCCGCTTTCATTCGTCGTACCCCTCGGGAAGGAAAGAAGGATCGCGAGCAAACTCTGCAGCCTGCCGGGTGCAATCCTTGCGGTCCAAAACGGAAAAAGAACCTGCTGTCGCTGCCAGGAGGTAACGCTCCCCTTCCCATTGCACGACGGCGAGCATTCTGCGTTCGCCCAGAGGAAGCGTCTCACAAAGACGAAGCGTGTGTTCCTTGCGGCGGATCTTCACTCTGCGAAGGAGGCGGGAGAGTGCTTCAAGGATTTGCCGCGCCATCACTGGCTGTCTCAAACCTGCGTTTCGCTGCCCGGTATCCATCACAAATTCCTTTTGGGGAAGCTCGGTCATGCCAGCTCCGTGATGCGCACGGCAATCCGCTGGCCCATCACTTCGAATTCCGCCCATCCGACAATGCTGGCGTTGACGACGACGGGCACATCGGCGCCGCTGGGGTTATTCGACTCGAGCACGGCACCCGGAGCGAGGCGCAACAGGTCGCGGACGGTGAACGTGCTCAAAGCCAGGTCGACACTGAGGACACAGCGAAGTCCGGCGCATTCCATCCAAAGTTCCTCGGGAATGGCAGCGCGAATCTCGTTCGGCAATGCGGGAACTATAACCATGATTCAGCGTTGCACCAGGAATTCCGTGAAATAGATTTCGCGCACATCGAGCTCGGGAACATCGTGGCGAAGAGCCTGGAGGAGATTTTTCTTGAGTTGTTCCTTGCCGTTGGGAGTAAGCAGCGAATCCGCCTTGCAAACCGTGAGGACGGAGAGAACAGAATCCCGGATGCGGGCAATGGGAATCGTGGAGGCCGGCTTTTCGCGGTCCGCGCCTTCCGGCAAGCGGTCAATGCCAAGATCCATGGTGACGCGCAGGAAGTGATTGTCTTCTTGGTCCGCGAGGTTGACCGTGAAACCTTCCAATGGAACAACGTACTTAGGTGGCTGATTCGCCTCAGGGGACTGTGCTGCCTGCGCGGAATGGTCGCGCTGTATGGCGTACCAGGCTGCCCCTCCGCCGGCGCAGATGCCCAGAAGCACAACCCCGAGCAGCAGCGGCATCGAGGATTTCTTTTTCCTCTCGATGGAAAGGGAGCTCGCGATGGCTTCGGAAGACGCTCTGGAAGATTCGTCGCTCATCGGAGGAAGGAAATGCAATTGGAGCGCCGAACAAACAATCGCAGCATGAGGAAGTGCGAATTGGCTGAACGCTTAAGCGCCTGAGCGGGAAGGGTTTATGTTGCGGAGAAGATCCCAGACTTCAGCGCGAAAAATCCAGAACGGAACAAGAGTCGCAACTTCGGAAGAAGCTCATTAGGAATTTCTAAGTATGTGCGCTTCCGCCTCGCGCGGTAGCCGCGTCGCGGGGCGAAAGCGCCAGATGGAGCGTGTCAAATTACTGCTTCAAGTTGATGGCAGTCTGTGTGACCTCATCGAAGGTGGTTACGGCCTTGGCATTGGCCTGGTAGCCGCGTTCTTGAAGGATGAGTTGGGCAAATTGAGTGGCGATATCCACGTTGGATTGCTCGAGGGCGCCTCCGGAAAGAGTTCCGCGGCCGCCAGTCCCCGGAGCACCGATGTTCGCCTGGCCCGAGGCGAGACTTGCCAGGAACTCGTTGGAGCCGTTGCGAACCAGACCTTGGTCGTTCTGGAACGAGGCCAAAGCGATCTGGCCGAGGGCGGAAGTCTGGCCGTTGCTGAAGGTGCCCTGGATTGTGCCGTCGGAGCTGATGATATAGCTGACCAGCGTGCCGCTCGAATAGCCGTCCTGCGAAGTGGTGGAAACCGCAGAAGGACCGGAAACCTGGGAGACGACGCCAGCGCCATTGGCATCGTAAAGATTCCAGTTGAAAGTTAAATCGTTGGCGCCGTCGGCAAGGGCGGCCGCGGTAACGCCGGTGACGTTGGCGGCGGGCGCGGTGAGCTGGCCCGCGCCATTGAAGGTCAGAGTGCCCGTGTCGATCGTGACGGGATTGCCGGTTGCGCCGACGTCCGCCGCGGGTATGGTAATGGCATACGTCCAGTTGTTCGCCGCAGTCTTTGTGAAGTTGTACGTAAGAATATGCGAGCCGCCGAGGGAATCATAAACCGCGACGGAAGTGCTGAACGTTCCGCCGACGGCGGTATCGGAGTTAAGGTTCATGGCCAATTGCACGTTTGCCGTCGGATTGGGGGGATTCGTTTGGCCCGTGGCGATTTGCAGGGGCCCGGCGGTGGCGTTGGGATTCACGACGCCGTTGACCGCGGGATAACCTAGAACCGAAGCCCCGTCTTTGCTCAACAAATGGCCGTCCGCGGAAATGGAAAAATCTCCCGCGCGCGTGTAAAGCTGCTCGCCGTTGTTGTCGAGCTCGAAGTATCCGCTTCCCTGAATGGCCACATCGGTCGGCACACCGGTGGACTGGATACTGCCCTGCGTAAACTGCGAGTCAATGGCCTGCACGCTGGCGCCGACGCCGATCTGTTCCGGATCGCCATCCCCGCTTGTTCCGACCTGCTGATAAAACAGATCTTCAAAGAGCGGGCGCTGCGCTTTGTATCCGATGGTGTTCAGATTCGCCAGGTTGTTTGCCGTGACGGAAAGCGCGTCCGAATTCGCCTGCAAACCCGATAACGGAATGAAAAATGAAGGCATTTGTATTCTCCTAGGTGAATTACTGCTGGAAACTTGTTGGGTTGAACAGCGCTGCCGCGGCTGACA
>DATJAD010000197.1:0-4105 GCA_035516615.1 Candidatus Acidiferrum sp.
TCGCGGTCCGGGATTCTCGAACTTGGACTTTGCTGTGTTCAAGAACTTCGCAATCACCGAGCGGTTCCGGGCACAGTTCCGCGCGCAAGCGTACAACCTAACCAACACGCCGCACTTCTCCAATCCGGGTGATACGAACCTGAACGACGGACACATCGGGCAGATCAACAGCGTTCTAACGAACAGCTGGCGGCAGGTCGAACTCGCCATGCGGTTCACGTTTTAGTCCGTCCACCCCGGGAGGGGCGGGCTTTCGTTGCCCGCCCCTTTTCCTTCCGAAGTCCCTGAGAGGCACAACCTTGAAAAACAGAAAATCTCTTCTCGCCCTTTTCATCCTCTTCGGATTTTCGGCGCGTACCGCGGCGGCTCAGGATGCTCCCAACGGTCCCGGAGCGCTTCCCACGTGGACATCGGCCGGCAAAGAAGCGGTCGGCACCTCTACCACCACCGATTCGAAAGTCTGGTTCACCCTGCAAGGTGGAATCCTCACTGAGGTTTACTACCCGCGGCTCGACACTGCCAACGTCCGCACGCTGGAGTTCGCGGTCAGCGATGGCAAACGCGTTTGGACCGAATCGTCCGACATGGTGCATTCGCTCGAGCGCACCAGTGACGATGCGCTGCTGTACCGGCAAACCAGCAGCGATCCTGCTGAGAGATTTCAGATCACGAAGACATACATAACGGATCCAGAACGCGATGCTTTGTTGATCGACGTCTCCTTCAACGGCTCGCCGGCCGATTCGCTGTACGTCTTGTTCGATCCGGCGTTGAAGAACAGCGGGTACGGTGATACGGGATTCTCGCAAGCCGACGCGCTGGTGACACAAAAAGTTGATCTAGCCGCAGCGCTTATCTGCAAGCCGGGCTTTGCGGAAATGACCAGTGGCTTCGCGGGGACGAGTGACGGGTACACCGATTTGCTGCGGCATCATGCACTGACGCAAAAATATGCGCGAGCGGAAAACGGAAACGTGCTGCAGGTGGCGAAACTGCCCAGTGCGAAGCACTTCGTGATCGCGCTGGGATTCGGCGCGAACGCGGAAGCTGCGGTGGCTACGGCAAAGAGCAGTTTGCAACAGGACTTTGCGAAGGTCAGCGGCGAATATGTGAGCGGGTGGAAAGAATACGTGGGAGGCCTGAGGCATGTGGATCCTCGCTACGAACGAATGTTTCAGCTCTCCGCGATGCTGCTGAAAGCCCACGAAGACAAGACTTACCGTGGGGCCATGATCGCTTCCATGAGCGTACCTTGGGGTTTCGCCGTGAAGGCCGCCGAACCGAACGTCGGCGGCTATCATCTCGTATGGGCCCGCGACCTTTATGAGATGGCCACCGGGCTGCTTGCGGCAGGCGATCGCGCCGCGGCCGAGCGCGCTTTGAACTATCTACTTACGGTGCAGCAGAAGCCCGACGGCAGCTTCCCGCAAAACAGTTGGCTGGATGGCAAGCCGTATTGGACGGCATTGCAGATGGATGAAGTTTCATATCCACTCGTTCTTGCCTGGCAGCTGGGTCGCACCGATGCGGACACCTGGACGAGGCACCTGCGGCCGGAAGCGGAATTCATAGTTTCCCACGGGCCGGTAACCGAGCAGGAGCGCTGGGAAGAGTTGAAGGGTTACTCGCCTTCGACGCTTGCAGCGGAAATTGCGGGGCTGGTCTGCGCGTCGGACATCGCGCGGAAAAACCACGCCACAGACGACGCTGAACATTACTTGCGGGTGGCCGACGATTGGGCCGCCAACCTCGAAAAATGGACGGTCACGACGACCGGGCATCTCGGCTCGCCCGGATCTGGAGCAGGCTATTACATTCGCATCGATGAGTCCGCCGATCCCAACGACGGAGCAACGCTGGACGTGAGAAATGGCGGCGGCGTTTGGGACAAGCGCGACGTGGTGGACGCTGGATTTCTGGAGTTGGTGCGTTTGGGAATTCGGCCCGCCGGCGATCCCATAATCGCGCATTCGGTTCAGGTGATCGATTCCACCATTCGCGTCGAGACTCCCAATGGCCCGGGCTTTCGCCGCTACAATCACGATGGATATGGGGAAACTTACTTTGGCGGTCCTTGGCTTGGCCAAGGCATTGGGCGGCTCTGGCCCATCTTTACCGGGGAACGCGGGGAATATGAGATTGCGCTGGGGCATGACCCGACGGCGTACCTCATGTCCATGCAACGCTTCGCTAATGCGGGGGGAATGATTCCAGAACAGGTCTGGGACCAAGCGGAGCCGACTGCATCCCATTTTTCCTTTGGCTACGGGACCGGTAGCGCGACGCCGCTGGCCTGGAGTATGGCGGAATTTCTTCGGCTGGCGGCTTGTGCAGAAGAGAAGCGCATCGTAGAAACCCCCAGGGTCGTAGCCGAGCACTTCCTGGAATTGCGTAAGTAAGTTTTTTCGTTGCAGTTCGCGTTTCCAGATTCGCCGGTAGAGGATCGCGCACGTCCAACAGTTTCATAGCCGTCGTTCGTCCAATAGCAACATTCGGCAGAGGAACTGACCAAGTTCTTATGCCCGCGGCTGTTGCAGTCGAATGTGGCGAGCATCAGGAGGGGCTCGATTAGACCGGGTCCGGCAACCGGGCGGAGAGTGCCGCGGCGCCTTGAAGGATTCACCGATCGATGTGCGGAAGATATTTCCGAATAAAGTCTCTCGAAACATTCGCCGCCTGTTGTAGCGGGCGGCGCTTTTGTTTTCAGGCTCCCGGTGCGCGTTTCCGGGCCAGTCTGCACGCGCTCCCATCTCGCATTAAATGCGCAGTGGCGGTCTCCGTCAGCAACGCTCGAGGTTCGCCCCGCGCGGATGATGCAAATCGCAAGCATCAGGGGCAAACGCTCGCGCACAATCCCGCTACTGGGCTGTGTCGCATCGTTTAAGTACGTACAAAGAAAAAGGGCGTTCCGGGGATTAGCCTCAAAACGCCCATGGTTGCGGGGGTTGGATTTGAACCAACGACCTCCGGGTTATGAGCCGGTAGGTCAAATCTAAATCCCGCTGTTTCTGTTGCGCTTACCCCCGCCACCACTCATGCTTACCCCATATTCCGGGGGATTCTTTGCCCAAGTTTTGCCCAACTCTGAGAGTCGCCGTGCCCTTCACTTGCCGGTGTGCTCTAGCCAATTCTTCAGGTGCTTGGCACACGCTTCGGCGCTGGACTGGAAATTGCTGGAGCCGCTCTTACGAACGTTATAGGCCCACACGACGGCTTTTGTTTTTGCATCGATCAATGACACGCTCGCCGTTTGCGATCCCTCGATGCCCGCGCAATACACGAACAGGCAGCGGGCGATCTTTCCGCCGGCAGATTCGGGTTTCTGCTGAACCGGAGCAGCGCTCAGAATGTAATCAGCAGCTTCCTCGGTTTGAACCATTTGTGCTGGCACGTTCTTTTTTGTGAATGCACCAGCAAGATACGATTCAAAGCCATTTTGTGGAGCGATGTAGATTTTGGGATTCGGATTTTGCGCGTGGGCAAGTGGAGCGAATGCGACTGCTAAAATACAGAACAGTGCAGCGATACCGAACAAGTTCTTCATGGACACCCTCCGTGGTGCCCATCCAGAATCAAGGACCGGACAGGACGTCGGCAATGGTACCGTTGTCCAACTCGTAACTCCGTATTCCAATTCGGATGGGCAAATCGGTCGGCAAATCGAGCGGCAAATTACATGGTGCAGCTATGACAGAATTGAGCAAATGGGTTTCAGTTTCGGAAGCGGCCCGGTTGACGGGACTTTCTGTGAGGACGATCAAGCGAATGGCGACAGAGGGCCAACTCGCAAGCTCGCGAACTCCAGGCCAGCATATGCGCGTGCTGAGAGCGGCGGTGGACGGATTATTGCGTCATGCTGGTGGTACTCCTGTTTCTGCTTCGAGCGTTTTGCAGAATCGGCGCGAGCGAGTTGAGGAACTCGCGCTAGAGGTGCAGGAACTCAGAGCGAGGCGCGAGATTGGAAAACTCCGCGAGGAAGACTCCGAATCCGAACGCAGGCGCACAGAAGAACGACGAGCGGAAGCAGTAGCAAACGAGCGCGCGCTCGCTGAGTCACGGCTACAGGCGGCGCGTGATGCCGAGCGACGCGAGCGCGAGCAGCGCC
>DATJAD010000198.1:0-13141 GCA_035516615.1 Candidatus Acidiferrum sp.
GAAACCGGGGGCGACGCCATTGTCGTCACTGACGTGGGCCAGCACCAGATGTGGGAAGCGCAGTATTACCACCACAATCAGCCGCGCACGCTAATCACTTCCGGCGGTCTGGGCACCATGGGATTTGCCCTTCCCGCGGCCATCGGCGCGAAATTCGCCATGCCCGAAGCTGACGTTTGGGTGGTTGTGGGCGACGGCGGCTTCCAGATGACCATGAGCGAACTCGCCACCATCGTTCAGGAAAAAATCAAAGTCAATATCGCTATCATCAACAATGGCTACCTCGGAATGGTCCGCCAGTGGCAGGAATTCTTTTACGACAAGCGCTACGTGGCCACGCCGCTTGTTGCGCCCGATTTTGCCGCGCTCGCGAATGCTTTTGGCATTCGCGGCGAACGCGTCACGGCCCGCGGTGAAGTCACTCCCGCAATTCGCGCCGCGCGTCAATCGGCCGAGTCCGTGCTCATTGATTTCCGCGTCGAGCAGGAAGATTCCGTCTACCCGATGGTTCCGGCCGGCGCTTCCCTGCACGAGATGATTCGCCGCCCAAATAATCCGCTGGTCGAAACCGCGACCGAGCCATGAAACTGGAGCTCCACGAGAGGAAGTCATGCAGACTTTGATCGCCTATGTCGAAAACAAGCCCGGGGTGCTGAATCGCGTCTCTTCCCTGGCGCGCCGCCTCAATATCAACATCGATTCCCTCACTGTCGGCCCGACAGAGAACGAGGAGATCGCGCGCATGACCGTCGTCGCGCACGCCGACGCAAAAGGCGCGCACCGTCTGGAAGCCAGCCTCGAGAAGCTTGTGGATGTTCTCCTTGCCGAAAATGTCACGGACCGTTCGCTGCTGGAACGCGATCTGGCGCTCATCAAGGTCGCCGCCGACCAGCAATCCAGGCCGCATCTGATGGAACTTATTAAAGTCTTTCGCGGTCGCGTTGTGGACGTCGCACCGGAATCGCTCATTGTGGAAGTTTCCGGCACGGTGGACAAAATTGACGGTCTCCTCGAGGTTCTCAGACCTTACGGAGTTTTGGAAATGGCGCGCACGGGACGCATCGCCATGACGCGCGGGGGCGACCTCATGCGCCCGCCGACCGTCAACGAAGCGGAGCCCCCAACGATCAGCAAGAAGCAATTGTAGGCAGGTCCGCTGGCAATCGAAACGGCGAACGGAAAGCTTTTGAGCGACAACCCTTTTTCACGGAGAGGACAGGCATGGCCAAGCTCCATTACGACAAAGACGCAGATCTTGCACTGATTCAAGCCAAGAAAGTCGCCATCATCGGCTACGGTTCGCAGGGCCACGCGCACGCCCTCAATTTGCGCGATAGCGGCGTGGATGTACGCGTCGGCCTTCCTGACGGTAGCGCTTCGCGCGCCAGGGCGGAAAAAGACGGCTTGAAAGTCGTTTCCCCTTCCGAAGCCGCCGCTTGGGCCGACGTGATCATGATCCTCGTTCCGGACACCAGACAACAAAAGCTCTATAACGAGGCAATTGCCCCCCATTTGGGCCCCGGCAAGACATTGATGTTTGCCCACGGTTTTAACATTCGCTTCGGCACCATCAAGCCACCTGCCACCGTGGACGTTTCCATGGTCGCGCCGAAAGCCCCCGGCCACCGCGTCCGCGAAGTCTTCACCGAGGGTGGTGGCACGCCCTCTCTTCTGGCCATCGAGCAGAATTCTTCCGGAAAAGCCAAAGCCCTCGCTCTCTCCTACGCCAAAGGCATCGGCGCCACCCGTGCCGGCGTTTTGGAAACCACGTTCACTGAAGAAACCGAGACGGATCTCTTCGGCGAACAGGCGGTTCTCTGCGGCGGTGTCAGCGCTCTGATCAAGGCAGGCTTTGAGACTCTTGTCAACGCGGGCTATCAGCCCGAAGTCGCATACTTCGAGTGCATGCACGAGCTGAAGCTCATCGTGGATCTCATTTACCGGGGGGGGCTCAGCTACATGCGCTACTCCATCAGCGATACCGCCGAGCAGGGCGATTATTCCGCGGGCCCGCGCATCGTCACCCAGCAAACCCGCGAGGAAATGAAAAAGCTGCTCGCGGAAATCCGCGACGGCAGTTTTGCGAAGAAGTGGATTGAGGAGAACGAAAAGGGTTGCCCCAATTTCCTCGCCCAGCGCAGAACAGAGCAGCAGCATCCCATCGAGCAGCTTGGTCCCAGCCTCCGGGCCATGATGCCCTTTTTGCAGCCAATTGTCGCCCCGGGCCTCACGGCGAAAACCGCCGCATCGGAAAATTAGATTATCTCGCTTTGATTCACTTGCTAGGGTTGACAGAAGCGGGTTTTTGCGGAATCCTCTCGCTCAATGGATCGTCCACGGACTCGTTCCAACGCCGCTTCGCAAGGTCGTGTCGAGCGTATCGCTCGGCTAAGCCCCAAGCGCCAGGAAATCGTCCGCCCCATCCTCGAGCATCCTCGCGGCTATGTCCTTCTCAGTGTGCGGGCGCTCGCTTCCCGCGTGAAAACGGATCCCGCAACCATGGTCAGGATTGTGCGCGGCTTGGGTTTTGAAAATTATCGCGACTTCCAGCGCCATCTGCACGACCTTTCCATCGCTTTCGCCACTTCCGCGGACACTATGCGCGCCGCTCCTAACGATGGCCAGCCGTTTGGTTCGGTTCGGGCGTCCCTGGATCTGGACTTGAAAAACGTTCATGGGCTCAAGAACAGCCTCGACGCGCAAAAGCTCGCCGGATTAGCCTCCCGTTTTCATCGTGCCCGCCGCATCGCAATTATCGGTGGCGACCTCGCCTCCACTCTGGTGGATTATTTCGAATACCAGCTCAGCCTGCTTGGTCTTCCCGTCTTTCCCGCAACTTCCGCGGGCAGGATTGGCCACTTGATGCGTACACTGAATCGCAAGGACTTGGTCGTCGCCATTTCCTTTCGACGTTGCCTCCGCCAAACCGTGGAAGGCGCACGACAGGCCCTCGATCGCGGCGCCTATTGCGTGGGCATCACGGACTCTTTTCTCTCGCCGCTTGCACGTATGTGCCAAGAATGCTTTCTTGCTAGTATTGAGTCTGCCTCATTTGGAGTGTCCTATGCCGCTCCGATTTCTCTTCTGAATGCGCTTTTGGCCGCCTGCGGTCAGCAGCGTCGCGCCTCTACCCTGGCCATCGCCAAGCAAATGGCCGAGGAGCAGCGAAGAGGCTATCGTTGGTACAACGGTTGATGCTTTTCTGCGGTGTAACGTTTGTTGCTATTCCGGCGTCATAACGTTTGGGCAGCCTCCATCCAGCCCTGAATTAATCAGACACAGGCATTTTGCCGCACAGAACCCGCCCCACGGAGTACGCAACACCCGTTGATTGAATCGGGAGCACAGGAAAAATGCGCATTGAATCCATCACCTTGCGAAAGCTGAACATGCGCCTGAAGGCGCCCTTCGAAACCAGTTTCGCCGTCACCTACGACCGTCCTGTTCTGCTGGTCGAAGTTACCGCAGATGGTGTCCGCGGTTGGTCGGAAATCACCGCTCCGGATGCTCCTTTATTCAATTCCGAAACCGTCGGAACTGCATGGCTGGTCACTCGTGATTTTCTGGTGCCTCTGATTCTCGGCAAGACCCTGACTTCTGCCTCCGATGTCCCTTCGCTCTTCGCCGCCATCCGCGGCCATGAAATGGCCCGCGCGGGTCTTGAGAACGCCCTCTGGGACATTGAAGCGGAGCAACAAGGCCTTCCTTTGTCCAGGCTGCTTGGTGGAACACAAACCGAAATTCCCTGCGGCGTTTCCCTCGGCCTTCAGGCCAATCCGGAGATTCTGCTCGAAAAGATCGCGACCGAACTCGCTGCTGGCTACCGGCGCATCAAGATCAAGATCAAGCCGGGCAAGGATCTTCGATACATCGCTGCAACCCGCAAAGTTCACCCGAACATTCTTCTGTCAGCGGACGCCAATTCCGCCTACACGCTTGCCGACGTGGAACACTTGAAGCGCTTCGATGAGTTCGGCCTGCTGATGATCGAGCAGCCCTTGTGGTGGGACGACATCTACTCCCATTCCAAGCTTCAAAAGCAACTCAAGACTCCCATCTGCCTCGATGAATCCATCCGTCATCTTCGCGACGCGGAAACCGCCGTCGAACTAGGCGCGGCCCGGATCATCAACATCAAGCTGGGACGCGTCGGCGGCCACTCCAGCGCCCGCGAGATTCAGGCCTTTTGCCATGCGCGCAACATTCCTGCATGGTGCGGCGGCATGCTCGAGTCTGGGGTCGGCCGCGTCCATAACGTTGCCGTTTCCTCGCTCCCCGGTTACACCCTCCCCGGGGATGTCTCGGCCAGCAAGCGGTATTGGGTCGAGGACATCATCGAGCCCGAAGTTGAAGTCACTCCCCAGGGCACCATTCGTATCCCCACCAAACCAGGTCTCGGCTACCACGTTCGCACCGACCTGATCGAGCGCTGGACCGTGGAAAAGGAAACGTGGCGCGCCCGCTAGGGCGACTTGGCTCACGAAAACTTCGTTTCTCTCATTGCGCTTTGACTCGCTATGCTGCAATTCGCCGCGAACGCGCTTGTCTTACGCCCTTAGCATTCCCGGCACGCGTTCCTCAGGCTGCGCGGCGTTCATGGCAAAATAAGTCTTCATCCACTGGCAGGAGGCTCGATCTGTGGCTTCGTTGAAGCGCTCGCTTGCTTCGTTCTCTTTTTGCGCCGTTCTTTCGCTGTACTGCTCTCCGTGGCTGACAGCCCTCGCGCAGTCGCCCGACTCGCTCGCCGCTCGCATCCAGAAAATCGTGGAGCGCCCGGAATACGCCCACGCGAATTTTGGCATCGAGTTTTACGCCCTCGACACCGGCCAGGTTCTCTATTCTCTCAATGCCAACAAAATGTTCACTCCCGCGTCCACCACGAAAACGCTTACAGAAGGCACCCTCCTAGCCGAACTCGGTCCCGATTTCCGTTTTCACACTAAGGTTTTTCACACCGGGCGCCTCGATTCGAAAGGCCGTCTCAAAGGTGATCTCATTCTCGTTGCCAGCGGCGATCCCAATCTCTCGAACCGCATTCAGCCCGATGACACGCTTGCCTTTCAGGACGAGGACCACTCCTACGGTGGTCCCGCCGTTGGTGGCGATCCTCTCGCCGTCATCAAGCAGCTTGCCAAGGACATCCGCGCCAAGGGTGTCCGCCGCATTGATGGCCGCGTTTTCATTGACACTTCTCTCTTCCCCGATGGCCCCCGCGAGGGAGGCACGAACGTCGTCATGTCCTCCATCATTGTGAATGACAACCTCATCGATATCGTCGGTACTCCCGGCGCGAAAATCGGCGACCTCGCGTCGTTGCAAATTTCACCTCAGACTTCCTACGCCAACTTCGTAAATCACGTCATCACCTCGTCAGCAGAATCCAAGCCCATCTTTGAAAATGCGGATTTTCTTTCCAATCCAGACGGAACCGTGACCATCACGCTCGCGGGCAGCATTCCCCTGGGCGGTCCTCCTCAAACCGTCTCGGTTCCCGTTCCTTCTCCAACTCTTTTTGCGCAGACCGTCTTTCGCGAGACCCTCGCGGCGAATGGCATTCAGCTCAAACGTCCACTGGTCATTTCGCAGCCAGATTTCCAGCCCCTCAGCAGTGCCTACACACCGGAAAATCTCCTCGCTGAGCACATTTCTCCTCCCCTCAAGGAAGAAATCAAAATCACTCTGAAGGTTAGCCAGAACCTGCATGCTAGCATGGGCCAGCTGCTGCTTGGCTCGATCCTCGGCCACGACCCGGTAAACCCGATTGACAAAGGATTCGAGATTGAGCGAGATTTTCTGCGGCACGCGAACTTGGATCTTTCAGGTGCTTCCCAGGGCGACGGCGAGGGCGGCGACTGGGCCGATCTCTTCAGTCCCGATTTCATGTGTCACTATCTTGCTTATTGGACTTCCCGGCCCGATTTCGACATCTTCTTCCACGCGCTCCCCATACTCGGCAAGGACGGCACTCTCGCAAAAATCCAGGTCAATTCCCCCGCTGCTGGACACGTCTTCGCGAAGACCGGCACTTACGATTCGGACGATAAGCTCAATAATAAAATCATGCTCAATGGCAAGGGGCTTGTCGGTTACGTCTTCACAAAATCCGGCCGCAAACTCGTTTTTGCCGCTTACGTGAATCACGTCTCTCTTCCCGACGATCCGGAAGCTTCCCAGGAAGTTGCCGGGCAGGCTCTCGGCGAAATCGCCGCCGCAGCCTACGACGCCCAATTGTGAAATTGAATATGCTTTCCCGAATGAGGTGGCGCGAGATCTTCCGCTAGCTGAGCGATACCTTGCCGAGGGCTGCCAGCCTTCTCTCGTAGATCACTTCAACCATTCCATCTTTGCCGTGATATCGGAAGATGATCTTGTGCCCCGGTTTGATTTGGGCGCGAGATTTGAGCACCGAATCCGAGAGCTCGACCCAATCTCCATCAACTTGATAATTCCCTTCCCATCCGCGCAGCTCAAAACTCCCATCTTTCTTCAGCACCAGCGGCGCCGACCGGCAGGGCGCGATATTTCCGTGCAATCGTACTTGCGTGCATTCATAACTCCCGGCAATGTTATGTGGCCCCGCCTGGCTGGGTGAACTGAAGAACGCGCTTGCCGCCACGCAAAGGAGGACAAGGAAGGCTCGCTGAGCTCTTCGGAGAAGCTGCAAGGATCTGCCTCCGTCGGCGGGTTGGCGTGGCTGCGGTCGCTTCCCGGCATGATGTCTGGCAGCACGTCTCGGACCACATAGAACGTCCTAAATTATTGATGTTAGGCATGTTACAGAGCGTATCCTACGCACCAGTGTTCCAGGATGGAACCAACTTGCCCTTCTCCAGCGCTCCTGTGGAAAACCTGTGCAAGAACCCGCCATCCTCCCGTCGGCGTGTCCTGCCTAATTTACGGCAGCGGCAATTCCGCAATCGCTTCCCCATCCTTTCTCGGATCGGAAGCCCCAAAATTCACGCCCGTCGAAAAATCGCGCAAAACAGCCTGCCCACCGCCCATGGGACTTGATAACGCCCCCATTACTTGGATCTGATGCCCTCGCTCCCTTAGCTCCTCGCGCGTCTTTCCGGAGAAGCGGTTTTCCATCATCAAGTCGCATCCAGAAAACGTGATCTTCGTAAATCGCGGCGCTTCCAGCGCTTCTTGGATGTTCATTTTGTAATTCACAAGGTCCGCCACAAATTGTGCATGCGCCTGCGACTGATTCCAGCCTCCCATGATCCCGAACGCAATTCGCACGTCTCCTTCTTGCATGAAAGCTGGAATAATCGTATGCAACGGTCGCTTGTGTCCCGCTAAAGCATTCGGTGATCTCGGATCGAGACTGAAAAGTGCTCCGCGGTTCTGCAGCACGAATCCTGTCCCGGGAGCAACCATCCCTGATCCAAATTCCGAGTAGTTGCTCTGAATGAGCGAAACCATGTTTCCTTCGCGGTCCACTACAGTCAAATAAGTTGTATCGCCCGCCGCCGGCAACTCGCCAGCCGTCGGATTGCAATTTGCATGCCCCATATCAATCAGTTTTGCCCGTTCCGCCGCACGCGTCTTGGACAGCAGTTCCTCAATCGGCAATTTTTGTCCTCGTGGATCGCCCACATATCGTTTCAAATCCGCATACGCCAGCTTCTTTGCCTCGATCTCCACGTGCAGTGCGTTCGCCGATCCAAATTCGTATCCCTTTGTTCCCAGCGGAAAATTCTCCATGATGTTCAGCATCATCAGCGCCGCAATTCCCTGCCCGTTCGGTGGCAATTCGTAAATCGTCCAGTCATGGTAAGTCGTCGAAAGCGGTTCCACCCACTCGCCTGAAAATTTCGCTAGATCATCAGCCGCCATCGTTCCGCCGTGCTGCTTCATCGCCGCCAGAATCTTCTTGGCAATCTCTCCTTTGTAGAAGGCATCTCTCCCGTGCTCCGCAACCTGTTCCAGCGACCACGCCAGCTCTTTGTTCTTGAAAATCTCGCCGACCTTCGGCGCATGGTCGTTCGGCAAATAAACTTTCGCGGCCTCATCATTGCTGCGCAAATAATCCACTGCTTCCGCCCAGTAAGCCGCATCCCATTCCGGCACAGGAAATCCGTCTCTTGCCGTCGCAATCGCTGCCGCCAGATCCTGCGCCAGCTTCTTCCTCCCAAATTTATCCGCCAGCATCTGCCATCCCGAAACCGCCCCCGGCACGGTGATGGCATTGATCCCATGCTGCGGCATCTCGCGGATTCCCTGTTTTTCCAAGTATTCGATCGTCAGTCCGTTCGGCGCCCATCCGCTCGCGTTCAGCCCATATAAACGGTTCGCCTTCGCGTCATACACAATCGCAAATAAATCTCCGCCCATACCGTTCATCATCGGCTCGACCACGCCCATCGTGGCGTTCGTGGCAATCGCCGCATCCACGGCATTTCCGCCCTGCTCCAACATCCGCACTCCCGCCTGCGCCGCCAGCGGCGATTCCGCCGCCACAATTCCATTCCGCGACACCACCATGGACCGCATCTGGCTCCGGTCTTGCCCGCTCGCACCTGCGGAAATTAACGCCATGCCTGCCACCAAAAACATTCCATTGCGAATTGGCCTCATCAGTTCACCCTGTCCAGCTCGAGATCTTCACTGCCTCGCCGGCTCCAAGTGCAGATCTCTGGCGCGGAATTCTGTCGTGTCATTTGTTCCGCCGCTCGGCCTTCACAATCCCAGCAAAGCCGCGCGGTGGCTATTCTCTCCTCTCCATTGTGTCCGGCACTATACAACGATCCCAATTGGCCGCACTAGAGCCGAATTCTTCGGATTTCTCCCTTTCCGGCACTTCCGCGATCCATACTTGCCGCTCTTTTGAAATTTCCTTCCGCACGGCTTAGAATCCAACTACACTTTATTCATCTTCTTTCTTCGGATTCCCGGGAGGCCTTGGTGCCCGACGAGCGAAAATCCCCGACTGCAGCGCCTTCCTCCGCCGCGCCCTCGCTCGAAGAGCGCCGCCTCGCGCAATTCAACGCGCAAATTGACGCCCTCCTCGCCGCGCGCAATTCCGATCCTTTCTCGGTTCTTGGCCCTCAACCCGTCGAGGGCGGTTGGGCCGTTCGCTTTTTTCTGCCTTGGGCGGATGAGGCGAGTCTGGTCTTCAACAGCGCCGCGAACTCTCCCGCAAAAATCACTGATGGCGCGAAACTTCGTCCCGAAGGTTTTTTCGAGGCCGCCTGGCCCTCCAATCAGCCCGCTGCTCCCGAACCAGGCAGCTACAAGATTCAGGGCCGCTCATACTCCGGCGCCTCCTTCGAAATCTACGATCCTTACTCCTTCCCCTATTTGCTCAGCGATTTCGATCTCCACCTCATGGGGGAAGGCCGCCACTATGACACTTACGAGAAGCTTGGCGCCCATCTGAAGAGTGTTGCCGGCGTTGCCGGTGTCCATTTCGCCGTCTGGGCTCCCGCTGCCCAGCGCGTCAGCATCGTCGGCGATTTCAATGCCTGGGATGGCCGCATTCACGCCATGCGCCCGCGCGGCTCTTCCGGCATCTGGGAACTTTTTCTTCCCGAGCTTCGTGAAGGCGCCATCTACAAATTTGAAATCATCGGCCCCTCCGGCAATATTCTTCCCCTCAAAGCCGATCCCTACGCTTTCCGCTCCGAACTCCGCCCCAACACCGGCTCCGTCGTGGCGAATCTCGATACTTATGAATGGAACGATTCCGGATGGATGTCCTCTCGCCCTCAACGTAATTGGCTCGAGTCGCCGCTCTCCGTCTATGAGGTTCACCTCGGCTCCTGGCGCCGCGTCCCGGAAGAAAACGAACGCTGGCTCACCTATCGAGAGCTCGCCGATCAACTCATTCCTTACGTCAAGGAAATGGGCTACTCCCACATCGAACTGCTCCCCATCATGGAACATCCATTCGACGGCTCCTGGGGCTACCAGACTCTCGGCTATTTCGCCGCCACCAGCCGCTTCGGCTCTCCCACAGAATTCATGGATTTCGTGGACCGCTGCCATCAAGCTGGCATCGGCGTAATACTCGACTGGACTCCCGCGCATTTTCCACGAGACGCCCACGGCCTCGCGCAATTTGACGGCACCCATCTCTACGAGCACGCGGATCCCCGCCAGGGCTCTCATCCCGATTGGGGCACGCTCGTCTACAACTACGGCCGCAACGAAGTTCAGAACTATCTCATCTCCAACGCGCTCTTCTGGCTCGACAAATATCACATTGACGGCCTGCGCGTGGACGCCGTTGCTTCCATGCTCTATCTCGATTATTCGCGCGCGGAAGGCGAGTGGATTCCCAACAAATACGGTGGCCGCGAAAATCTCGACGCCATTGACTTCATTAAGCGCATGAACGAAGTCGCCCATGGCCGCTTCCCCGGCATCCTCACGATTGCAGAAGAATCCACCGCCTGGCCCGGTGTTTCGCGCCCCGTCTATCTCGGCGGTCTTGGTTTCTCGATAAAGTGGAACATGGGCTGGATGAACGACACGCTCAATTATTTCTCTTCAAATCCCATCTATCGCAAATTCGAACATAATAAAATCACGTTCTCTCTCATCTACGCCTTCAGCGAAAATTTCATGCTGCCGTTTTCGCACGATGAAGTCGTCCATGGCAAAAATTCTCTCCTCCACAAAATGCCCGGGGACATGTGGCAACAATTCGCCAATCTCCGCCTACTGTACGCCTATCACTACGCTCATCCCGGCAAAAAACTTCTCTTCATGGGTCAGGAGTTTGCTCAGCGCGCTGAATGGAGCGAAGCCGTGAGCCTCGAATGGCATCTCCTTCAGTACGATCTTCACCGCGGAATCCAGCATCTGGTCTCCGATCTCAACAAGCTCTTCGCGCGCGAGCCCGCTCTCCATCAGGTGGATTTCGATTGGCACGGCTTCGAATGGATTGATTGCAATGACGCCGACAGCAGCGTTCTCTCCTTCGTTCGCCGTGGTAAGAATCCCGAAGACTTCCTCGTGGCTATCCTCAACGCCACTCCCGTAGTCCGCAAGGACTATCATGTCGGCGTGCCCGGTCCCGGCTTCTACAGCGAAATCCTGAACACCGACGCCGGCCATTACGGCGGTTCGAATGTCGGCAATTCCGGTGGCGTCCACTCCTTTCCCGTTGCCGCTCAGGGCCGTCCGCACTCCATTTCGCTCACTCTCCCGCCTCTGGCCGCGCTCTTTCTCAAGCCCTCGCGCAGCTAGCGTAAGCTCCTTGAAAACCAGGGAGGCTCCCGCCCAAACTTCACAGGAGCCTCCTCACCCTCGGCATGACACTCCGCAATCAGCCGCCGTTATACATCGCGGAACTTTCACGCGACGGCCAGCGGTAGTGGTACACAAACTCCACTCCATAGTTGTTTCCCGGATAGAACCATTTTTTGATCGCTTCCGGACTGTCGCTCATCCGCTCTTCCAGACGGATCACCGTGTGCCCCGCCGCATCCATCCGGTACGTCGGGATGGCCAGGATCGTGGTGATCAAATGCATGTGATCTCCGCTCCAGATCTGGACTACATCACGATCCGAATCTAGGTTCGCCAGTTGAAAAATATATCTTCCCGGCGTGAGCACGTGTCCCGGCACTTCCACTGGCTCGTAGACTCTCACCAAAGTTTTCTCGTTCCATTCATCCGCCCTCGCTGCGGGGCATGCCGCCGCCAGCAGCAAACCAGCAGACACAATCAGTAAGGCCCCTTTCAGAGCTTGCATCTTCTTCCTCCTCTACACTTCGCTGGAATAACTCTTCCGGACTGCCAGAAAGAGAAAACCGGAGCATCACCAGCTTGCCGGAGCAGCTTGTTCTGCTGCTCACAGATTGTGACGCGCTTCACGTTGTATCGGGTTGCCGATTTACGCGAGTTTCCCGGGATTTTTTTCTATTACCCACTCGCGCGAGAAAACGAAAGGCCCGGCTGCGCGCCGGGCCTTCGTGCTTTTCTCTTTCGTTTTTCTATCGTGTCGCCGCTTTGCTCTTGGCCATCTCGGGTGCTACGCCGAGCTGCTGCATCAGCCCCAGCGCGTCCCAGTTCACCCATCCTTCCGCCATCTTGCCGTTGGAGATGCGCGCAATGCTTACTCCCGTGATGTGGAATTGCTTCCCCGTCGGCGCGATCCCGTTCAGTTCGCCCCGGTGCGTGCCGCGCGCGGACCATCGCGCCATCACCAGGTCTCCTTCCGCGATCAGGTCCTCGATCGTCAGCCGTAGGTCTGGAAACGCGGTCCGGTAGATTGCCAGACGTTTCTTCTCGCTCTCCGGGCCGCGCCCAACATCGGGCGTCGCGGAATCATGGTGGGTATAGTTTGGCGCAAGCAGCTGGTCCGCCAGCGATGCATCGCCTTTGTTCCAAAGTTCTTCGATGGTGCGGCGTACCACATTTTTGTTTAGCTCTGACATGACTTTTCCTCCAGTAAATTTGTGAATGACCGGGCTATGGGGGTCCCGGCATCCAGGCACGGCGCAATGGTGGGGGCTCCTTTGGAGTCGAAGCTTGAGCGGTCGCGTCTTGCCCTCGTTCGGGTTATACGCCCGTGTGTCCGCAAAGAAAAGTCTTTCTCGCCGATTCGCAAAATATTTTGCCCGCATGCCGCGGCGGCGGCGTTCCTGCGTTACAATCCATCCTGTTTTTCCGCGATCTTTCTCACGATATTTCTCGGGCGAGGCTCCATGCGAAAACTTTTCATTTCCATTTTTTCCGCGATTCTTTTTTCGGCGACCGCCGCGATTCTCTCCGCGCAGGTGGATACGCACTGGAAGATTCACGATCCTAGCCGTCCCGTTCCGCCGGTAATCAATCCCGGAACCTTCAGTACGCAGGATCATCCGGGTTTTCCACCGTCCGATGCGGTCATCCTCTTCGATGGAAAAAATCTTTCCGAGTGGGCGAGCGAGAACGGCGGCCCTGCCAAATGGAAAGTGCAAGACGGCTACATGGAAGTTGTTCCCCACACCGGTGCGATCCACAGCAAAGAAGCATTCGGCGATTGCCAGCTTCACGTGGAATTTCGCGAACCCACTCCTCCCCACGGAGAAAGCCAGGAACGCGGGAACAGCGGCGTTTTCCTGATGGGGCTTTACGAAGTACAAGTTCTCGATTCCTACGAGAATAGGACCTACGCGGACGGCCAGGCTTCCGCGATCTATGGACA
>DATJAD010000199.1:0-9859 GCA_035516615.1 Candidatus Acidiferrum sp.
GTGGGATAGAGCAAAGGAGCGGTCGTAAAGGCCGCAGGATTGAGGTAGCCGTTGACCCGCTGGCCGATGCTGCCGCTGGCGAGGCCGCTGGCAATGGTCGCCCCGGAAGCGAGCTGGCCGCCGAGGGTGCCGGGAGTGAAGCCGAGGCCCAAGAACGCGCTGCCCGCGCCTGAATCGGTGACGGAGAATGGCGCGCCGGATTGCGCCGTGGTGATTCCACTGACCGCCCAATTGGAAAGCAGGACGCGTTTAACACCTTCCGCACTGGTGAAAAAAGGAAGGTCGTAGCGATAGCTGACGACGAAGCGGTGTGTGCGGTCGAAGTCCGACAAACCGCGCGACGCATCCAACGTGGACTCATCGTTAAAGGCAGTGTTGAAGGCGGTGTTGCCGGTGGAGGTCGCGTCGGTGGAGCGGGAAAAAGTGTAAGCCGCCTGGAAATAGCCGCGGGACCAGCGGCGTGACACCGTTGTCTGCAGCGAGTTGTAGTGCGAATAAGCGTCGTTGGCGAACAACTGGAAGCCGGCGTAGCCGTTGATGCCCTGAACCAGCGAACGCGCCACGGCGTTGTCAAAGGTGTTGGCAGTGATCGAGCAGGGATTCGGATTGCAATAGGGACTGGAGATTTCGACCGGATTGGAGGGAGTGGCGTTCTGGGATTGCAGGCTGTCGCGGGTTTCGCGCAAATGGATGGCGTGAGTGCCGATATAGCCGACTTCGAGAACCCAATTCTTGCCGATCGCGCGCTGGACGGTGAGGTTCCATTGCTGGGTGCTGGGAACGACAAAATGGCGCGGCACCTGCAAACCGAAGATGCCGATAGAAGCAAGGGGACCTGGGCAAGCAGCTCCAGTGGCATTCCCGTAGTTCGCGGCTTGCGTCGTATCACCGCCAGGAAAGCCCTGGAAAACCGACAAGCAGGGGACGAATGTGGGATCCAGCGTGCCGGCTTGAGGGAGGCCATTGGGATTCGGATTGGGGCAGCCCGCCGGAGGATTTTCGGAATAAATGCTGCCCATACAACCAGCGGGACTACCGCCGAAGGCCACAGGAAGGAAAGGGGTTTGGAAGGACAACTGGTCCACGGAGCCGACATCTTCGCGGACGTAATAAATGCCGTACCCTGCGCGAATGGTGGTGGTGTGATGGCCGAAAACATCATAGGCCAAGCCTAGCCGTGGCCCGATTCCGGTCGAGTAGTTGTTGTCGTAAGTCGTGACGCTGGAGTTGCCGGAGAGCCCGGTAAGGTTCAATGAATTCACGCAGGAAGGATAGAGAAACGGAAAATCGCCTTGACTGGCGAGATTCGGATCGAGATTGCCGATGTGACAATCGCCATCGTGAAACGCGCCGAACACTTCCGTGCGCAAGCCCAGATTGAGCGTGAGGTCCCTGGTAGCTTTCCAGTCGTCTTGGACGAACGCACTGTAATTGTTCGAACGATATTTGTGGTTGTAGACTCCTCCGCCGCCGAAGCTGAATTCCGGAGTTCCGAGAAGGAAATTCTGGAAGTCCGTGAGACCGTCAGGGGTGTTGGTGAAGAAGAGTTCACCGTTGAAGACCTGGGGAAAATTCTTGTCCAGGTTGACGAAAGTCATGTCGCCGCCGATCCGAAGCACATGGGCGCCCTTCACCCAACTGAGAGTATCCATAAAGGTGTAGTTGTTCTGGGTTTGTTGCTGGTTGCCGAAAGGCGCGGGGCCAATTTCAAAACCGGAGCTGGCGAAGACAAATTTGTAGATGGAATTCGTGACGCTGTTCGTAGGCCGGTCAATACCCAAATCAGTTGTAGTGACCGGAGGGACGTTGTCGAGGTTGTCGTTAATGTGCACGAGGCCGAAACGGAGTTCATTGACCAGGCTGGGGGAAAAGAGATGCGTTTCGGTGATGTTGAAAAATCGCGCGTGAACAGGCGTATCGAAAGGGAAATTCAAGGAGGCGGTGCTGATGCTGCTGGCCAGCGTGCTTCCGAGAGACTCCTGCAAATCGCCGCCGCCGAACGGGAGATACGCTTCCGAGTCCGCAAAGAAAAAGCGGACGGATAGCTTGTCCGCGCCGCCTCTGAATTCGCGGTCCCAATTGGTGGTGAACTGATCGTCGGTGTACTTGCCGGGGGAACTGATGGCAAAAGCGCCGGTGGAGGGATTGCCGCTGGGAATCAGGTAGCCATTGGACGTTCCGCCGAATTGATTGCTTTTGAAATTGAGCAAAGCCACGGAGACCGGATCGAGACCAGTTACGCCGGCGGGAAGGCCACCGGGGAAAAACGTAGAGGTGAGCGAGGATTCGGAACGATCGTCGGGCAAATTTGGAATCGTGGTGCTGATAAAGGTGCCGGGAGAGAGGCCGCTGCGTTGGCGCGTTCCCTGGTAATTCACGAAAAAGAAGCCGGCCTTTTCATTGACAACGGGGCCGCCGAGGCTGCCGCCGAAAATATTCTGCTTCACGGAGGGCCTCGAGAGTCCTTGCTGGTTCAGGAAGAAATCGTTGGCATTGAGGATGTCGTTGCGGAAAAATTCATAAGCATCGCCGTGAAGCTCCCTGGTGCCGGACTTGAGAATGGCATTGACATTGCCACCGCCGTCGCGGCCCTGGCTGGCGTCATAGAGCGAAGTCTGGACTTTGAATTCCTGGATAACGTCCGGGTTCGGCAAAGGAACGTAGGTCGCCTGGGCAACGTTGTAGTCCGTCGCGCTAATGCCCTCGATGAGGTAGTTGTTGTTGTCTTCGCGCTGTCCATTGACAAAGAGTTTCACGGATCCGCGGCCGAGCTGCGCCGCGGCATTCAATTCACCAGACGCACCCGTGGAGAGGGTGAGGAGTTGCTGATAATTCTGTGTGGCGAGGGGAAGCTCGCGAATCGTCTCGGTACCCAGTGATTGGCCCGTCGTGGCATTGGTCGTTTCGACGGTGGTTACTTCGGCGGTGATTTCCACCTTCTGAGAAACAGAGCCGGGCTTGAGCGTGATGGTCACTTTCGCCGTTTCGGTGACATGCACGTCAATATTCGACGATTTTGCCTCCGAGAAACCGCTCTTGTTGACTACCAGATAGTAGGTGCCGGGCGGAAGAAGGGTTGCAACGAAGCCTCCGTCGGTACCAGTGGGAAGCTTGCGGACTAGAGTATCCGTTGAGGCATTAAAGATTTGGACCTCGGCGTTTGCGACGGAACCTCCGCTGGTATCAACGACGTTGCCGCTGATGGCGCCGGTGGCGCCGCCCTGTCCGTAGGCCCTGATCCCGATGGAAGAAATTATGAGTGCAAATAGAATTAGATACAGCTTTGCCATGCGCTGCATGATTTTCCCTCAGTCTGAGAACTGCGCTGCCGTGATTAGCGATCCCCACTCTTTCGATGCTGGTGCCCCAACCCAAGTGATCGAGCGGATCCTAAGACGCAGAGCGGGAGCGATTGACACTATCCCCCTAACTGAAACTAATGATTCACTTTGCGCGTGTCAAGACGCCAGGCACGCGATTTTCTAATGCAACGCATCGGCGGGATGTTTTCCGGCAGCGGGCCTCGCGTCATCTGCATTGGATGTTGGCGAATGGAAAATGGAAAGTGCTATGAGGAGGGGGTGGTTCGGAGTAACGTGTATCTAACTTGCGGCGTCATAATATATAGAGGTCATGTGCTTCACTGACGGGGGGTGAATATGTCAAAACCAAATCCCATCCGAGCTGCTCTGGTTCTGCCAATTCTCATTGGGTGTTTTTGGGTGTCGCCCGCTCGAGCAGACGTAAGCCATGCCCGTATCGTGCGTTTGAGCGTCGTGGAGGGTGACGTTCGCTTTGCGGAGGACGTGGACGTGAAGGGAAATTCGCTGGCCGCATCGGGAGCAGGATGGCAGACCGCGGCGATGAATTTGCCGATCCGGCAGGGGTACGTCCTTGCGACGGATCATGGCCGGGCAGCGGTGGAGTTTGAAAATGGTGCGATGGCGTTTCTGGCCGAGAACACGGTACTGGAATTTTATGATCTGTCCCTGGAAGACGGTGCGAGAACAACCCGCTTGATTCTTCGCCAGGGATCGGCGGAGTTTACGGTGAACCCGGAGCGTGGCGAGTACTTCAGCGTGACGGGCGGGGACTTCAGCGTGCAGGCCGAGGGCAGGACCACTTTCCGGCTAAACAATTTCGAGGACGGCAGCAACGTTCGGGTGCTTCAGGGGCGGATTTCGGTGCTCTCAAAGGATAAGCACACGCCGCTCAGGAAGGGGCAATCGCTTTCGGTAAGAGCCGAGGATCCTGGATCGGAAACCATCGGGAGTGCCATGCCAGCGGATGATTTCGATAAATGGGCAGGCGGCAGAATGGAGGCCGCGGAGAACGCGACGTCTGCTGCTTTTCGGAATGCGAATTATGGAGGATATGTTTCAGGATTCGGAGACTTGTACACCTACGGGAGCTGGTTTGGCGTTGCGGGATATGGGAGTTGCTGGATGCCATACGGGGTGGGATTGGGCTGGTCTCCTTTTGATTATGGGACCTGGTATTTCGATCCGGCCTTTGGGTGGACATTCGTGGGAAGCCAGCCTTGGGGATGGTTGCCCTACCACTACGGGGGATGGATTTCTGCACCTGGATACGGTTGGTGTTGGAGCCCGGGAGGGTACTTTGGGAATTTTGGGAATTACGGCTGGGGTTATGGAAATCGGCGGCGTTGGCGGGCGGCGACGGCAGTGTGGGTACGCTCGACGGGCTTGACAGGCCTGGTCCTTAGCCATCCGATGGATAAAAATGGCAAACGGCCGATCAATCTAAATCAGGGCGTGTTTCCCGTGACTGCTCGCGGCGTATCGGATCGAATTGTTGTGGGAACCGCCACCAATTGGAAGATTGAGAAGAGGCCGGCGCAGAATCTTCTGCAGAGCCGGCTCCAACCGGCCGCTCAACCTGCGCCGGTGGCGATGTCCATATTCGGGGGTGGCGGGGGAGGAGGAGTGTCAGGACGTATGAATGCAGGCCGCGAATCGAGCATCCTGTACGATCCTGCGAGCCATCGGTTCGTCAGGTCGAATGTGATCTCTCGACGTGGAGACATCTCCGGAGCCAATGCCAGAGATTCTCAGGCTGCGGGGCGCGGCGAGGTACCGAGGGGCACATTGGAGATGGGCAGGGAATCGTTCCGAAGCGCCCAGATGCCGGTGCGTGCAAGCGCTCCGCCACGACCCAGCTTTGCGCCGCCGCCAGTGCCGCGCTCGACAATTATGGAGCGCCCGAGGAGTAGTTGGGGCAGTTCGCGTTGGGGCGGATCTTCGGGAGGCGCATCAGGTGGATCGTTTTCCAGAGGGAGCGCACCGGCGGCGAGCGTCCCTGCGCCACGAGCGTCCGCGCCGGCTGCTTCAGCAGGACGTCCGCATTAAGAGCTTTTCGTCATATGAAGGAAAGCGGCCTTTTTCGTAGGGCGCTTTTCGTTGAGCTTGCTTAGTTCTCACCCAAAAATCATTCCGGCGTAGCCTACGACGGTGGCCACGTCCCCCGAAACGTCGGCGGATGTGGCGTACTTCACGAGCTCGGAATGCGTTTCGTTGATGGTGTTCAGCGCGGTGATCATCGTGACCGCGGGTCCGAGACCGCACATGGAAATCTCTTCACATCGGCAGACGTCGTAGAGACCCTTTGCGTCCAGCGCCAGGAGCTGTTCGACTGCTTTGGCATCTTTGCGGCGCGTTGTTGCGTCGTCTTCGTAGTGATTCAGATCAGAGGTTGTGAGCAGAAGAACGTCCTTGCCTTCATTTTGCAGAATTCTGCCGAGCGCTTCGCCCAAATTCACGAGGGTTGGAAAATGAATCGTGCCCAGGGCGATGGGCACAAAGCTAAAGCCCGGATGAAGCACTTGCAGGAAGGGCAACTGCACTTCGAGAGAGTGCTCAGCCGCGTGCGCGACGCTATCGTTTTTTAGGATAGGACAAGCCTTGCGAATCGCCTCGGCGAGACCGGCGTCAATCGGAACGTCGCCGAGGGGTGTTCGCCACTCGCCTTCGGAGAGTATCGCCGCCGGCTCCCCGTGTGGAGCGTGGCGGACACCCAAAATGATTATCTTGTTCGGCAGTGCGATTCGCGAGAAAACCGCGCCAGCCACGTGCCCAGAGTACATATAACCGGCATGAGGGACGAGGCAGGCGCGCACCGGCCTGCGCGTCTTTTGCGCAGACAAGGCTGTGAACTCGCGGACCTGCGAAGTGAGTCTTGCGGGCTCAGCGGGATAAAAGCGGCCGGAAACTGCGGGAAGGCGAAGCATCAAACTTACAACAAAATATCATGGAGCGGAACCGTTGGGCAGGGTTTTACTTCCGCGAAAAAAGCGCGAGGATCAGATTGGCTTGGAAGGTTTCCCTTTGATTTTTAGGGCGACGTGAGATGTCGGATCGTAAAAGACGGTCACTTTGTCGCCGTATTGATATCCGCCCTTATCAATGATCGCCTGCATTTTTTGGGCGACTTCCTGGGAAAGCGAAAAGGTCTGCAGATCGAGTTCGTTATCCTTGGCGCGCACAGTGATCTGCGCAATATTGGCATTCACCACGGTGCCCTGAAACTTGGGGTATTTTGAGGAGTGGTGCCCGGTTACCGCCTTGACCACGATGGCTGCCGTTGTATCAATGACTGGCGCCGGGATCTGCGCGGAGGAAACCGCACATACGGCGGCCGTCAGCACACCAGCAAGAACCAGACGCAATCCCACGAGTTGAAGCAATGATTTCACTCGATGTCATCCGTTGCAATGCGCAGAGATTTCAGAAAGCGCACATCCTGGGGAGTCATGGTCAGCCTTGCGGCCGGCTTCTTGTCCAGTTCCGATTCATGGAGAGATTCCTGATCCACCTGAATGCGCAGGGACTCGAGAAAACGCCGGTCGAGCGTAGTCAAGCGAGACTCCTTGCCGAGAGCATCCCGCTTGGCAAGCCCGATGGTGGCATCCAGCTTAAGGACAATATCGTAGCCATGCGCGCGCACTCCTGCAATGGCACCGGTAATGCGATCGGACTCAGAAACGGTGTCGTTGATCGCATGACCGAGCTCTTTCAGCAGGTTTTTCAGGTGATCGTCGAGTTGCAAGGTTGGTTCTCCCCTACCTCTCCGGTCATTGTAGAACCCACACTGTGTGGATACAAGCGCCTCCAGTCCCCATGTCTCCAAACGGTTCACAGTCCTGCCGTACAGGAAAGAGGCGCGGACTTTTCCACGGTTCGGCGATCCGCGCTAAGATGATTTCATGGACAGCACATCGAGCGCAGCCGCGACGGGCAGGGCGACCCCGGTCGGCTTCCGGCGGGCTTGGCGGGCGCTGCGGCAATTGTTCCACGAAATGATCGGAGCGCTCTTTGGCATCCTCGCGCTGATTTGGATTCAAAATAGCCTCCGGGCCTGGGCAAAAGACGTTCCGCGCTGGGTAGTAGGACTGGCGCTAGGGATAGCTGGTTTATTGGCGGTCTTTGCGTGGACCTCCTTCCGAAAGGCCAGGCAATTGTAGCGATCTCGTATGCAGCGCAGGTGCAATCCCAGGCAGTTTTTCGAAGGATCCAGGAGCGAAAGTGGCCGAACAAAAATCCAAAGGTGCCCCTGAGCGGCGAGAGCGCTTCACCACGCTTTCGGGACTGCCGCTTGACTGTCTGTATGGCGCTGAAAAGCTCGCCGGATGGGATGCAGGTGAAGCTCTCGGCTTTCCAGGTGAAGCTCCCTACACGCGTGGAATCTACCCAACGATGTACCGCGGCCGATTGTGGACCATGCGCCAGTATGCGGGATTCGGAACGGCCGTGGAGTCCAACCAGCGCTATCGATATCTCCTGTCGAAGGGACAAAAAGGACTTTCCGTCGCGTTTGATTTGCCGACGCAAATTGGCATGGATTCCGATCATGCGCTCGCCGCGGGAGAGGTGGGGCGCGTGGGCGTCGCGATTGACTCGCTCGAAGACATGGAAACGCTCTTTGAAGGCATTGCGCTCGAGAGCGTCTCCACTTCGATGACTATTAACTCGACGGCGGCCATTCTGCTTTGTCTCTATGTTGCCGTAGCGAAAAAACAGAACGCGAACCTCGCGAAGATTTCCGGGACGGTGCAGAACGATATTCTGAAGGAATATATCGCGCGCGGAACGTACATCTATCCGGTGCGCCCCGCCATGCGCCTGGTCACCGATCTTTTCGCCTGGTGCCGCGATCACCTGCCCAAGTGGAATACGATCTCCATCTCCGGCTATCACATCCGCGAAGCGGGTTCCACGGCAGTTCAAGAAGTGGCTTTTACACTCTCGGACGGCATTGCGTATGTTCAGGCGGCTGCGGATGCAGGGCTCTGTGTAGACGAATTCGCGCCACAGCTTTCTTTTTTCTTCAATGCGCACAACGATCTGCTCGAGGAAGTCGCCAAGTTTCGCGCGGCGCGGCGCTTGTGGGGCCGCATCATGAGCGGACGCTTCGAGGCGCGCGACCCACGCTCCCAGATGCTGCGATTTCACGCGCAAACTGCAGGTTCGTCGCTGACGGCACACCAACCGGAAAATAACATCGTGCGTGTGGCCATCCAGGCGCTTGCGGCGGTTCTCGGCGGATGCCAATCTCTGCACACGAATTCAATGGACGAAGCACTGGCATTGCCTACGGAGGACGCGGTGCTGATCGCCTTGCGCACGCAGCAAATCCTGGCGAACGAAACCGGAGTGGCCAACACCGTTGACCCGGTTGCGGGGTCCTACACCATTGAGACTCTTACCAACGAAATTGAAGAACGCGCCAGCGAGTACATCCGCAAAATTGATGCGCTGGGCGGAATGCTACGTGCGATTGAGTCGGGATTTGTCCAGAGAGAAATTCAGAAAGCCGCGTACGAAGCCCAACTCGCTTTCGAGACCAAAGAACAGATCATTGTGGGCGTGAATGAATTTCTTGCGGAAGAGGACCGAGCGATCGCCACGCTCCGAATTGACCAGAACATCGAGCGAACTCAGGTGGCTCGTCTTCAAGCTCTTCGCCAAAGGCGTGATTCCTCCAAAACGCGATTCGCGCTGAAGGAACTTGAGCGCCGCGCAGCCACATCGGAGAATCTGCTCCCCGCCATTCTTTCTGCGGTGGAAGCCTATGCCACGGTTGGTGAAATCTCGGATGCTTTGCGCCGCCTATTCGGCGAATACCAGGAGTCCGTTCTTTTGTAAGTTCTTTCAACATCTTGCGAAACCATGTTTGCGCGCGCCGCGTGCCAGGAAGGGCCAGGGACCCTGCTGAACGCCAGAACAGGCTGTCATCACAAACGCTCTGTAGTATGCTGGCCGCCAATTACGGCAATGAAGTTGATTCTCGCATCCGCTTCTCCACGGCGCGCGGAAGTCCTGCGTGACGCGGGATTTGCCTTCACAGTTCTCTCTTCCGCGGTAGATGAAACGCCGATGCCGGGAGAATCTCCGCAGGACCTTGTGCAGCGGCTGGCGGTTGCCAAGGCCGAACTCGTGGCCGCTCGCGCGGTGGGTCCAGCGATTGTGATTGCCGCGGACACGGTGGTCACGCTGGAAGGCGCCATCCTGGGAAAACCGCGGACCACAGAGGATGCGCGGCAGATGCTGGAACAATTGTCCGGCCGCACTCACTCTGTTTTCACGGGGGTTTCCTTGATCCGTCTTCCGGATGCAGAGCGCCGCCAGTTTGTAGAGGTCACTCAGGTCCATTTGGCGAGCGTTTCTTCCGAAGAGGTCACGCGCTACCTCGCAAGTGGCGAACCCTTTGACAAAGCGGGAGCCTATGCGATCCAGGGCCGAGCGGGCCGCTTCATTCCGAGGATTGAAGGATGCTATTTCAACGTGGTTGGGCTGCCACTCGCCCACCTGTGCCGTACTCTGGTGGAACTGGGCTGGGTCGA
>DATJAD010000200.1:0-40891 GCA_035516615.1 Candidatus Acidiferrum sp.
TTCAATGCGGTGGCGGAGCCGCAGCGGAGAGCGATCCTGAGCTACCTGGCGGGAGAGGAAAGGCCGGTGGGGGAGATCGTGATCCGATTGCGGTTGGGGCAGCCTTCGGTGTCGAAACACCTGAGGGTGCTGAGGAACGTGGGGCTGGTGAAATCGAGGCGCCAGGGCAGGAGTATTTTATACAGGACGAATGCGGAAGCGATCCGGCCGTTGTACGAGTGGACGGAAACGTTCGAGAAATACTGGCGGCACCAGCTGATGAAGATCAAGGAAATCGCGGAAGCGAAGCATCGCGAGAGGAAAGGTTTGGAAGAGAAGGAATAAAGGAGGAACGATGACAGCGACAGCACAAGCACCGGCGATTGATGACCTGATGTTGAACGTGACGGAGGATATCCATGTGGACGCGCCGATCGAAATTGCGTTTGAGGCGCTGCTGGATCAGCTCGGGCCGAGCAACGAGACGCCGGAGGGAGTGAAGATGAGCCTGAAAATCGAGGCGTGGCCGGGAGGCAGATGGTACCGCGACCTCGGAGACGGGGACGGGCACTTCTGGGCGGTGGTGCAGGCGATCAAGAAGCCGACGCTGCTGGAGATGAACGGGCCGCTATTTATGTCATATCCGGTTGTCTCCAACGTGCAGTACCGGCTGAGCGAAGAGGGCGAAGGAACGCTGATTAAGTTCCGCCACTCGGCGTTCGGGCTGATTTCCGAGGAGCACCGGAAAGGCGTGGTGAAGGGCTGGGGTTACATTCACGAGAACGCCAGGAAGCGAGCGGCGGCGGCGGCGGCGAAGAAGTCCGGCAAGTGAGCGGCGAAGGCGAAAAATCGAAGAGAGGAGAATCGAGATGACGATTGCAGAGTCCATGCTGAAAGAGTTCGAGGCACAGGCGCCGATCACGCGGAGGTTCTTGGAGCGCTTGCCGGAGGAGAAGTTGACGTGGAAGCCGCATGAGAAATCCATGACGGCGGGACAGCTGGCGTTTCATCTGGCGTGGGTGCCGGGAGCGGTGGTGCGGCTCGTGCAGCAGAATCCGGCCGTGCCGCGAGGCTTCAATTTTCCGCAGCCGGTGAGTACGCGGGAAGTTCTGGAAGCGATGGAGAAGAGCGTGGGGACGGTGAGGAGCGAGCTGCCGAAGTTGGACGACCGGAGCATGGAGGAAACTTGGCGGCTAGTGCAGGGAGACAGCGTGCTGGTGGAACAGGCGCGGGGATTGTTTCTGCGGGATGTGATGCTGAGCCACTGGTACCAACACAGGGGGCAGTTCAGCGTGTACTTGAGGTTGCTCGGGCAGGCGGTGCCGGCGAGCTGGGGACCGAGCGCCGATGAGCCGCCACAGTCTATGCAGAAGGCGAAATCAGCATAGAAGACGAGTTGCGAAGCGAAGGTGGAAGCGCGGGGTGGGAGGAGAAATGCGATGTGCCCGTTCTGTCTGGCCGCGGCAGCAGTTGTGGCGGTGAAAGCCGCGATGGCGGGCGGAGCGAGCGCGGCGGTGGTGAGCAAGATCGTGCAACGAGGGAAGTTGAAGAGGCTTTCTGCTGAGCTCAAGAGGAAGGAGAAAGTGCAATGACAGCGAAAACAGCGGCGCATGCGAAAGTGGTATCGGAGGAAAAGTGGCTGGAGGCGAGGAAGGCATTGCTGGCAGAGGAGAAGAAATTTACGCGGCAACGGGATGCGCTGAGCGCGAAGCGGCGGGAAATGCCGTGGGTGAAGGTGGAGAAGAATTATGTTTTCGATGCGCCAGAGGGGAAGAAGAGCCTGAGCGAACTGTTCGCGGGCAGGGGCCAGCTGATCGTGTACCACTTCATGCTGGGGCCGGAGTGGACAGAGGGATGCCGAAGCTGCTCGTTTCTGGCGGATACGATCGAGGGAGCGTTCGCGCACGTGGCGCACCGGGACACGACACTGATGGCGGTATCGCGGGCGCCGCTGGCGCAGATCGAAGCGTTCAAAAAGCGCATGGGATGGCATTTTCCGTGGGCGTCATCGTATGGAAGCGATTTCAATTACGACTATCACGTGTCGTTCAAGCCGGAGGAGCGAAAGAACGGGAAGGTGTATTACAACTACGGAATGGTGGAATTTCCGCCGGAGGAAGGGCCGGGACTGAGCGTGTTCGCGAAGGACAGCAAGGGAGCGGTCTATCATACGTATTCCAGCTATGCGCGAGGGCTGGACATTCTCGTGGGGCCGTACAACTATCTCGACCTCACGCCGAAGGGCAGGGATGAAGACGGGCTGGCGTTTTCGATGGCGTGGGTGAGGCATCACGACAAATACGAGGACGGATACGTGGTGGATCCGAAAGCGCAGTATGAGCCGCCGCAGGTGGCGAAACCGGGGTGCTGTCCGGAGAAGCATTCCTAAGGGACATTCGATCTTGCTGATCCGAGGCTGAAAGGAGACGTCAAAAGATGAAGGCCAGGATGTATCTACGCATTGCATCGGTGCTGACGTTTTTACATGCGATCTTGCATACGATCGGCGGTGTGTTTGGGAAAGCAGCGCCGGGGATTCAGGAGACGACGCTGGCGGTGATGAAGGCGAACACGTTTCACATCCTGGGAGTGACGCGGAGCTACTGGGATTTCGAGCGCGGGATGGGACTGGCGGTGAGCATCTTTTTGACGATTGAGGCGGTGGTATTTTGGCAACTGAGCGCGCTGGCGAAAAATGACGGAGCGCGGCTGAGGCCGATGCTTGGTGCGTTTGTGGTGACTTATCTGGCGATGGCGGTAAATTCGTATTTCTATTTCTTTGCGGCGCCGGTCATTGCGGAGATTGCGATCGCTATCTTTCTAGGGCTGGCGTTTCTCGCAGCAAAACCGGCAGCAGTTCAGACGTCCTGATCACAACGATTTCAAGCAGAGGATGGAGATGGGGCCGGAGGGAGTTCGCCTTCGGAGCGGGCGATGACCGCGCAGGCGAGGCAGTTGCCGGTGACGTTGACCGAGGTGCGGATCATATCAATCAGGGCGTCAATGCCGAGGATGAGGAAAATGGGCTCGACAGGCAAGTGGAACATCGAGGCAGTGGCCATGAGGACGACGAGCGCCGCGCGCGGGACGCCGGCGATGCCTTTGCTCGTCAGCATCAGCATGAGGACCATGTAGAGCTGCTGGCCCCAGGTCATGTGCATTCCGGCGGCTTGGGCGACGAAGACGGAAGCTAGTGCGAGATAAAGCGTTGAACCATCGAGATTGAAGCTGTAGCCGGCAGGAATCACAAAAGCCACAATACGCCGCGGAACGCCGAACTCTTCCATGGCTTCCATGGCGCGAGGAAGCGCCGCTTCGGAAGTGCTGGTGGCAAAGGCGATGGTGGCGGGCTCGGCGACAGCGAGGATGAATTTTTTGAGTGGAATTCGGGCGAACAGAATGATGGGCAAAAAAACGAGCAGCAGGAACGCGGATAGAGCGGCGTAGGCCGTTCCGAGGAGTTTGGCGAGGGGAAGAAGCGCAGCGAGGCCGACGTGGCCGACGGTGTACGCCATGGCGGCGCCGACACCGATGGGCGCGTAGTACATGACGATGTTGGTGAAGGCGAACATGGCCTGGGTAAGGGATTCGGCGAGCTTGACCATCGGTTCGCGCTTTTTTTCCGAGATGAGCGTGAGGGCGATGCCGAAGAGGATGGCGAAGACAGCGACTTGCAGGATTTGGTTGTCCGCGGCAGCTTTGACGATGTTGTCCGGGAAGATGTGCAAAATGAAGTCCTGCCAGCGCATGGGAGCCGTGGTTTGCGCCGCGGCGGCAGCATGAGCCGCTTCGGGGATGACGAGACCTTCGCCGGCGCGCGAGAGGTTGATGGCGCCAAGGCCGATGAAGAGCGCAATGGTCGTGACGATTTCGAAATAGACGAGGCTCTTGATGCCGATGCGGCCGACGCCGCGCAAATCGCCGTGGCTGGCGATGCCGGTGATCAGTGTGCCGAGGATGAGAGGGGCGACGATCAAGCGGATGAGGCGGAGGAAGATGTCGCTCAGGAAGCGCAGATTTTCGGCCAAATGCGGGCGGTCGAGGCCGATTTCGAAGCCGGCGAGCATGGCAATGAGGATCCAGAAGGTGAGGGAAGGCTTTCGCAAGGCTGCTAAAGCAAGAATGGCGATTCCCGACCAGCGAATGGCCGCAAGCCATGCATGAGAACCGAAAAGAAGGGGCAGCAGCGCTCCCGCGAGAAAGATTGCGAATCCGGCACCGATGAAGGCCGGAGGAGCCGAGACGCCGCGGGGGCGGCCACCTGTTTTCTCGTTGGCCGAGCTCATAGACGGCGCAGATGATATACCGCTTCTGGGGTTTGACGAAGAGCTCGCAGAAAAATTTGGCGATCTGTTGCACGGAGCTCGCGCGCGCTGCTATTTTGCTGGAATGCCAAAGATCAAGCACCTGGAATGCTCACGATGTAAGTCCACCCTATCCGCAGAGAAACCGCAGACGGTTTGTCCGAAGTGCTCGGGAACGCTGTACGTGCGTTATGACCTGACATCGGTGCGCGGAGCGGCGGCGCGCGACGCAATTGCAAGAGAGGCGCAAACGGCGCCATCGGCGGGGATGTGGCGCTATCAATCGGTTTTGCCCGATGCAAAGCCGGTGACGCTCGGCGAGGGATGGACGCCGATGCTGCGCAGCCGGCGTTACAGGAATCTTTTTCTGAAGGAAGAAGGGGCAAACCCGACGGGGAGCTTCAAGGCACGTGGGCTGACGATGGCGGTGACGATGGTGCGGCACTACGGGCTGACAAAGGTGGCGGTGCCGTCGGCGGGGAATGCGGCGGGGGCGCTGGCGGCGTATGCGGCCGCCGCTGGGATTGAAGCGAACATTTTTATGCCCACGGATGTGCCGTCGGCGAATTACATTGAGGCGGTTTTGTATGGAGCGAAAGTGACTCTAGTGGATGGATTGATCTCCGACTGCGGGCGGATGGTGGCGGAGCGGAAGGAGAAAGAGGGATGGTTCGATATTTCCACGCTGAAGGAGCCGTTTCGCGTGGAAGGGAAGAAAACCATGGGCTACGAGCTGGTGGAGCAACTGGGATGGGAATATCCCGAGGCAGTTTTCTATCCCACTGGAGGTGGAGTGGGATTGATTGGAATGTGGAAAGCGTTTGGAGAGATGGAAGAATTGGGTTGGGTGAAGCCGGGGCAAAGGCCGAGGATGATCGCGGTGCAATCGGCGGGATGCGCGCCGGTGGTGCGGGCGTTCGAACGGGGGGAGAAAGCTTGCACGATGTGGGAAAACGCGGCGACGTTTGCGGCGGGACTGCGCGTGCCGAAGCCTTACGGCGATTCGATCATGTTGGAAATTTTGCGAGAGTCGGATGGGCTGGCCGTGGCGCTGCCCGATGAGAAGATTCTTGCGTCGTTGCAGGATTGGGCGAAGAACGAAGGCGTTTTTCTTTCGCCGGAGGGAGCTGCAGCGACGGCAGCTTACGATAGGCTGATCGCATCCGGTTACTTGAAGCCGGAGAATCGCGTGGTGATCTTTAATACCGGGGCAGGATTGAAGTATGACGATGTGACGGCGGAAGCTCTGCAGCTGCGGCGGCCGATGTAAGCCGAAAAAGCCCGGTCAGCGAACGATGGGGGCCCGCAGATCACGCAAAGGCAAGCTTGGACGAGAGGCGCGGCTACGCTAAAATGAAATGTAGAGAGAGGCCCACGCTACCAGCGGATGCCGCAAGAGCCCATACTCACCGACGCGCAATTTGATCCCGAAGACGAATACCGCCCGGAACCCGAACCGGAAGCGGAACCACCTGCATGGACCGACGGCAGCCTGAGAATCGGGATTCACACCTCCATCGCGGGGAAGTATACGAATGCCCTGGAATCGGCGCGAAAGCTCGGCTGCAATGCGCTGCAAATTTTTTCGGCGAGTCCCCGGATGTGGGCCGGAGGGCCTTCGCGGATTCCGGAAGCGGACGCGGCCGAATTTCGCGCGCGGCGGGAAGGATTGAAGCTGGGGCCACTGGTGATTCATGCAAATTATTTGATCAATCTGGCGGCGGTGCAGCCGATGCTACGGACGCGCTCGATTCAGGCGTTCCACGATGAGATGGTGCGCGGCCTGCAGCTTGGGGCGGATTTTCTGGTGGTGCATCCGGGATCGCGGGGAGAAGCTTCGGCCGCACTGGCGGTGGCGACGATCATCGAAAGCGTGAAGCAGGCGGCGAAGCGGCTGCAGTTGGGGAATCTGCGCGTGCTGATTGAGAATACCGCGGGGATGGGGACGGCGGTTGGGTCGCGTCTGGAAGAGGTTGCGGAGATTGTACGCGGTCTCGAATCGCTGGGAGCGGGAGCGTGCCTGGATACGGCGCATCTGTTCGCGGCCGGGTATGACATTGCGAGCGCGGGGGGACTCGAGACGACGATCGCGCAGGTTGAACGGACGATCGGGCTGCACAATGTTCCGGTGTTCCACGCGAATGATTCCAAGATTCCGCTTGGCGGGCGCGTGGACCGGCACGAGCATATTGGGAAAGGGAAGATTGGGGCGGAAGCGTTTGCGCGGATTCTGCGGCATCCGAAACTGGGAGCGGCGCCACCGGAAGGGTTGGCGGGGCGCGCGTTTTTGCTGGAGACGCCGATTGACGATCCGGGAGACGACCGGCGCAACGTGGCGCAATTATGGGAATTGGCGGGGCTGAGCGAGCAGGCGCCTCGCGCGGAAAAAGGTTTCTCGATGCTGTCGGCAGCCCTAAAGAAAAAGATCACGGAACAACGCAAATCGATCGCGCGAAGCAAGGCGAAGGCGGACGCAGGGAAGCGGAAGGCAGGGATGGCTGCGAAGAAAACGAAATCGAGGAAGGGATAATCGGGCGTGGCGGAACATTATCCTCAGGAAGGATCGGCGTACGATCCCCAGAAGATCGAAGCCAAGTGGCAGCGGCGCTGGGAAGAGGAGCGCGTGTTTGAAAGCGAAGCGGATCCCGCGAAGCCGAAGTATTACGTCCTGGAAATGCTGCCGTACCCATCCGGGACGCTGCACATGGGACACATGCGCAACTACACGATCGGGGATGTGGTTGCGCGCGTGAAGCGCATGCGGGGATTCAACGTGATGCATCCCATGGGCTGGGATGCGTTCGGCTTGCCGGCGGAGAACGCAGCGATCAAAAACAATACGCATCCGCGGACGTGGACCAACAACAATATCGCGGAGTTTCAACGAACCCTGCGGCGTTTTGGATTTAGCTACGACTGGCGGCGGGAGATTTCCACCTGCGAGCCGGAATACTACCGGTGGAACCAGTGGTTTTTCCTGCGCATGCTGGAGCGCGGGTTGGCTTACCGCAAGAAGAGCCGAGTGAATTGGTGTCCAAAGTGTTGCACGGTGCTGGCCAACGAGCAGGTGGTGAACGGCTATTGCTGGCGGCACGAAGACACGCTCGTGGAATCGCGGGAAATCGAGCAGTGGTTTCTGAAGACGACGGCGTATTCCGAGCAGTTGCTTGATGACCTGGACCAACTCGAGGGCGGATGGCCGGATCGAGTCATCGCCATGCAGCGCAACTGGATCGGAAAATCCACAGGCGCGCGGGTGAAATTCGCCGTAGCAGATGTGGCTGGAGTGGAGCCGATTGAGGTGTTCACGACGCGGATTGACACGATCTACGGCGCGACGGCGTTGATTCTTGCGCCCAATCATCCACTTGTGGGGAAACTGCTGGAAGGATCGCCGATCCGAGCCGAGGTGGAGAAGACGCTCGCGCACATTCTGCAAATGTCGGTGAAGACCGCGGACATTGCTACGGCGGAAAAAGAAGGATTCTTCACGGGGCGGTACGCGAAAAATCCCTTCAATGAGGAAAGGATTCCTGTCTGGGTCGGGAATTTTGTGCTGTTGGAATACGGAACGGGGGCGGTGATGGCCGTTCCAGCGCATGATGAACGCGACTATGAGTTTTGTATGAAGTACGGCCTACCCAAAAAAATTGTGGTGCTTCCCGATAAGGAGGAATTTGCAAGGCGCCTGTCAAAGGAGAAAGAGCAGAGTGAGCCGGGAACATGGATTCCGCTCGAAGGCGCATTCACGGAATATGGAACGAGCATTAATTCGGGGCCGTATACGGGGTTGAGGACGGAAGATGCGATAGAGAGGATGTCCGCCGATGCCCAAGCGAAGGGCTTTGGCAAGAAGGAGATTATTTTCCGGCTGAGGGACTGGGGGATTTCCAGGCAAAGATATTGGGGAACGCCGATTCCCGTGATTTATTGCGAGAAAGATGGCCTGGTTCCAGTACCAGACAAGGACTTGCCAGTGGTGCTGCCGGCAAATCCCCGGCTGACGGGAGAAGGCGAATCGCCACTGGCGACCGACCCTGAGTTCGTGAACGTGAAATGCCCGAAGTGCGGTGGAGCAGCGAGACGCGAGACGGACACGATGGACACGTTCGTGGATTCATCCTGGTATTTCTACCGCTATTGCGATCCGCACAACGACACGGCGCCGTTCGACTCCGGCAAAGTGGGCTACTGGTTTCCGATTGACCAGTACATCGGGGGAATCACGCACGCGATCCTGCACCTGCTGTATTCGAGGTTCTGGTGCAAGGTGATGCGTGACATGGGACTCATCACGCATAGCGAACCGGCAGCGCGGCTGTTCACGCAGGGGATGGTGCTCAAGGGCGGGGCGGCGATGTCCAAATCGCGCGGAAACGTCGTGGGCGCGCACGAAATGGCCGACAAGTACGGCGCGGACACTGGACGTCTCTACACGCTTTTTGCAGCTCCTCCGGAGAAAGATCTTGAATGGAGCGAAGAGAGCATCGAGGGATCATGGCGATTCCTGAACCGCGTGTACCGGCTCGTGGAACGGCATGCGGAGGGCGCAAAGAGTGTCATGGGAGAAGACCCACCCTCAAAAAACGAAGGTGGGGTACCCGTAGGAGGCCTGAGCGATAAGGAGAAAATTCTCCTCCGGAAGGCGCACCAGACTTTGCGGAGGGTAACGCAGGATTTTGAATCGCGTTGGCACTTCAATTCGGCGATCGCTCTGGTGATGGAGCTTACCAACGAGATTTACGCCCAGGAGCCGCTGGCAGACGGAGTACGCCCGCAAATCCGCAAAGAAGTGCTCGAGTTGGCGGTTCTTATGCTGGCTCCCATGACGCCGCATCTCGGGGAAGAGCTGTGGGAAATGATGGGACATCGAGAAGGGCTGTCGTCCGTGGAGTGGCCGGAAGTGAATCCCGAACTCGCCAAGGAGGATGAGGTGGAGATTCCGGTGCAGGTGAACGGGAAACTCCGCGGCAAGGTAAAAGTGTCCGCCGGGGCCGGCGAGGAAGAAGTGGTGGCGATGGCCACGGCCGAACCTGGAGTTGCGCAGCACGTCGCTGGGAAGCGGCTGTTGAAGCGCGTGTATGTGCCAAACAAGCTGTTGAATCTTGTGGTGGCCTGAACTCCGTGAATCGGGAGGAACCGATGACCGCAGGCGCGAAGATGCAGGAAGACCTGGGCAGACCGCCGTCCGAAACGGGCGGAATCGTGGTGCTCGATTTCGGCGGGCAATATACGCAACTGATTGCGCGGCGCGTGCGAGAGCAGCAGGTGTTCTCCGCCATTCTGCCGTGCACCGCGCAGCCAGAGGCGATACGCGCCTACGAACCGGCGGGAATGATTCTTTCCGGCGGGCCAAGTTCGGTGTACGACGCGGATGCACCGAAGTGCGACCCCGCGGTTCTGGAGATGGGAATTCCGGTGCTGGGAATTTGTTATGGAATGCAGTGGATCGCGAAAACCATGGGCGGCGAAGTGGAAAAGGCGGAGCGGCGCGAGTATGGGCGAGCTTCCTTGCACGTGGAGAGCGCGGAGCGCGATTCACAGCTCTTTGCCGGCGTGCCGGAGAGGCTGAGGATTTGGAACAGTCACGGAGACAAGGTAAATGCACTTCCTGCCGGCTTCCATGCGACCGGGAGGACGGAGAACGCCATCGCCGCGGCGGAAAACCCCGAGAAACAGATTTACGCCGTGCAGTTTCATCCCGAAGTGCAACATACCGAGCGCGGAACGGAATTGCTGCGGAATTTCCTGTTCCGCGTATGCAAAGCGCAGGCGAAATGGAGTGGTACTGCTTTCGTCGAGGAAACGGTTGATGCAATTCGCAAAAGGGTGGGTAATAAGTTCGCCATCTGCGGGCTGAGCGGAGGGGTGGATTCGACCGTCGCGGCGGTAATCGTGCACCGGGCAATGGGCAACAGGTTGACAAATATTTTCGTCAATACCGGACTGCTGCGCAAAAACGAATTTGAAGACACGCTGAAAATGTACCGGGAGAGGCTGGGGCTCCATGTCATCGGAGTTGATGCGACGGATCGCTTCTTAGCGCAACTCAAAGGAGTTAGCGATCCAGAAGAAAAGCGGAAGCGGATCGGGCGCGAATTTATCGGTGTTTTTGCGGAGGAAGCTGAAAGGCTGCAGCGCGGAGAGGCGCATGGAGAGATTGCTTTTCTCGTTCAAGGCACGTTGTATCCTGACGTGATCGAGTCCGTATCCGTAAAGGGGCCTTCGGCGACGATCAAAACTCACCACAATGTGGGTGGCTTGCCGGAAAACATGCCGTTTATGCTGATCGAACCGCTTCGCGATCTTTTTAAGGACGAAGTCCGCCGGATGGGAAAGGATTTGGGTTTACCAGAAGAGATTTTGGTGAAACATCCGTTTCCCGGGCCCGGGCTAGCGGTGCGAGTGCTGGGTGAAGTCAACGCCGAGCATCTGAGCACCGTGCGGGAGGCCGATGCCATCGTACGAGAAGAGATTCGCAGGGCGGGCCTCTATGAGAGGGTATGGCAGGCTTTCGCCGTGCTCCTGCCCGTGCGCAGCGTAGGGGTGATGGGGGATGGCAGAACCTATGGGCTGACGGTGGCCATCCGGGTGGTAGAGAGCGAAGACGCCATGACCGCCGATTGGGTGCGACTACCCGGAGATGTGCTGGAAAAGATGTCCACGAGGATCGTAAACGAGGTTCCGGGTGTAACGAGAGTAGTGTACGACGTGAGTTCCAAGCCCCCCAGTACGATCGAGTGGGAGTAGCAGAGCAGGAGAAAAAGTGAAAAAAGAGGCCACTTGAGGATACAGTGGCCTCCGAGAAGGGTATGAAGTGCGGTTGACGAGCGGGACAAAGGGGAATCGCGATCTTATCTATGGGCCACTTTCTGGGCCATATAGAGAAGCAGCTTGCGATCTTCTTCGTCCGCTTTGCTCAACAGGCGGCGAAACTTGTTGAGGTAACGTGCGTCTTTGCCGGTGCTTCCCCAGGCGATGTCGTCCGAGGATCTACGCTTGGGAAGATTCGGCAATTGCGGCGGCTCTTCGCCGTCATAAAAGAGTTGATAGAGAGGCACTTCGAGGGCGCGGGCCAGCTTTTCCAACGTCTCGATGGCCGGGACTGTATGGCCGTTCTCGACGCGGGAGATATAACAACGCAGCAGGCCGGTACGCTTCTCGATGTCGCCCTGGGAGAGTTTCTTTTCTTCGCGCAGAACGCGAAGGCGGTCACCAATAATCATGAAGGCATTATTCCATGTAGATAAGATATTGTGCAAGCATAAACTTCAGGTGGACCTGTTGAAACGCATGTATCGTGGAAGGCCACACCGGAAAAGGAGGGCGTAACCGAACTGGTATGCCGCGCGTCCCAAAAGTGGAGGTTCCCCCGCCCGGGTTACGGCCCGGGGGCAGGGAAAGCTCGGCGATTGCCGTGGGAGCCTTGGATGACCGGGAACTGGTGCGCAGGGCGCAGAGAGAGGACCAGGACTCCTACGCGGAGCTGATTCGGCGGCACCAGCACCGGGTCTTTGCCGTGGCCCGAGGGATCCTGAAGAGACTGGAGGATGTGGAAGACATTTCCCAGCAGGTCTTTGTAAAGGCGTACTTTTCGCTAAAGAAATTTGACCAGAGGGCAGCCTTCAGCACCTGGCTTTACAAGATCACGGTCAACGAATGTTGGGATTTATTAAGGAAGAGGAAAGTGCGGCCCCTGGTGTATGAGGCAGACTTTAGCGAAGAGCAGTCCCGGGAGTACACCGCGTCGGAGAATAAGGAAGCGCGTGGCCCCGATGCGAGCGAGCGTCTGGTGGCCCGGGAGCAGGTCGAGAGGCTGCTGGAACATTTGGAAGCGCGGGACCGCTTGATGTTGATTATGAAAGAGGTTGAAGGGTTTTCCGTAGAGGAAATTGGCGAGGTACTGGACCTGAACGCGAACACTGTCAAGGTCAGGCTGTTCCGGGCCAGGCGCCGGCTTGTAGGTTTGGCACGAAAGAAGAACTGAAGTCGTTGGGGGAGGGAACTCGAGGCGATTGGACGGCGAAGGAGGATCTGATGTGGGGCACTGACGAGACTTGGGATGGAAAATGCAACGAGACGGCCGAATGGTTGGAAACGGCCGTCGCTAGCCAACTACAGGCGGCGACGCTTGAGGAACTGATTGCAGGACTACCTCAAACGGCACATGATCACGTCGGGCAGTGCCAGAACTGCCAGAACTCTTGCCTAGAATTCCTGGAATCCAGAAAATTGCTCGCCCCGCTTGCCCGGAAGACGGGTGAAGTGAATCCCTACTTCGTGCAGAGGGTTTTGGCGAGAATCCGCTCGCGGGAGGACGAGTTGGAACGTTCGACTCGGGCTTGGGCAGCTGTTCCCCGGCTGGCTTCACGGCTTGCTGGCATAGCCATGCTCATCCTCCTGATTGCAGGAACTTGGCTGTACACTGCCCCGAACAAGAAACAGGCGAATGAGCAGACGGTTGAGCCGGCCAGCGCAATCTTTGAAGACAATGCGGCGGTGCCGACCAGTAAGGATGATGTCCTTGTAAGTGTCTTGGAGCGAGGGCAATGAGCGCGGTTGACGTCAAACAAAAAGCGGCGCTGTGGGTGGGAGTGGTGTTTGTCCTCGGCGTAATTTTGGGCGGTGTCCTGGGCTATTCCTTTGCGGGGAGGACCCACGGCGACACGCGGCATCCCCTCAACGACGAGGCACGCCGAGCTCAAAAGGTGGACCAGTTAACCAAAGAGCTTGAGCTCACGCCGGATCAGCAAAAGAGACTGGACGCAGTCCTCACGGAGATCCAGGGGAAATTCAAGGCCATCCATGAAGCCGATCAGCCGCAAATTGAGGCCGTTCGGAAAGCCGCCCGTGACGAGATCCGCGCGTTTCTGACCCCCGATCAATTGCCGAAATTCGAGGAGCATCTTCGCAAGCTGGACGCGGAGCGAAAGCAGGGTGCACCGCACTAGAGAGCAGTGCGCCTGCATTCCAGGAGTGATAGCGGCCCGCCTTGTTAGCAACGGCGGGCTCTTCCTTTTGTCCTGGCGGGCACAGCGACCTCCTGGGAAGCAAGACCCCTCAGATGGATCATGCAGATTCGCAAATCTTGAGTTTTGCCTGACGATTTTCACCGCAGAGATTCGCTTAATTTCGCACAACTTCTAACCGGATTAAGTCGATTTGACTACACGATACGATCCGTATTGAACTGTCCTACTCTCGCGCAGCACCCGGTACGTCTCGCCGGCCTGGCGTTTGGGTTCTCGATTTGGCGTCGCGAGCTAGGGGGCGGAAGATGATTTCACACACCGCATTGCCGGGCAGGGCCCGAGCCTTGGTTCGGTTGTCTCTCTCAGTATTGGCAATGCTCGGCGGCGCGCTGGGAGCTTTTGCGCAAATGACGGGAAGCATCGCGGGCACGGTCACAGACAGTTCGGGAGCGACGGTCGCCTCGGCAAACGTTACGTCACGAAATTTGGAGACGGGAGCGCTCCGCAGTGCGGTCACGGATGGAGCGGGGCGTTATGCGATCCTGGCACTGGGGGTTGGAGAGTACGAACTTACGGCCATCAAAGCTGGATTCGAGGAAGCCGCGAGGAGCGGCATCCATCTGGACGTGGGAGAGGTAGCGGAAGTGAATTTCCGTTTGCGCGTGGGATCCGCGCATGCGCGCGTCAGCGTCACCGAGGACGCGCCGATGGTGAGCACTGCAACTACGGACATTTCTGGATTGGTGGGTGAGCGCCAGGTGAGGGAACTGCCCCTAAACGGGCGAAGCTATGATTTGCTGCTGACGCTGAATCCAGGCATCGTGAATTTCACTTCGCAAAAAGCCGGGGGCACCGGAATCTCGAACTCCACGACGGGCAACAACTTTGCCGTTTCCGGCAACCGGCCGCAACAAAACGAATTTCTGTTAAACGGAGTCGAGTACACGGGTGCGGCCGAAAACAATATGCAGCCGGGAGGAACGAGCGGCATGTTGCTGGGTGTAGATGCCGTGCGGGAATTCAATGTACAACGCGATTCCTACGGAGCCGAATATGGAAAACGGCCGGGGGCTCAGGTCGTTATCGTGACACGCTCCGGAACCAATGCGTGGCACGGAGCGGCATTCGAGTTTTTGAGAAATAGCGCTTTGGACGCGCCGAATTATTTCGACCAGGGATCGCCGCCACCGTTTCAGCGCAATCAGTTCGGAGTCTTCGGCGGAGGACCGATTCGATATGACAAGACTTTTATTTTCAGCAACTATGAAGGATTTCGACAGAACCTGCACCAGACTTCCGCGGCGTTTGTTCCGGACGCGGCATCCCGGGCGGCGGCTGTTCCCAGTGTTCAGCCACTTTTGAATCTGTGGCCAGTGGCACCGGCGGATGCGTCAGATTTTAATGGCATCGCGGAAGTATTCAGCAGCCCGCCGCAAACAATTCGCGAGGATTTCGGCACCACGCGTTTGGATCATATTTTCTCGCGGAGAGACTCGCTCGCGGCGGTTTACACCATAGACGACGGCCAGGACGTGACCGCGACGCCGGTAAATCCCTACAGCACGGACAGTGTCACGCTCCGCCAGCAAGTCTTGAGTCTGGAGGAAACCCACGCGTTTTCGCCCACACTGGTCAACACGGCGCGATTCGGCTTTTCTCGCGCAGGTTACTTTTTTACGGGTGAGCCAACGCCCGGGACGCCTGCGGCCAGCGTTCAAGGTTTTCTGGGAGGTTTGCCGCCGGGAGCTTTGGTTGTCGGAGGAAGCGCAGCCTCGAATCCGCAGGCGTCCATTGGACTTGCGGGAAGCAACAATGGAAGCAATCTGCTTGTCCACCGTAATCTTTTTACATATGAGGATCGCGTCACGCTGACGCGCGGGCGGCATCAACTCAGCATTGGAGTCTGGTTTCAGAGACTGCAATCCAATGAAATGTTGGCGTTGAGCCAGTATGGGCAGGCGACCTTCTCCAGTTTGACGCAATTCCTGAGCGGCACGATCGGTAGCTTTCTTTACGATCCGGCTCCCACGGAGTTGAATTGGCGGTCGTTGTTTGGAGCGGGGTATGCAGAGGACGTAGTCCGAGTCTCTCCAGAATTGACTCTTTCCCTTGGCTTCCGCGGCGAGTTCTCGACGGGTTGGAACGAGGCCCATGGCCGTGCGGCAAACTACACGTTTGCCAACGGTGTCATTTCGTCGGAACCTCGGATCGGCGGCGCCTTCTTTACGGTCAACAATGCGAAACTCCTGCCGCAGCCGCGACTCGGCGCGGCTTGGAGCCCATTCGGCGCGAAGACCGTGCTGCGCGTGGGCTTTGGGATGTACAACGATCTTCAAGACGCGCTGGGGTATCGCGCAGACCAAAACGCGCCGTTCAATCCCTCCTACAGCATTGCCTCTCTACCTGTTTCGTCGCTGCCGATTGACCCAGCCGCTGCAGTGCCCCCGACCGCCAAGTTGATGCCCGGAGGAGTGCAGCCGGACTTGCAGACGCCGACCCTGATCTCCTGGTCGCTTCGCGTCGAACGCGAACTGACCCCAAACACGGCGCTTACTGTTGGATACGTCGGATCGCACGCTTACCACGAACTGATTGGGGTTGACGGGAATGAACCGATTCCGACGATCTGTCCTGCTTCTCCGTGCCCCGCGGTTTACCCCACGTACGATCCCAGCCAACCGACTACTGCGACGAATTCTCCGACCGTTGGTTTTCCCATTGGCTCGCCTTTGGCCGGGGCTCCGGTTCCCGCTGGGACTTATTACATTCCTGCAGGGGCGCCGCGCGCGAATCCGGCTCTGGCAAATACCTGGACCTGGTTTTCCGAGGGGACAAGTTCGTATCATGCCCTTCAAGTAGATCTCAAGCGCCGGTTGCGGGGCGGCCTGACGTTGCATGGGGTGTACACCTTTTCAAGAGCCCAGGACGACGGAGATTCGCTGAACCAGACGACGGCGGGCAACGCACCGGGGCTGGCTTCCAATCCACTGAACTTGAGGGCAGACAAGGGTCTGGCGACCTATGACGTTAGACATATCGCGGTGATCCATGTGATTTATGCTCTGCCGTTCGGCAAAGGGCAAGCCTTCGGGAACGCTTTGGAGGGTTGGGAAAATAGGCTGGCGACTGGTTGGTCTGTAGCCAGTATCATCACAGCTCAGTCGGGTTTTCCGCTAACGCCGCAGTTGAGCTATAACCCGTCGAATAACGGTGATACGCGAAATCCCGTACGCCCTTTCTTGAATCCGGCCTTCATGGGGTCTGTTGTTACAGGTAACCCGAACCAGTGGTTCAATGCCAACGCCTTCATTGCACCGCCGTCCGCCGGAGGATTCTACGGAAACGCCGGCAGGGACACTTTTACCGGCCCTGGGCTCGCCACCTGGGATTTTTCAGTTTTGAAGGACACCGCGATACACGAACGCATGAGCCTGCAATTCCGGGCCGAGATTTTCAACCTGTTGAATCGCGCCAACTTCAACACGCCGAACCTGATCCTGTTTACGCCGCCAACGGCAACCAATCTCACCGGAGTTTCCGGCACGGCAGGCGCGATCACGAGCACATCTACAACCTCGCGGCAGATTCAATTCGGTCTGAAGCTCCTCTGGTGAGCTGAATCTGCGAATCGTTGCGTGAGCGGAAACTTCAAGCGAATCCGGAGTCCGAACTCTCGGGCTCATGGGCTAATCTGTCTCGGAGCGGCACGCGGACTGGCGCGGTCGCGTGCGAGGCGTGGTGGACAGAGTCGAAACCTCAAGAAAATGGGAGAATTATCTGGCGTGGTTCTTTGCCGCCGTCGCACTGTGCTGCGCCGCTTACGCGATTGTGGTCGCCATGCGAGTGGCCCATTTCCCCTTTGAACTAGACTATGAGGAGGGAAACATCCTGAATGCCGGGCTGCGAATCACCGACGGGCTGACTCCTTATCCTGATCCCCATGGCTGGCCGGTGATCATCAATCCTTATGGTCCGGTCGCCTATCTCGTCACGGCCGCGTTGGTGAAATGCTTCGGCGTATCTTTTTTTGCCCTCCGAGTGGAGTCCATTTTCTGCGGCATCAGTACGGTGGTTTGCATTCTGCTTTTGCTGCGGCGTACTGGCGCAGCCTGGCCGGTCAGTGCCGGTTTTGCAGCGCTATTTTTGTGCAATAACAGTGCGCGGAACTGGATCGTGAGCTGCAGAGTGGACTGGATTGGATTGGCGTTGGCTCTGGGCGGGCTCACGATCTTTTTCTGCAGCAGAAAGGCCTGGCTTTTAGCTGTGGCATTCTTCGTTGGAGCGTTATTCGTCAAGGTTTCTCTGCTCGCAGCACCCGCGGCATGCGGGCTGTACCTGGTCACGGGACGCGATTGGCGGCAGCTATGGCGCTGCCTGGCGGCGGGCGTGATTCTTGGAGGTGCGGCTTTTGCTCTTACGCAGTGGTGGTCCGGAGGACACTTCGCGTTCGCCCAATTCGGAACGCATCCGGATGCCTACAGGCCGATGGTTTATTTCGTGTACTTGTGGCGGGTCGCACGAACTTTTCCTTTCCTGGCAGGGCTCTCTTTGCTTGCCGTAATCTTTGATCTTAAGAAGAAGCGAGCGGCACCTCCTGTCTTGTACCTGCTGATGTCAGTGGTCGGCGCCGCGACGATTGGGAAAGCCGGATCGAATACCAACCATTTGCTGGAGCTGTATGCCGCGTTGTGCTTCTGCGCGGGTTATGGCTGGCTGTATGCGAGTCAATGGCTCCGCGAAAGAAAGCTCGCGGCCGCTTCCACCATTATCCTGGCCGGAACCTATCTGGCCATGCTGATTCCATTCGCGCTTTATCGCATTCCGCTCGATCCGCTTGACGATCCTGCATCCTGCGTGAAGCTGTATCAATTCTTGAAGGCGCATGGCAACGCGGTGCTTACGGACAACGTGGGGGCTCTATTGCTCACCGGGAAGCCGGTCCAAGTCTCAAATCCTTACGTTTACTCTCAGCTTGTGTTGCACGCCGGGTGGTCCGATAAAGCAGTTCGTGACCGAATCCGTGAGAAGAAATTTGACGTGATCCTGCTCGAAAGCTACGCGGACAAATACAAAGGACCTGATGCACGTTTCACGCCCGGGATGATTCAGGAGATCGAGCAGAACTACCACGTTGCGGCGGAATTTCAGTGCCTGGACGCGCGAGAGGCCTATGTACCGAACTGAAGAGGATTGTGGAAAGACTGGACTTTGTCGATCAGAAGGGAATGTCCTCGTCGGAGATTTCCGGTCCAGAAGGGGAACCCACGGAGTCTTCCACATGAGCAGTTTGATCGAACTCTTCCGAGGCACGTGGTGAGCCTCCGCCGGCAGTGGCGGCGGAGGCGTCTCCCCGCCCGCCAAGCATCCGGAAATTAGTGGCTACAATCTCAAAACTCGTACGCTTCTGGCCTTCTTTGTCTTGCCACTCGCGCGATTGGATGCGCCCCTCAATGAAGACCAGCGACCCCTTTTTCAAGTACTGCTGAGCGATTTCGGCTTGCTTGCCCCAAACCACGATCTTGTGCCACTCGGTGCGCTTCTGACGCTCTCCGTTCCGGTCGCGGTAGGTCTCATCTGTGGCGACGGAAAAATTGGCCACAGCCTGGCCGCCTCCCGTGTAACGAGTTTCGGGATCGCGCCCAAGCCGCCCCACTAGAATGACTTTATTGACCGACATGATTTTCTCCTATGCCAGAGAATACGGCAGAGGGCCGTAAGGTTTGCAACATCCTGTGCCCCGGGGCGATCCGTTTCCGATCGTCAGTTGTAAGGAGTGGACAATAGCACGAGTACGAGCGAATTGGAAATTGGCCGATCCGCTTCAGCGACGATCACTCGACCGGGATCAAGGGGAGCAGGAATTCCTGGAGCCGCATGCTTTCTTGCATGGTCAAATTGTTCAGGCGAATGCCCATTCGATTGTCGTGCTCGATGCGAACGACAGAACCCTCGGAGATCACCGGTTTTGCGTGAGGAAACAGAAACAGGCTCAGGTTGACGGGGGAACCGACAGGGATGGCGCTCGAAGCTTTTAACAGGACGCCGCTCAAGCTCATATTAATCGTCTCGCCTTGAATCATCTCCGCGCCCCATCGAAGCCGAACGGGGGCGCGTAACTCGACGCGCCTGGTTTGCCTGTGCCGGTAATCCAAAGCGCTTTGGGCAGCCCTGAGAATCTTGAGCACACGCTCCTTGTCCAGAGGCTTGTAAAGAAAAAAGCTGGCGCCAGCATCAAACGCGACGGACAGCGCGCTGGGCCGCTGATCGTCGCTCAGGAGAATTACCGGCGTCGTTTGGTTGTTCAACGATTTGCGGATGTGCCGGAGGAGGTCAATGCCATCGAGGTTGGGCATATGCAAATCAAGGAACACGACGTCGAATTTGCTCTCGGTGAGAAATTCCGGCGCATCCGCGCTCGCGTGCAACGTGAGCGTTTCCAGACCCTCGGATTGTAGTGCTTTCGTCAGCAATTCGCAGACTTCCGGCTGATCGTCAACCACCAGAGCGCGCTTCATGCTCACCTTCTTTCCGGAAGACTGCGGGAGAAAGCCGAAACGCGAATCAAGGAAACGAGCCGCCCTGCGCGGATTCAGAAGCGCGCGCGATCTCGTAACAATCGAATTGAATTGCGACCCCCAGAAATCGCCGGGAGTCCTCCGGAGATATGCGGACGACGTGGCCGGAGTATCGCCATTCCGCCAGAGGCTCACCCGTGATTTCTTGCGGCATGGGAAGCCAGATTTCCAGCACGGTTCCAACTTCAACAGGCAGCTCCGTCGCGAAAAAAGCGCCACCCGCCGAAAGATTGAAGGAAATAGTCTGTTGCTCCGGTAACGATGATTTCCACAGACGGACACGCAAAGGTATGCGCAGAAAATGTCGCGGTGAGTTGCGGCGGTCAGGCACCGCAGAGCGAACTTTCATAATGTCTCCGAGCACCCGGGTGGGGGAACTTACGGGTTGAGTTTCTTGGAGGGGGAGGCTGCTTACTCTAGCAGCTTGGTAAAGGAATGCAAGAATACTTCCATAAGAATTTCTTCATGATTAGTCGGTACTAAGAGTAATCCTGCGGAGCCAACGAATGACGCAGAAGCGCCGCCGAGCCGCTTTACTCCACAAGTTTTCTGAATTCGAGGAATTGCTGTTGGAGCGCATCGACCTGGGTCCGTAGGGAATTCACAGCGGATTCGAGGCGCCCGAGGCGGTCCGAATCTTCCATCGGAACTTGCGAGTTGGCGTCAACCGTCGCCGGGGGCACGCGCAATTCCGCGTCTCCACAGAGCAGGTGTGCAAAACGCCCTTCTTTTTCCCCAGGCCGCCGCGGAAGGGCTTTTACCAGAGGAGGTGCGCGCCTCATTAGGAGATTCAAAGCAGAATGAACCGAATCAAGATCATCGAAAGCATAGATACGCTCCGTGCGCGCCCGTAGTTCTCCCGGGGTCTGCGGGCCTCGCAGCAGCAGGACGCAAAGAAGAGCCAATTCGTGGCGATGAAAGTTAAAGACCTCCTGCATGCGATGCTCGTACTTTGGTACGCGGCCGTCGCTGGCTGCCGGGCGCGCCAGGGTCTGCTCGGCAAGGCTGCGCAGCGCCGTTCGAACCGCATCCTCGTCAAGAGCCATCACCGGTTCACGATTTGACTTCTGATTGCAGGCGTTGACCAGGGCATTCAGGGAAAGCGGATAGTATTCGGGAGTGGTGGTTTCCTTCTCAATCAGCGCGCCAAGTACACGAGCCTCAAACTCAGTCAATCGGTAGTCCACGCTGAAAATCATACACATCGGACGGATGATTCCCAAATCAGGAGTTCACGCCAAATGCGGACAGATCGGGAACTCGCTAGCACCACCTGTTCGAAGGGACAACGTGACCGATTGGGGGAGTACTTTCCCGGGAAGGCTGGCCGTGCTAGCAACGGCGTGGCTAATTGGAGTGCGCGGCCCAAGTCTAGGCTCAATCCTGCCGTGCGAAGGATCCTGGCGGGAACCTGCACGGAAGGCACGGAGGAAATTCTCATGAAGAAAAATTTATTCGTTCTGGCGATAATGGTGACAGGCCTGACTCTCGGGGTGAGACAGGCGGCGGCGCAAGGCCCAGCGGGGGCTGGAGCAACCGCTGCCGTGGCTTCCTCCTCGGATAGCTCGCATTCCTACAATCCGATTCACTGGCTCAAGAAGGAACCCAAGAAAACCACAGACTCACTGGACGCGAGCAGCGACCAGACCAAGAAGTTAAACGACAGGCTGCAGGCGCAGGGAATCCTTGCCGCGAACTCCAGCGTGAAGGACCTTTGCACGACTTTCAGGGAACTGGCTGATTGCCTCGCTGCTCTCCATGCGAGCCACAGCCTCGGACTGGATTTCGCTTGCGTACGGGCAAACGCAACCGGCGTGAAGACCGGAGTGGATACTTCTTCCTGCCGCATGGCGGACACGGACAAACCCCTGAATCTGGTGAAGACGATTAAACTTTTGAAGCCCGACGCCAACGCCAAGAGCGCGGCGAAGGACGCGGAAATTCTGGCCAAGCAGGATGTGAAGGAAACCGGAGCATAAGGGCCACTCGAGAGTCCAGAGCACAGAGCACAGCGCATAGCACAAAGCACAAAGAGACGCGGGGACGGCATCCGGCCGTCCCCGCTTTTCTTTTCCAAAAAGTGGCATCGGGAAGGAATCTCGTTTAAGATAGAAGTGCTGCTAATGCAGAGCGGTATTGTCCCGGCAGAAGCAGTTTTCGCGAAGTCCTCCCAGCCGACTTCCAACCAGTTCGACGCTGTCCCGCCCAACGGCGGCCGAAACATCCCGGGGGTTTATCTAAAACTGTGCGTGGAGGATCGAAACTATGAAATGGGCCATTCCGGTGACCTTCGCAGCGGGTCTCATGCTTCTGGCAGGCTGCGCAACTAAGAAGTACGTGGCGGAACAGGTGGACCCTGTTCACGCCAAGCTCAATGATGTGGACAAGAATCAACAGGGAACTCAAAAGCAGTTGGAAACCGATGAAGTCAAGCTCAACGCCACCGCGGAAAAGGCGGACTCGGCTGACGCCCGCGCGAGCGATGCGATCGGCAGGGCCGATGCCGCTTCGAAGAAAGCGGACACCGTTCGCACCGACTTGCGCAATGAACTGAACGACCGCATCGCCAATCTGGACGATTACAAGTCTGCAGGCGAAGCGACCGTGCTCTTCAAGTTCAATTCGGACAAGCTCGAGCCGGACGCCAAGCAGGCGCTCGATCAGTTGACCAGCGGACCAATGGGCACCCTGAAGCGCTACTTCATTGCCATTCAGGGGTTCACCGACAAGATTGGGACTCCAGAGTACAACCTGGATCTCAGCCGCCGCCGCGCGCAGGCCGTTCAGACCTACCTTGTGGCGGAGAAAAACATTCCGGTTTATCGCATCCAGATCGTTGGGCTCGGCGAAGACAAGCCGGTAAACGACGAGAAGACTCGCGAAGAGCGTTCCAAAAACCGCCGCGTCGAAGTAACCCTCTTCAGCGCGGACGCTGCTCAGACCGCGCAGGTACCGACTAACTAGCGGTTGGCTGGGATAAGCGGGGAATTACAGCTGGGAGGAGAGCGCTGGGAACTGGCGGAAATCGAGGCGGGTTAATCGCTCGCTGACACGGTGACGCCAAGTTCCTTCAGTTTCGCGCGCGCACGGCGCTCTTCTTCCGTTCCCGGATAGCGCTTCACAACGCTGCGAAGTTCGCGTACGGCCGACGTTTTTTGCCCAAGTTCCAGCAGCGCCATCCCCTTCTTGAATAGCGCAGGAGCAAGCTTGAAGCTCTTGGGATAATTGTTCAGCACCTTGTCGTATTCCGTCACGGCCTCGCTGAACCGCTTCTGCGCGTACGCGATCTCCCCAAGATAGAATTGCGCATTCGACGCCAGGTCGGTGTCGCCATAATATTTCAGATAGTCCGCGAACTCCGAACGCGCCAGATCGTACTTTCCGCTGGTGATATCCCGCAACCCATTGGAATACAGCGTGTCGGCATTGGGAGCTCCTGCCGGCACCACGGAACCACTCGAACCGCCAGTTGCTCCCGCGGATCCGGCTGGGTTTAGGGAAGCGGTCGGCGATGTGGTCCCTCCGGGAGTGGTGCCCGAAGGCGCGTTGCCCGAGAGCTTGGCATCCACGCTTTGCACGGCGCTCTGCACGTCCACAAGCTGCTGGTTCAGCTTGCCGATCCGCGACTTGATCTCTTCAAGGTTGTCTGACAAGCCCTGGAGCTGCGTGGACATCGTATCCAGCCGCGCGCCCGAATTCGCCTGAACGTCCTGCACGGATTTCTGGAGCGAGCCCATCGTGGTATTGAGCTTGTCCACGTTGTCGCTGGCCTGCTGGACCACCGTTTTGATGACCGTATGGTCCTGGGTCATCTGCGTGGAAAGGTCCTTCTGGCCCTGCAGCAGGGTAGTAACGTCGCGCTGCAGCTCGATAATCTCTCGCGCAACCGCTTCCGCTGGCCGCGGTCCGGCAAGACTGCCCACAATCGCGCCGGCCAGCATCGCAGCACCGAACTTCGCAATATTCCGAAAACGCATGGAACTCCCTCCTATTTGTCCTGGGCGGCTAAAGAGCAGCCGGCGTACGGGCTGGAACTACATCTTCACTGTAACGAGAGAGCCGCGCGGTGGCAAGAGAATGGTGGGTTCTCTTCCTCCGCGCGGCTCCGTTTGTTGCCTATCCGTCAGTAGGCTAGTGCTTACAAGTGGGTCCTTGGGCCCCCTCTATTGCTGGGGAATGAAGTGGCCGCGCCGATTCTGCTGCCAGCACGTCTCGTTGTGCTCTTCGCAGAACGGCCTTTCCTTGCCGTAGCTGATGGTATTCATCCGGTCCGCCGAGATTCCCAACGAAACCAGATATTCCTTCACGGCATGGGCGCGCCGGTCGCCGAGAGCCAGGTTGTACTCCGTTGAGCCCCGCTCGTCGCAGTGGCCCTCGATCGTGACTTTGGCTTCCGGATATTTCCGCAGGAAGTCGGCAGTCTTGCCGAGAGCCTCGCGGGCATCGGGACGGATGTCCGCTTTGTCGTAGTCAAAATAAGCGTCCTGCACTTCTTGCGTGAAGAGCTCTTGCCACGTCTTCTCCGGAGCCGGAGGAGGCGGCGGAGGCGGCGCTTCCACGGTGACGCGGACGCTCGCATCAGCCGATCCACCGGGACCGCTGGCGGTCACGGTATATGTCGTGGAATCCGCTGGCGACACGGTGGTGTTGCCTTCGGGAGCCACGGCGCCGACGTCCGGAGCGATGGTCAATTGCGTGGCGTTGGTGGAAGACCATGTCAGGGTCGAGCTTTCACCCTTCTTGATGGCAGTGGGGTTGGCCTGCAGCGTCACCGTCGGACGAGCTGCCGGTGGCGGCGGTGGTGGTGGCGGCGGTGGTGGAGTTGCCTTCTTGGCGCATCCCATCGCCAGCATTGCCGCGGCAAACGCGGCGACGATACAAACACGATAGACCGGTCGTGTGGCCTCTCTCATTCCTTTTCCTCCTTGACGGATAGACTTCCCCCGGCGTCTCCCACCAAATCTAGATGAACCACCAGCGGGCTGGGTCCGGGCGAAATCTCGTAACACGATATATTATACATCGTGTTCGGTCAAATTTTCATCGTGGCGACCAGTTCGGGCTCTCATTGTGTCCCGTAGTAGTTAACTGGCGCGCATCTGTACCGTCGGCCAGCATGGTCCAAATCTGCCGTGTGCCCGTCCTGGTGGATTCGAACACGATGTGCCGTCCGTCCGGCGCCCAGCTGGGCCGCTCGTTCCTTCCCGAATCTCGCGTGATCTGCAATATGTCGCGGGAGCCGATATCCATCAGGTAGATGTCGTAGTTTCCGTCCGGCCGCCTCCAGCTGAACGCCAGCAACTGCCCGTTGGGTGACCATGCCGGATCAATCAGATAGCCTTTGTCCGGCAAATCTAGGGGGATCGTATTGGTTCCGTCCGCGTTCATCATATAGAGCTTCGGTAGCCCAGATCTGTCGCTGACGAACGCCACGGTCTGGCCGGTCTTCGGATTCCACGTGGGCGAAGTGCTTGCGCCGGGCGCATAGGTGATGCGTTTCGGCCGCCCTCCGTCCGCGTTGACGACGTACAGTTCCGGATTGCCGTTCATGGAAGACGAAAACATGATCTGCGTCCCGTCCGGAGACCAAGTAGGTGCGCTATTCGTGCCGCCGTATCGTGGGAAGGCCACGACCTTGTTCAAATCCATCGAATACATGCAGATTTGCGGCCCCGGCTTGAAACATGTGAATGCAATTCGCGAGGCATCGGGCGACCAGCGCGGCGTCAGCGATATCGTATTCAAGTGGGTCAGTTGGTGCTGGTTGTTGCCGTCGTAATCCATTTCCCAAATCTCTTTGTGACCGTCAGGACCACGGACGAAGGCGATGTGCGTCGAGGCGATGCCCGGTAGCCCGCCCGAAAGCCGCATGACGATCTCGTCGGCGAATTGATGCGCAAACTGGCGCACCTGATCGTCCGTGGGGGAACCGCGGTAAACTTTACCAACGACCGGCTGGGACGACGGATTGGTCACATCGTATAGCCACGCCTGGATCGCCACTTCCGTACCATTCTCCGAGAGATTACCGAACGCCGTGTACTGCGCGTTCAGCGGCGTCGCCGTCCAATCGAGGAAGCGCAATTCCGACGGAACGCTGGGCTGTTGCGTGGGATAAAAGCTGGGGCTGACCAGATCCAAAATCCCGCTGTAGGCCAAATCGTCGCGCACGACTTGCGTAAAGAGAGCCGCGTGATCCTTGGTAGTGGCCTCTCGCGGCGCAAAATCCGCCACAGCCACGCGCGGTTTTTCTACGCCCAGCCCGGTTCCCGTGCGGAACCACGCTTGGCCAAAAGCTGAGGGCACGGACGCCAACAGCATGACGAGACTGAAAAGTATAAGCAGAGTGCGGTTTAGGCGAGCAGACAACAGAACCTCCCGGACTTAGAGTTTGGACGGCGCGTGCATGGCTGGACGTTTCATTGATTCAGTGAAAGATCGAAATCAAAGACCACGGTGACGTAAGAGCCTGAGTAATCGTTGGGCAATGCGGGCATAGGATTCGACGCGATCACCGCGCGCAACCCGGAATTGTCCATCGAATAATTTCCGCTCCCTTGCGTGATATGGATGTCTTTGAGTGTGCCGTCGCGCTCGATGGTGAATTGCACCACGGCATGGGCAGTCCGCGCCGCGCGGACTCCCGGATCAATGGTGTTCTGCAGCCAATTGCCCTGAATCCGGCGTTTGACCGCCTCTATATACCACGCATACCGCGACGCAAAATCTCCGCCACCCTGTGCCTGCGCTGAAATGGGCCCTTGCCCGCCGCCCTGCATCGCTTGGTAACCCGTTGGAATCTTGGGCGCCCCGCTCGAGGGTCCGGGAACGGCATTGTCCGGGTTTGGAGTCTTATTCTCGATAATCCTGGATTTTTTCGAAAGGGGAAGCGGCTTTTCATGCTTGAACTCCGGGATCTTTTCCTCCGGCTTGGGAGGTTCCGGCGGTGGCTTTACTTCTTCTTCTTTGTAAAGGCTTTTGGTCGGATCAACCGTCTTGCTCTCTGTCACCGCCGGCGGCTGCGGCATAGGCAGCCCGGAGCTGCTCACCAGGCTCACCTTCACGCTGTCCCCGCCCCCGCCCGCACCCGTCCACTCAGGCCCCTTGAAGATGCCGACTGCCGCAAGCGCGATCCACAAAATCAGCAGCGCGTGAAGGATTCCGGAGTAGACAAGAAACTTCCGCAAACCGAAGGGAGGCGGATTGACGACGGCGGTGGTCATGGTTCAGCGCGTGCGGGATCGTTCGTTAATGGGCTCGGTGACGATGCTGATGTTGGAGATTCCGGACACCCGGAGAGCATCCACTACCGATGCAAAAATGTTAAAAGGCACTGCTTCATCGCAGCGGAGAAACACCGCATCTTGCGGTTTCTTGAGCTGGCTCTGAACCTTGGCACCGAGCTGGTGGATATTCACCGGCGTATTGCCGAGGTAGATGCGCTGAGACTTGTCAATCGTGACCACCAGGCGTTCTTCGGTGATCTCCTTGACCGTATGCGTTTTGGGGACTTCCACTTCGATGCCGGACTGAAGAATCGGCGCGGTGATCATGAAAATGATCAGCAGCACCAACACGACGTCAATGAACGGCACCATGTTGATGTCGGAGAGCGAAGTCTGCGTCTGCTTGGCAAGTTGTGGCATAAAGATTTAGATGCAGGGGGAGGTCCGCATCGCTCAGTTAAACGTCTTCTCAATCTGCGCGGCGACTTCCAGCGCAAATGTGTCCAGCCGCTGCGCCAGTTCGCGGATGTTCCCCAAAAATTGATTATAGAAAATAACGGCGGGAATGGCTGCGAAAAGTCCTGCGGCCGTAGTGATCAGGGCTTCCGCAATGCCGGGCGCGACGGCCCGAAGGCTCGCGGCGCCGGCGGTGCCCAGGCCGGAAAACGCGTCTATGATGCCCCAGACCGTGCCGAACAGTCCGATGAACGGACTAACGGAGCCCGTAGTCGCCAGCCAGGACATCCCCTTTTCCACGCGGCGTACTTCGTCTGCGGAGGCAAGCTGCATGTTGACCGTGACCGCCTGCAGGCTCTTGAGTCTTGGCGGGGAAGGATTGCCGGTCGAGCCACCGACTTGAGACTGCAACTCGCGGTAGCCCGCGGCGTAGACGGAGGCGAAAGGCGAACCGGCGGAAGCCAGCGCTTGTGGATTGGCAACACCGCGCGTGGCGCGGAAAATGCGAAGGAATTGGTCGCTGTCCCGCCGGATCCGGCCGAAGAGGCTGATCTTTTGAAAGATCATTCCCCAGGAAATCACCGAAAAAAGCAGGAGGAGTGCGAGGACGCCGCGGGCCACCCACCCGGTCTGGTTTAGAAGGGTTCCGAGGTCGGCTATCAGAAAGACTGTGAGCAGATGAATAGTGTTTTCCCTCAGTTCGGACAAAAATTTACAGACTTCTGCAACGTAGCATAGGAAGGAAGGGGAATCAACGAAACGTCAAGTATTATTGCTGGTTGATTACGCACGCACTCGCGCCCGTTCGAACGGCACCGGTCAGAGGCAGGGCGGATTGCCTGTGTTAAACTGACCTCTCGAAGATGAGCAGGAAATACGATATCGGATTGGATTCTTTGACGGGCCAAGAGGCTGCCCGCCAGTTTGTCCTCAATTCCGCCGAACATTCCCCCCGCGCTACGTTTTTTCTGGAAACTTTCGGTTGCCAGATGAACGAACACGATTCGGAGAAAGTCGCGGGCGTGCTTCTTTCACGCGGTTACCAGCAAGTGGATTCGCCGGAAGCCGCTTCGCTGATTTTGTACAACACCTGCAGCATCCGCGAAAAAGCGGCACACAAAGTATTTTCCCGGCTGGGAGAATTTCGCGGCGCGCGCAGCGATGGCAAAATCATCGGCGTACTCGGCTGCGTAGCGCAACAAGAAGGCGAAGAAATATTCGAACGCGCGCCGTGGGTCAGCTTGGTTTGCGGATCGGCAAGCTATCGCAAACTTCCGGAACTTCTCGCGCAACTCGAATCTGGAAATCGGCGCGTCACCGGCCTCAATACCGACACGGACGAAACGTTCGAAACGGAAATGACCCGCCGCGACAATCCCTGGCGCGCCTACCTCACCATCATCGAGGGGTGCGACAAAGCTTGCTCGTATTGCGTTGTGCCGTACACGCGCGGCCCGGAGCGCAGCCGCGCGAGCGACTCGGTGCTCCGCGAACTGCGCCAACTTGCCGACCTCGGCTACTGCGAAGTGCAGTTCCTCGGACAGACGGTGAATTCTTATGCCGATCCGTCGCCACGCAGATTGCGCTTCTCGGAACTCCTGCTGGCCGCGGCGGAACTTCCCGGCATCCGGCGCGTGCGATTCACGACCTCTCATCCGACGGATTTCACGCCCGACATTGTCGCGGCGATCGAGGAGAAGGAGGCGATCTGCAATCACGTGCATTTGCCCGTGCAGTGCGGGTCCACGAAAGTGCTGCGCGCGATGCAGCGCACGTACACGCGCGAAGAGTATCTGGAAAAGATCGCCATGATGCGCGAAGCGAAGCGGCCGATTGCGATTACCTCGGACATCATTGTGGGATTTCCGGGCGAGACGGAAGAGGATTTTGAAGAAACGCTAAGCCTGCTGGACGGAGTGAAATACGAGGGAATTTTTTCGTTCAAATATTCACCGCGGCCGAATACTCCCGCCAGGACCATGTCCGATGCGATTCCCGAAGAAGAAAAGGGCAGAAGGCTCGCGGTCCTGCAAGCCAGGCAGCGAGGAATTCAAACCGCCGCAAACGAAAAATTGGTCGGTCAGGTCTTTGATGTGATGGTTGAAGGGAAGGCGCGGCGGGAGAATCAGTGGGCAGGACACACCTCCTGCCATCGCGTGATGAATCTGACTTCGCCCGAGAGTGAGCTTCTGGGCAAATACATACGCGTGAAAGTGACCGGCGCCGGGCCGAACAGCCTTGCCGGCGAACACATTGTTTAGCATCTGAAAATTTCCCCATCGAGTCTGTTGTATCCCAGCCTGCATGATGATAGAAAGACTGATAGAGAGAGTATTCGTGTATCGGGAGGACGCGATGGAAATCGAGATGAGAATCCGCGGCCTGATGATTGACCCCGTGACGAACATGCCGATCGTAGTCCTCAAAGACGTGCACGGAAACGCGATTCTGCCGATCTGGGTGGGCGTCCCTGAAGCGAATGCCATCGCGCTGGAAATCGAGAAGGTGCAGACACCCCGGCCGATGACGCACGACCTGCTGAAGAACGTCTTCCTGGGCCTGGACGTGCGCGTGGACAAGATCGTGGTGAGCGATTTGAAGGACGATACTTTCTACGCGCTGATCTGGGTGGAGCGCGAAGGCGAGATGATGACCATTGATTCGCGGCCGAGCGATGCGCTGGCACTGGCTCTTCGAGTGGATTGTCCGATTTTTGTGGACGAGCAGGTTTTGAAAAACTCGAAAGTGACTTCCGCGCTCGCGGAGCGCACCAACAACGAGCAATTGCGAACATGGCTCGAAGGGCTTCCCGACGAGGATATGGGCCGCTACAAGATGTAATTTCCGAACGGGCGCCTGCCCTAGACGTCCAAGCGCCGGACTGTTCGCCTCCAAGTAAAGAGCAACACAATTCCAATCAAAATCAGCGCAAGGCTGAAGCCAATCCAGAGCCCCAGTACACCCCAGCCGCGGTGAAAGCAAAGCCAGATCCCCAGCGGCAAGCCGATCAGCCAATATGCCGTGAAATGACACAACATGGGAGTACGAGTGTCGCCCGTGCCGCGAAGCGCGCCGGTTGCAACGGTCTGGATCCCATCGAAAAGCTGGAACGCAGCGCCGGCAGCGAGGAGCAGAACCGTGCTTCGGATGACGACCTCGTCCGGCGTGTAAATTCGCGCGATCACGCGCGGGAAAACCAGCAGGGCTGCGCCGCAGAGAGACATGAACGAAGCGCCCAGGAAAATGGCGGTGTTTCCGGCGGCCCCAGCGCCCTTCGCATCTTTGCGTCCAATTGCTTGGCCGACACGTACCGCGGCGGCTGACGAGATTCCTAGCGGCACCATATAGGTGAAGGAGACTGTGTTCATCGCAATCTGATGGCTGGCAAGCGCGACCGCGCCAAGCCGCCCAATCAGAGCCGTAATGACGGCGAAAACGCCGATCTCGACGGTGAGTTGCATGGCGGTGGGAAATCCAAGCGCAACAAGGCGTTTGATGCGGGCAAGGTCGGGTTGAATCGGCGTTTGCAGGAGTTGCGTGCGGTGCCGCCGGTCGTACCAAAGAAGATAGCCGACGAGAACCGCAGCGAGATAGATCCTGGCCCAAGCGGTGGACCAGCCGGAACCGACGACGCCCATTGCTGGCGCACCCCATTTGCCATAGATCAGAATCCAGTTGCCGGCCGCGTTGATGAGGTTGCCCGTGACCTGCGCAAAGGCAATGGGCCGCACGATATTCATTCCCTGCATGCAGCGGCGGACGCCGAAATAAAGAAGAAGCGGGAGCGTGCCCCAGGCCATGGCTTTGGCGTAGGGGACGGTGAGGGCCACGACGTCCGGCGCAACATGGAAGGCGTGGAGGAGCGGGTCGAACAGCCAGACGGGAGCCATGAGAAACGGCGTGAGTACCAGGCTCAAATAAATCCCGTTGATCAGGGAGCGATGGCAATCCTCGCGTTTCCCCGCCCCAAATGCCTGAGAAACAAGCGTGTCCAGTCCAATGAGGAGGCCACCGCCGAAGAAGGCCAATGTGTTGACGAGGACTCCGCCAAGACTCACGGCACCCATGGCCTGTGCCGCGTTTGGAAGTCGGCCGACCATCATGGTGTCCACTATGCCCATGGCCATCCAGCCAAGCTCGGCAAGGACCAGCGGGAGTGCCAGGCGCACGGTTGGGCGAAATTGCTCACGAAGATTTTGCGTGAAAGACATGGGAGGAATGGGTTTGCAAGAGTGTACGGGGCGCGAGGAATGGGAGCAAGGAGGAGTGGAAGGGAATTGACCGGCTACAGATGAAAGTCGAAGGGAAGGTAACTGGAAGAAGGTCATGGGAGAAGAGTTCCATTGACCCGGGTAGGTGCGGATTCTAGGCTGAGATGGTAAGGTCGGGTGTGTCGTTTCGGAACAATTCCTGCGCCGACAAGGACCTGAAAAGCCAAGGAGCAAGCGTGCTGCGGACCGACGAACAGGATTATCTAGACAGAATGAAGCATGACCGGGCGAGTGTGAGACTGAATTCCCGAGTGAAGATCGCGCTGAAATGGTACGAGGGCGGGGAGACGCATCATGCCGAAGGCTACACGATGGACATCAGCCCGAAAGGCTGCATGGCGATGGTGGCGCAGGGATTTGCGGTGGGGCAGAGAGTGAAGCTGACGAACCTGGTAAATCAAAAGGTCGTCGAGGCGATTGTGATCTGGCGAGGGCATGAAGGACGGGCCGGTTGGGAGCTGGGGATCGAGCTGCAAGAGCCGCCGTTCGATTTCTGGGAAGTGGATTTTTAGCCAGCCGGTGCGAACCTGAATTGCATGGTGTCCTTCTCGCGAGAGGCAATCGCAGGGCCGCAAAAGTGCCTAAACACTTAGCCCGGAATCACTTACAAAACTGAACGCGCCATTGGAATGGGAGGAGGAGTTCACCTACTCAGGGCGGAGGTTTGGGCGGGAGCCGAAAAAGCGGTAATAGAGAATCAGGCTGAAGGCTATGACCGCGGCGTAGGCATAGAAGGGAAGAGCGATATCGGAAACGTCGAACATATAGCCGGTGAAGGCAACTGCTCCGCTTGAAGCGGTCAGGCGGGCAACTTGGCTCATGCCAAGGGCGCGGCCCATTTCGTCGTCGCGAACCATGGCGGTGAGCGCCGTTTGCTGCGCCGGAACGGCCATGACGCGAAGAGCCGGAGTGACCAGATAGACGAACAAAGCGAGCTTGAAGACGTGGGTGAGGGGGAGCAGCAGCAGGAGAACCGCGCCAAGGCCACGAGTGTAGGCGACGCCTTTTACGAATCCGAACCTTCTCTCAATGTATGGCGCAATGAGGAGAGCCGCGGAGCTGATGAGTTCGCTGCAGAAGCCGTACACAGCCATGTGCGGGCGGGAAACGTGGTAAACGATCAGGAGGAATGGGATCAGGAAGGGCATGAGAAGGCCTTGGGAGATGCCGTTGACGGCGCCAGTTAGCGAGAATTTGCCGATAGTCTTTAAGCTTCTGAGGCTGGAGCTTTCCGCGCGCGGACTTCTGAGTTCCATGGGGAGGACAAACAGGACTCCGGTTCCGCTGATGGCCGCGGCGACCAGAAAGGCGGCACGTACGTCGAAGAGACGCGCCATCAGCATGCCGACGGCGCCGAGGAGGCCACCGGTGAAGGTCAAGATGGAGAAGTAAAACGTGCGGTTGCGTAATGTGGTGAGGTCGGCGATGACGGCAATCTGGACGGGCTGGGCGGCCCCGCCGATGCTGCCGGAGGCCCGCGCGCCGGTGGCCGAGAAGCCGCCGAGCATCGCCGCAGCAAACAGGAAAGGGAGGCGTGCGGAGGCGACCGCGAGAAGCATGCTCAGAGGAAGAATAACGCCTGCGATGAGTAACGTGCCTTTGCGTCCCCAGAAATCGGTCAGATACCCGAAAAACAAAGCGAGAGCGGCCGTGGCGAGGGTGGCAGCTGTGTAGAGCAGACCGAGAATCAAGGGACCGTAATTGAGATATCGCAGAAGGTAGTAGGGGAAGATAATTGCGAGCATCCCGGCGCTGAGGGTGCGCGTAAAGCGAAACGCCATAAGCAGCATGATCTGGCGGGTGGAATTGTTCGGGGGGTCAAGCGTGTTGCTGGTGAGGGAGTTTCCAGCCAAAAGTTGAGACCGATCTGATGCGGGTCATACCGAGGGCCCGGGATCATCATGAAGCGACGGAATTGTGCCGTGCGACAACCAAGGCGACGGCGCAACTCTAAAGAAGAGAATAGCAAAAGAAGGTGAGAGCATGGAGAGAGGGAAAGCCGAATGGCAAAGTACCTGGAGGGAGCCTGGTTGAAGTAGCGCCGCGGGATTTCCACCGGACGGGCCGTAGCGAAGCACTTTTTCCTTGCGTTGGGGAGCGTCCGGCACGTAGAGTAACCCTAGTGCTAGGGGGGAACTTACGGACGGCACCTATTACTAGGAATGCGGTTGCCGGATCGCCGCGAGCCAGCGTTCGCGCGAGCGGAGGCACAAACGAATGACCGCAATCATCACGATTGCCAATCAAAAGGGAGGAGTCGGAAAAACAACCACGGCGATCAATCTCTCCGCAGCGATTGCCCACAAAGGAAAGAAAACTCTGCTGATTGATCTCGACCCACAGGCAAATTCCACGATTGCGTTTTATGATTCCGGTGAAATTTCCGCTTCGATGTTCGACGTGCTGAGCGACGCGCGCACGACGGTGGCGAGCGTGATCAAGCCCACAAAAGATCCCATGCTATTTGTCGGGCCGGGGCGATTGGCGCTGGCCAAGCTGGAGCAGGTGCTGGCGGGGCAGTTTGACGCGCCGTACCGGCTGAAAGATGCGCTTGCGCCGATTGTGAAGGAATACGACTACATCGTTTTCGATACGCCACCGTCGCTGGGGATTCTGACGGTGAACGCGCTGGTGGCGGCGACGCATCTTCTGGTGCCGATCCAGGCGGCTTATTTTGCGATCGAAGGCACGGACGATCTGCTGGAGACCTACGAACGGATCCGCGCGCGGCCGAATCCGAACCTGAAGGTGCTGGGCGTGGTGATCACGCTGTTCGATAAGCGCACGAATATTTCGAAAGATACGCACGGGCAGATCCGTACGGTGTTTGGCGAAGTACTGTTCAAAACGAAGATCAGCAAGAATGTGCGGCTGGAAGAAAGTCCGGCGTACAAAGAAACGATTTTATCGTTCGCGCCAAAATCTCCAGGAGCGATCGAGTACAAAAAGCTGGCAGCGGAGGTAATCCAACGTGTCGAAGAAAGCAGGACTTCCCATCACGCTGAAGATGCGGCATGACGCGCATTACGTCGAACAACTGACGAGTTACAGCGGCGCAGCGGTGGGGCGGATGATCCGGTTGGACCATATCCGGCCGAATCCGGAGCAGCCGCGGAAGGCGCTTGGGGATTTGGCGGAACTGACGCAGTCGGTACGCGAGAAGGGCGTGCTGGAACCGCTGCTGGTGCGGTATGTCCCGCGGGAGGATTGCTTCTATATTATCTCCGGTGAGCGGCGGTATCACGCGGCGCGCGGAGCGGGGTTGCGAGAGGTGCCGTGCATCGAAAAGATGGCGGACGATGCGGAGACGCTGGAAATCGCGCTGATCGAGAACATCCAACGCAAGGATTTGACGCCGTTTGAAGAAGCGGATGGGCTGCACCGGTTGGCATCGCAGTTTGAATATACGCACGAGGACGTGGCGAAGAAAATCGGGCGAGCGCGCTCGTCCGTGACCGAGACGCTTTCGCTGCGGAGCATTCCGGAAGGGGTGCGGCGGAAGTGCATCGAGCATGGCGTGCTGTCGAAATCACTTTTGCTGCAGATTGCACGGCAACCCACCGAAAAGAAAATGGTCGAAATGTTCCAGCGAATCCTCCAAGGCGGTTTGACGCGGGATGAGGCGCGGCGCGAACGCCGGGAAGAGCAAGCCGGGCCGCAGCGTCCCCAACCGTTTGTGTTTCACTTCGAGCCGCAGAATGAAACGTTCAAGTTCCGGATCCAGTTCAAGAAGAGCCATGTTTCGCGCGATGAGCTGATCAGCACGCTGCGGGAAATTCTGGCGCAACTGGAAGGTACGTCCTCTGAAGCGGGTTCGACGGCCGCTTAGGATTTTCCTCAGGGGAAGTGGATTTTTCGCGCTTCGGCTTTCCCGATGGTTGAATTGTCCCCACAGCAGATTGACCTGCTGAAGCGGCTGTTTGCAGCAGGGTTCCGGCCCATCGCGATCCCGCCATACGAGAGCGCGTTGTGCATACATCGCGGAGAGTGCGCTGCTTTGCTGGCCCCCGTGGAAGGCGCGGGGCTGAGATTGCTTTCGCCTCCGACGTATCTTGTGAATGGAAATCTTGCGGTACGGATCAAACGCACCAGCGGGGATGCGTTCGTCTGGAAGCATTCGGAGATGGAAGCCACGCCAGAGCGGTTGCGCGAGCTGCAAGGATTCGCCAGCGAACTGGACGAAATTCTCCGCGAAGGTCCAACGCAATAAGTTCTTTGAAATTTGCAAAACTGCATGACTCACGGCACACTAAATCGCCATGGAAAAATACGATCTGATCTGTTTTGGAGCGGGGCCCACGGGCCTGGCTTGCGCGATTGAAGCCGTGCGGGCGGGAATGCGGCCGCTGGTGATTGACAAGGGATGTCTTTGCAATTCCATCTATCACTATCCGGTGAACATGGTGTTTTTCACCACTCCAGAACTGTTGGAGATCGGTGATCTGCCGCTGGTATGCGCGACTGAGAAACCCACGCGAGTGGAGGCGCTCAAGTATTACAGGAAGGCAGCCGAGCATTACCGGCTCCAACTTCGCCTGTACGAGACGATCACCAAGCTGGAAGGGAAAGACGGAAACTTTCACGTGGTGACGCGGTCCGAAAGAGGCGGAGAAGGGCGTTATGCCGGGAAGAAAATCGCCGTGGCGACGGGATATTACGATCTCCCGAACCGCATGGGCGTGCCGGGAGAGACTCTGCCGCATGTTTCGCATTACTACACGGAACCTCATGCGTTCTGGAATCGGGATGTCGTGGTGATCGGTGGAAAGAACTCCGCGGCGGAGGCGGCGCTCGATCTTTGGCGTGGCGGCGCGCACGTGACCCTGGTGCACCGGGGAAAGGATTTGGGCGGGACGATCAAATACTGGGTGCGGCCGGACATCGAAAACCGCATCAAGGCCCAAGAAATCGGGGCGCTGTTTGAAGCGCGCGTGGAGGAAATCACTCCGCACGAAGTGATCGTGGACCAGCACGGACGCACGAAGCGGATCCGTGCGAGCCAGGTGTTTGCGCTCACTGGGTACCACCCGGATTACACTTTCATTGAGAGCCTGGGCGTGAAGCTCGATCCGGAGACGAAGAAGCCGGACATGGACGCGAAAACTCATGAGAGCAATGTGCCCGGGGTTTATTTGGCGGGTGTGGTCATTGGCGGACGGCACACCAGCGAGATCTTCATCGAAAACGGCCGTTTCCACGGGAAGCAGATCGTCGAGGCGCTCAAGGCAAAATTGAAGTAGAAGGCGGAGTTTGCCGGGACCTCGACCGTCTGATAAACTTCTGCCCATGGCATCTCCTATCCGCGAAGTTGCAGATACGTTTCGAACGATGTTTCAGGGATTTGGCGTGACGTTCCGGAATATTTTCCGGAAGACGGTCACGGAGAACTACCCGTACGAGCCAGTGCATTTCCAGCCGAGATACCGCGGAATCCACGTATTGCACCGCGATGAAAACGGCCTGGAAAAGTGCGTGGGATGCTTTTTGTGTGCTGCAGCCTGCCCCGCAAACTGCATTTACATCGAAGCCGCGGAAAACACGGACGAGAACCGAATTTCGGCGGGTGAACGTTACGCCTCCGTTTACAATATTGATTACTCGCGTTGCATTTTTTGCGGGTATTGCGTGGAAGCGTGTCCGACGGACGCGATTACGCACGGGCACGGATTTGAACTCGCTCCCTACGACATCAACTCGCTGGTTTACCGCAAGGAGCAAATGCTGGAGAAGCCGCAGCCAGCGAGTGTTTCTGCCAGCCGGTAGTCTCCTCCCGTTGAATCTCTAGAGTCGTTTTTGCGAAATCGCGAGTTGCGTTGAAGTGCGTTCGATGCCTCGCACACTCCTCGCCGAAGTGTGTCCTCTAATAAATATAAAGCAGCCGAGACAGAAGACCGGGGAAAGAGGGCCCGGACCGAGTCGGGGAGCAATGCAAACGGCGATCCAAGTGGCGAGCGGGAACGGTTGGCGGACGCACCAGAGCATCGCGGCGAGCGGAGCGCCGGTTTCGGACTCGATTGGTGAGGCAAGATCATTTGCGCCTGGCGCAACCTCACATGCTCCTCGCAGGCAAGAGCGGACGGTGATTTGGAAGCCGCGAATACGCTTCGACTTGAAAAACAGTGGCCGGTGGTCAGCTTGCGCCGCGAGTTGTGCGCGACGCAGCCGCGCCATTCGCGAAGAAATTATCGGACACAGAATGGCCGTTCTCCGGCGGGGTGGAGGCGCAAGGCAGAGTCTCCGCAACCGGCATTTCGCGCTCGCGGTAATCCATCAGCCAGCGGGCCAGCATGGCCGCCGAATTCTCCTCGATCCATTGGTCGAGCAGCGCCGAAATCTCCTTTCTCAGGTTAGCTGCGTGGCTCAGACGCGAGAGTTCGTAGCTTTGCAAGCTGGTGCGGGAAGCGGACAAGAGAAACTCCCACGGCGGCTGAGTTTTGTAGCTGGGCACGGGTGGCCTCCTGAAAGGGAACTGAGGCCGTTATAGTAATGCTCTAGTAATAACAGTCAAGAATAACTAAAGGTGAAGTGGTTGTGAAAAAGTGTGCAAATCTTGGGATTCCAAGCAAGGCGTATCAGGAAATGCCCTTGGAAGCCTGCAGCGCGTGCTCCGGCGACTACGAAAATCCCGATCGTACTTCCCCGAGCCAAGACGGGGAGGAGCGGGACGTTCCAGAAGACGCAGAAGAGGTCCCAGGTTGAGCGGATTCCCGTCAAGGCGAGAACCACACGGGAGAGGAGGACGCGGCATGGCAAAAAACGGGCGGAGAACCCTTGGAAAATTATTTGCGCGGACGCAGCGCAACATTGTTGGTGACGTCATGCGCAGCGCGGCCCAGTGCGATACCTGGCTGACGCTGGACGAGCTGGCGAAACTCACAAGGTTCCCGCCAGCTAGCATCTCGGCGCAACTGCGGCACCTGCGGAAGCCGCGGAACGGAGGCTATGTGGTGGAGAAGCAGAAACGCACGGCGGGCGATCGCCCGCGCGACGAAGGGCACGGACCGGTGTGGGAATACAAGATATCCGGCCGGAGGCGCGTGGAGAAACGCAGGGCGCCTAGCCACGGATTGCGGTTCGCAGCGCATTGTTCGAGCCGAGCGTCCTTCATTTGAACTGAGCGGGGGAGTTCGGAAGCGCGGGATTTCCTTTTGCGGGCGGAGGAATCATGAGCGTGAAGCCGGAGCTGGCCTTTGATGTTTGCTGGGAAGTGTATCGCGGGGCGCGAGAAGTGCTGGAAACGAAGCGGGGCGTCTGTGCGCTGAATTGGGAGGACACGGGCAAATTTCTGTGGCGGCCGGATATCCGTCCGAAATTGAACGAATGGGTGGCGGACTTTGCGCTGGCGGGCCAGGCGGCTCTGGACGGGCCGGAGCGCGCTTCGCGCATGGTGATGTTCCGGCTGTTTTACCTGGGACTCGCGCCCTACGGCCGGACGCGGCATTTTCTGGGCATCAGCGAGATGAACTGGGTGCAATGGAGCGAGGAAGTGCGCCGCCGCTGCGGGAAAGAACTGTTGCGTCGAGGAATGTTTCCGCCACGAAGATATTTTCGCACGGCGAATTGACCAAAGCGCGAAACCCCGCGGAATGGCTTGGCGGGAGTGCTTAGCGTGGTCTGCCCTGACCGGACAGAAGGCAGGAAATTCAAGCGCCGGAGATGCCCTGGATGACGAGAAGAACACCCAGGACCATCGGCACATAGAGGATCATCTGCGACGTGGATTCCAGCAAAGAATAAACGAAGAATCCTAGTCCGGCGAGAACGTAAAAGCTACGCAAGGCAAGATCCGCAGTTCGAGTCATTTCTTGTTTCCCGCCTCCATTCTCTCACACTTTGTTTTTAGCGCCGGACCAAAGGGCCGCGATGTGAAATGGCAGTTGGGAGGATGCGGGCCGAAGAACAGGAATCGCTCGGAGAGCGCGCTAGTGATATCGTGCGGAGGATTTGATGAGATGAATAGATGACACAAAGTCAGAGCGGACCGCCTGACGGCGGCCTGACGCCTTTCGGTCGCGTTCTGCTGATTCTTCTTTCCCTCAATGGGATTGCCGCGGCTGTAGGCGGAATTGCAGCCATGCGCGGCATCATGCCGTTTCCCGACCTGTGGCTGCATGGCACGCCCTTTTCCAGTTCCTTTTATCCCGGATTGTTGCTCATCCTGGCGGTAGGAGGCAGCCACTTTACCGCGGCCTACTTGATCATGCGGCGTGTTCCTTCCGCAAGAAGAGTCGCCACTTTGGCGGGACTCATCCTGATCGGGTGGATGATCGGCGAACTTGTCCTGATTGGTTTTCGAGCGCCGATCCAGGCGTGGTTCTTTGGAAGCGGGGTGGTCGAGCTAGGTCTCTCCGTCATAAAACTGCGCCGGCCAATCTAGCCGCCCGGCAAGGAAACCCCGCCGTACAGGAGAACAGAATCACCCACGCGGAGGAGTTTGCCGGTCTCGGAAGAGGGCACGCGGGTGTTGGTGGCGAGGCGATAGTAGTGGTCGAAGCGCGCCTCGGGCGTCCAGGCGGGAATGGAAGAGCGCCGCATCTGCGTGAATTTCCTTGTGAATTCGAAGTTGATTTCGCCGGTACGCGGATTGCGAGGGGGCACTGGGCAGCGCGCGCATGGATTGCTGCCCTCAAAGGAAACTTCGCCAATTTTGAAGCGCACCGCGTAATTTTCTTCCGGACCGAAGAGCTGGTCCTCCCAAAAGGCCGGAACGCTTTCGATTTCCAGCGTGGTGCGGAAACGTTCGCGGGCTTCGCTGAGCGTCATACCGGGGAAAAGATCGCAGATGGCTTGCAAGGAAGCGGTGGAGACGATGGTGGGACCGGGAGCAAGTCCATCGTCGGGCACTCCTTCGCGGATGTAGCGCACGATGACCGGCTGCTCGAAATAATCGGAGAACCACTTCGAGGCGAGCACGAAGTCAGCTGGAAAGCTGAAAGTCGTTGGTTTGATCTTCCGCGAGTCGCCCGGAACGGAGAGTGTGACCTGGGAAATCTCCTGGTTGTACTCGGCGCGGATAAGATGGACGGCAGGGGTACGCTTGCCATTCACCCATTTGCCATCGCTCGCGAAGAGCGCCCAGACGCGGTCGAGCTCGAGCCCTCCGTTGGG
>DATJAD010000201.1:0-14257 GCA_035516615.1 Candidatus Acidiferrum sp.
TGACGCCAGCTTCACGCGATAGCCGTTCTTTTCCAGCATGCGCCCAACGAACTTGCGCACGCTGATGGAATCGTCCGCAACCACAACGACACGCTCATTCTGCACGCGATCAATGGCTTCCGTGGGAATTGTGCCCTTGGCTACAGCCGCCGAACCCGGCGCAAACACGCGCGCCGCACTCGATGTCGGTTGTATGGCTTTACGGTCGCCTGGTTCGGACGCGACCATGCGGTTCAAATCAATCAACAGAATCAAACTGCCGTCGGGAGCAATCGTCGTTCCGGGGAACAGTCTTACGCGGCGCAAGTATTCGCCCAGATTCTTGATGACGATTTCGTCTTTTCCAAGCACTTCCTCAACGATGAGGCCGATCTGCCGATTGTCCGCGTTGGCAACGACCATCCGGAAATAGCCATTGACCGGTTCGAGCGGCGGCAATCCCAGATAGCTGTCCAGGCGCACCACTTCGGTCACCACGTCGCGCACCCTTGTCAGCAGCTTGCCGCCAACGTCTTCGATCTCGTCGGCACGGAGCCGCCGGATCTCCTCTACAACCGCCAGGGGCAATGCAAAATGCGTCGCTCCACAGCGCACAAAGAGTGCGGGCGAAATGATCAGCGTCAAAGGCACTTTCAATGTGAACTTCGTGCCTTTGCCTCGCGTGCTCTGTATATCAATTTCTCCGTTGAGCGCCGTCAGATTAGCGCGTACAACGTCCAGGCCAACGCCGCGGCCCGCCAATTCCGTTTTTACAGGTGCGGTCGAAAACCCGGGATGGAAAAGCATTTCGCGCAGATCGCGTTCCGTCAGCCTATCGGACGTGACCTGCGACACGAGCCCGCGCTCGATGGCGCTCTGCTTTACGCGTTCGTAGTCAATTCCGCGTCCGTCGTCCTCCACTTCAATATAAATATGGTTGCCGCGATGATAAGCCCGCAATTGCACTTTGCCCGTGTCGGATTTTCCGACGCCGTTGCGGTCCGCAGGGCTCTCGATTCCGTGAGCCACGGAGTTTCTCACCAGGTGCACGAGCGGATCGGAGATCTGCTGGATAATATTGTTGTCTAACTCCGTTTCGCTTCCCGAAAGATCGAGCTCCACCTGTTTTCCCGCGGACTTTGCCGCGTCGCGAACGGCGCGCGACAGCCGCGAATACAGTGTCCCGATCGGCACCATGCGCGCCGCGGTAATTTCGTCCTGCAGGTAGTGCGCGAGTTTTGTGAACTCGTCAATATCGCCTTCCACCCGTCCGATGAATGCGTCCAGTTGCGAAAGAACCTCGTTTACGTCTGCGGAAATCTCCGTCATCGACCGCGACAATATGTTGATGTCGTCGTACCGGTCCATTTCCAGCTCGCTGAACTCCGACCAGAACGATGTTTCCCCCGCAGCCACGCTGCTCAGCATTTGTGGTGTCGCCGCCGCATTCCATTGCGTACCCGCGCGCGAGCCGCTGATCAGGTTGAACTCGTATTTTTCCTGGAACTCCGTGACTTTGCCCTGCAGCCGCTCCTTCGAAAAGCTGAGCGTATCCACCAGTTTTTCGAGTTCCGCCACGCGGCCAACCATGCGCGTGCGGTTGATCACCAGTTCGCCGACCGTATTCATCATGCGGTCGAGCCGGGAAAGCGCGATCCGTACCGACTTCGCGGCATTGGCCACACTCGCCGCGGGTTTGGCCTTGAGCGATTGCGTCTTTGCAGTTTCCGTTTCCTCGCCGCTGTCCGCATGCGTTTCCAGTTGCTGAAGGGCGGCTTCTTCCTCTTCTGCGTCCATCGGCGCGAACTCGGCGATTCTTCCCAGAAGGGAATCAACGCCCGTCCGCATATCCGCTTCGTCGGTCCACTGCTTATGCAGAGTTTTCTTCAAAACATCCACGGATTCCAGGCAGATGTCCACGATCTGCGGCGATGGCTCAATCTCTCCGTCGCGCAGCCGTCCGATCAGGTCTTCCACGCGGTGCGCAATCGCGCCCAGCCGCTTCAAGCCGACCTGCGCGGCCGATCCCTTCACCGTGTGAATTGCGCGAAAAAGTTTGTTGATCTCTTCCGGATTATTGTTTCCTTCGAGCGAGATGAGGCAGTCGCTGACCACCTGAAGATGTTCTTCCGCTTCCGGCTGGAAAAACTCCAGGATCTCTTCAGGAACTTCGTCGTCTTCCGGCAATGCGTCAAAATAAGAACCTGTGGCTGCTGCGACGCTGGTTCCCGCTGACGGTGTTTCTCGCTGTTCTCCACCAGCATTTTCCCGCGGCTGTGAGAGGTTGAGAGGGGCAGGTTCCGCCGGAAACGCGAACCGGTAGCGTTCCTTGAACGCCGTAATGTCCTCAACGTTTTCCTGTCCTGTATCACTGATCTCCAAAAGATCCGTCTCCAGAACGGAAATTCCGTCCGAGAGAAATTCCGTCAGAGGGCCATGCAGGTCTTCTCCAAGGGATGCGTTCAACGAATACTGAAAAACGTGTGCCAGTTTCCCCGCGACCTCTGAGAAACGCGGGAAACCGTAGCTTGCCGACGTCCCGCTCAATGTGTGCGCTGCGATGTACAGCCGCTCTAAATCTTCACGCCTCGGCGAGATCTCCTGAAGCACACCAACGTACTCCCGCAGATACTGCAGGTGCTCCGAGGCTTCCTGAAGGAACAGCTCGACCGCTTCCCGGTCCGGCATGCTCACGCGCGCCCCTCCGTCACCAGCTCGGCCTTCTGGATTTCTTCTGCGGTCGGCTTGCGGTAAAGAATGCAGTCGTTCAGCACGATGGCCTGAAATTTCCCTGGCATTTTCGACAGCGACTCCGAATGCCCCAGGAACAAATATCCGCCCGGCTCCAGCGTGTCGTAAAACCTTTGCACCAGCTCCCTCCGCCGTTCCTCGGAGAAATAGATCAGCACGTTCATGCAAAAAATCATGTCCATGCGTCCGACGTATACCGCCGCCGACAGATTCATCTGGACGAAATTCACCATCTTCCTGATTCGCGGCCTAATTTCATGGCCGCTCTTGACTGGAGCAAAGTGCGCGGCCAGTTGGCGCTCATTCACTTTGGCGATGCTTCTCCCTGCATAGATGCCGCGTTCCGCGTGTTTCAAGGCGTGCCGGCCGATATCCGTCGCCAGGATCTCGACGTTCCACGCATCGGAAAACGCCACCGCGTCCGCGATCGTGATGGCGATGGAATACGGCTCTTCTCCTGTCGAGCATCCTGCGCTCCAGATCCGCATCGTCCGCGGATTCTTCCAGAACTTCTTCACGTGAAGTTCCGGCAGCACCCGCTTCTCAAAGGCTTCGTACACTTCCGGGTAACGGAAAAACGAAGTCTCCTGCGTGAGCAATCGTTCCAGGAACGCCTGGTAACCCACATTCGCCTTGCGAATCGAGCGCAGCAGCTCCGTGCCGCGTTCGAAGCCGTTCTCCTGCATGTGCTCGCGAACGCGCGTCGAGAAGAACCGCTCACGCGATTCGTCAAAGTGGATTCCTGTCCGCTCTTCGATCAGCATGCGGATCTCGCCCAATTCGTGCTCACTTAAACTGACCGCCTGTCCCTGGCGTGCGCTCATCGTCTTTCCGCTCGCGTTCCGGTTCATCTGGCCCAGGACGCGGATTCACTGCTTATCGCAGAACGCCTGCTGGGACGGGCCGCTCGGTATCTTCGTTCGCGCCGCTTGCCGCTTTTGTTCCGGCGCGGAATTGCGCCAACGCTTCATTCAGTTGGTCGGAGAGTTTTACGAGCTGGCTGACCGTGGCCACCGTTCCGCGCGTGCCTTGCGAGGTTTGCCGTGTGATGCCGGAAATGATCTGCATCGCGTGCGCCACCCCTTCCGTACCGCGCACCTGCTGTTTGGAAGCCAGCGAAATTTCCTGAACGAGTTCCGCCGACTGGCGTACGACGCTGGATATCGCATCCAACGCGCGGCCTGCCTGGTCGGCAAGTGTCGCGCCGCTCTCCACTTCCTTGGTGCCTTCCTCCATGACCACCACGGCCTCGTTTGTTTCCGCCTGGATGGCCTTGATGAGGGCCGCAATGTCTTTCGTTGCGCTCCGGGAATGTTCCGCCAATTTTCGGACCTCGTCGGCAACCACCGCGAATCCGCGCCCCGCTTCACCGGCCCGGGCCGCTTCGATCGCGGCGTTCAACGCCAGCAAGTTTGTCTGCTCGGTGATGTCGTTAATTACGTTGATGATTTCCGAAATTTCCAGTGACCGGTCTCCCAGCGACTTGATTTTTTTCGCCGTCGCCTGCACCGACGCGCGGATTCGCTGCATGCCATCCAGCGTGTCGCGCACCGCCCGGTTTCCTTGTTCGGCGGCATCCAAAGCGCGCCGCGCCGCTTCTGCGCTCGCTTCCGCGTTGTTGGACACCTGCTTCATCGAAACCGTCAGCTCTTCCACCGCGCTCGACGTGTTGGTGATTTCCTGGTCTTGCTGCGTCGCGCCGGCTTGCATCTGGTCGGCGGCCACGAGAATGTTGTTCGAGCACGCCGTCACTTCCATCGCGGCTTTGCGCACGCGTTCCAGCACCTTGGTGAAGTTGTCGAGCATGTAGTTGATCGAATCCGTGACGTTCCCGAGGGCGTCGTTGGTCACTTTTCCGCGCTGCATCAGGTCACCACGCGCCACCTGGTTGATCACCGCCAGCAGTTCGGTGATGCTCCGCTGCAGCGATTCGTTCGCCTCTTGATTGCTTGTGGCTTTGGAAACTTTTGCGACGGCTCGATTCAAATTTTCCGCGATATAGCCGAGCTCGTCGTTTGTCCGGACTTCGGCCCGCGCGCGCGAATCGCCTGCGGCGATCCGTTCGGAAAATTCGGCGAGTTCTTGCACGGGCGTCACCACGCCTGCAGCCAGCCGCCAGGCGGTAAACCCTGCTACGACCAGCGCCAGCAGCGCGGCGCCTACCACGCTGCCGTTGCCGGCGCTCTCAAAGAGCGTTGCTCCATTGGCCTGCGTCCCGGCGTGAAACGCCAGCCCCAGCACTACGAATAGCGCCAGGCCGTTGACGAAGACCAGCGTCCAGATTGTCGAACTCAGTCGCGATTTCATGCCTTCCTCCAACCCATTTCCACGGGACGCGCCGTCTTGCGGCGCTGACTCCGTCAAACTTAGATGCTGGGACCCGGAAACACTTCGAGCAATCTTTGCAAGTCAATCATCAAGGCCAGCCGGTCATCGTGGCGCAGCATTCCAATGCAATGCGGCACGTTTTCCGGCGCGCGTTCGAGCACATCGTCCGCGTTGACGAGGTAAGTTCCCACAACCTCGTCTGCGGCGATTCCGACACGGATGTCGTCGCGGTGAACCTCTCCGCGAAGCGACGCTACGACCACGTTTTTGGGCAGCAACCCTTGCCTGCGCCCTTCCGTGATGGCGATGTCAATCAATGGCACAATGGAGCCCCGAAGATTAAAAATTCCTACTACGTACATCGGCGCCAGCGGCAACTTCGTCACAATCGGCCATTCCAGCACTTCTTCCACGTCCAGAACCGGCAAACAGAAGCGTTCCCTCCCGCTGCGAAAAACGCAGTACTGCGATTCCGGCGGCCGCTCTTCGAGCGGTCCAATGGCTTCCAGCATTTCCGCCGTATCGGCGTCGGGAGGAAGCGGCTCGAGTTGGAATTCGTCGCTCATCGTCGGTCTCAGGCAAACCGCCGCACGGCGCGCAGCAATTCCTCGCGGGTGAATGGTTTGGTCACGTACCCGTCTGCTCCTTGCTGCTCGCCCCAGTATTTATCGCTGGCGGAATCCTTCGAGGTCACAAGAATCACCGGGATGGAGTTGAACTCCGAGTTTCCCTTCAACTCCCGGCACACTTGAAATCCGTTTCGATCGGGCATCACCACGTCCAGCAGAATCACGCTGGGCCGCTCGCTGACGATCGCCTCTTCAACCCTGCGGGGGTCGTTCAACCCCACGGGCCGGTAGCCTTCCGGCTCCAACAAGCCCTGGATCAGCTTTACCTGCGCCGGCGAGTCGTCAACAATCAGCACTTTCTTTTGTACCACTGCCATCTCCCCATACTTGTCCGCAGTCCAAAGGTGCACGTCAGCCGCCATGATTGGCTAGGAGTCGCAGGTTGTTGTGTGAATTGGTAAGTCTTGCGGAATGAGTATGTTGGGAGAGACGGAAGCGCTCCTATCGGCGCGGCAACAGCGGCGCCGACCCCTCTTCCGTCTCAGCTTGAGATGGAGTCTCAGCCTCCCGCATCTCCGAGGCAAGCGATGAGAATCGCTGCATCACCTCGTTGATTCGCAGCGCCATGCTATGGATGGTTTTGATTTGCGCCAGAGATTGAGAGGAGAGCTGCCCGGGTTCCAGCAGCAAAAGCTCTGCATTTCCCAGCATGGAAGTCAGCGCATTGTTCACGCTGTGCTTCATCTCCTGCATGTACAGTCCCAGCGTTGCATAATGTTCGTTCCGCACTGCTCGTTGCTCCGCTTGCCGGGCGATCTTCAAGGCCTCTGCTCGCCGCAACGATTCCCCAGCCACTAGAAGCAATGTCTGCGCCCAGTCTTCGCGCAAGGGAACGTGCACAAGTCGCGGGAAGCGCGACCTCAGCTGCGTCAGTTCGCTCGAGTCCGGTGGCACGCAGAGAATCACGGCCGAAGCCGGCTCCAGCGATCGAAGGATTCCGGTGAGCCTTCCCTCGCTCAAAGGACCCACAACAACCAATTCGTGCCCAACGTGTTCCTGATTCTTCCAGAGTTCGCTGCTCAGTATCGTGATCCTCGGCGAATGCCGCTCCATCTGCCAGCAGGAAGTGAGCAGTCTGGCAAATTCTGTTTCGTCCGTCAGGATCAATACATTCGCATTTCGCAAGTGAGGCCCGCTCCACTTTTCCCGGTCGAAATTCCGACAACCTGTAACCAGTGAGCGCTAATCAACCACTCTCAATTCAATGCTTCACAGCTTTTCTGCTTCGTCCAATGCGGAAAGTAGCCGCTTGGTGCTGATGCCTAGATTCACGGCCGCTTCGGTGTCCTTCGCCTGTTTTGCGGCATCCACGCGCTCTTGCAGGCGCGTGACTTCTACCCGCGCGATGGACAGCGCCTTCTCAATCCCCGTGGCGTTTCCGGTTTCCTTCGCGGTTTCTGTCGCCACGGTTACCAGGGCGCGTGCCACTACCGCACGCCGCAAATCCTCCGCGGCAAATCCATCTTCGCTCACGAATGCGGCCACTTCCCAGGAAGACATCAGCACGCGCGCCGCCCCGAGCTTGATCGTGGTCATGGATCGGCCCTTCGACGGTGGCTCGGCGATCAATTGTTCCCAGATCTTTTCCATGCAGCTCTCGAACTCGAGTGCTCCCGAAGGAGTCGAATCGCCGCTGGTCGGAGTTTCGCGTTTCTCACGAACTTCGCGGCCTGCTCCCTGGCGCTCTCTCTCGCTTTCCTGCGGGACGCTCTTTGTTGGCGCCAGATTCCGCGCGGTGGGAGGTTCCGCTGCCGCCGGACTCGGCGCGCTACCGGAAACGCGTTCAAGTGCGCGTTCCACGTCCGTGCGCAATCCCAGCAGTTTTTCGAACGCCTGGCTTACTGTCCGTTCCGTATATTCCTTCTGGAACGGTTGGTTCCACTCGTCGGCAATCTGCCGGATCTTTTGCAGCGGTTCGCTGGCCGAAAGGCCCAGGTGATGGCAGTCAATGATGCGTGCACCTGCGGATTCCAGTTGCCCGATTCCGGAGCGAATGGAGATCAGGTCTGCATGCATTAATTCGATAAGGGTTCTCCTCATCATGAAGTTGAAGCGGATGAAGGCCAGCAATGCCGAGGGATCATAGAACATCCCTCCGGCTGTCTCCTTCACCTTGCGGCCCTGCTCGATGAAGTTCGTTTTGAGGATGTCCCGCAGGCTCCGAAACCCATGGAGCGCCTGGATCATCTTGTCCAGGGGTTCGCACCAGGAAATGGGGGCGGTTTCTACTGGGCCGAGCACAGGCTCCATCACTCTGGCCACGTCGGAGAGTTCAACCTGCTTGTGATAAATCTTTGGCGGAACGCACAGCGCAAAATATTGGACGAGCAGGAAGTCAATTTTGTCCCGGTCAACCGTCGTCTTCGCGCTCTTCCGCAGATGGCGCAGGATCAGTGCGCGAAGCCCGCTCTCACTGTCATTCAAAGTCGTCTTTTGCAGCAGGTGGCGGAGTTGGTGGACCATCACCCGCTGGTCCATAGAGTCCAGCCAGCCTTCCACTTCTTTAAGAATCGCCGCATCCGGTTTTTCGGGGAGGCTTTTCCGTTCCTGCCCGAAAGGTGTCTCGACCTCCATCTGCCTCGCCAGCGCAAGATAAATCGGGAACACGGAACGCAGCTCGTCCCATTGCGCCTGTTGCGGCGGCCCGGCTTTGGAAGGAGGAGGAATTTTTAATGTGTTCAGCATTTGTTCACCGCTGTATGTTCCAGCTGTACGAGCCGCTGGCAAATCTCACGGCCACTGCTTTGCATCCCTCGTGATATTGCACGGCAATCACCGTTGCCTCCGCTTCGGCCCCGTCGTTCAGCGAAGCCAACGTCACGTGATCATCGAATTCAATCGGAAGTGCGGACCGAAAAATGGCGTGGTCCTTTCCCCCGAATTCCAGCACCACTTTTTCGCTCAGTTTTTTGCCTCCCGCACGAGAGCTCGTCACCTCGGCCGCAATCTGAATGCGCCTCGTCAACGGGAAGAAGTGCGCCAGCTGCTCCGCGCATTCCGCTGCCGCCGCAGAGATAGCCATCTCACTCGCCTCGTGGACGTTCGCCATCGATTCTTTGTCTTGGGGGATCCCGGTTCTCCTGCGAGGCACACGGCGCTCCGCTTGGGAACACAAAGCCCCCGGGGCATTTCTGCACGCCGCACGCCAAAGGGCCTTCAATCCGTTTGCAGGTGAAGTTGCAGATAGGGAAGGAGTTACAATTTTAAGCCGTCGAGCCGGTGGTTCATCTGTCTCACGCTGAAACGTCTCCGTCTCACGGCGCCTCTGCTCATCCTGTTTTTTTGATTCCCGGTGAGACACCGCCGCTCATTGCGAAGCCGTTGACCCCGCCCCCGCCTCTGACTTCAAGGCAATGTTATATCGTTTCAGCTTGCGATAAAGAGTGGCTCGGCTAATCCCCAGCATCTTCCCCGCGAGTGCCTTATCTCCATTCGCCTGTTCAAATACGCGCAGGATCGTCATGCGCTCCATTTCTGCAAGCGCCGTAGTCGAAATTGCCGCAGCATCGGTCGAGGTGTTGTTCACGCTTCCCCCCGATTCCGAGCGGATCGCGGGCGGCAAATCCCCCACGTCAATGACCTTCCGGTCGCCCAGCGTGATCGCGCGCGCGATGCAATTCTCAAGTTCTCGCACGTTTCCCGGCCAATCGTAGCCAAGCAGGCTTTTCATTGCCGCTTGCGTCACTTGCAGGCTTGTGCCCGGCGCATAGCGGTCCAGGAAATGATGCACGAGCATGGGGATGTCCGATCGTCTCTCCCGCAGCGCCGGCAAGTGCACGGTTACCACATTCAACCGGAAGTACAAGTCCTTTCGGAAAGTTCCTGCTCGGTACGCGGCTTCCAGATCCCTGTTCGTCGCCGCGATCACGCGCACGTCCACGTTCATTCTTTCGTTGCTTCCCACCGGACGTACTTCCTTCTCTTGCAGAACTCGCAGCAGTTTCGCCTGCATCTCCAGCGGAAGTTCCCCAATTTCATCCAGGAAAATGGATCCGCCGTTCGCCGCCTGAAAAAGTCCCGCCTTCGTTTTCGTCGCCCCGGTAAACGCGCCCTTCTCGTAGCCGAAAAGTTCGCTCTCCATCAGTGTGGGTACCAACGAGCCGCAATCCACCGCTACAAACGCCGCCTGGGCCAGCGCTCCGCGAAAGTGAATCGCCCTCGCCACCAGCTCTTTTCCAGTTCCGCTCTCTCCGGAGATCAGCACTGGTGTTCTCGTGTCTTTCAGCCGCGAAATCATCCGCAATACGTCCTGAATATTCGCCGACGCTCCCACGATGCCGTCGAGGTTTTCTTCCGTGTTCACCCGCTCGCGCAGGAATTCGTTTTCCGTCACCAAACGGACCTTCTCCGCCATGCGCTGCAACAGCAACCGCATTTTCTCCACGCGAAACGGCTTTTCGATATAGTCGTATGCTCCCAATTTCATCGCATCCACGGCCGACTCGATCGAGCCGTGCCCTGTCATGATCGCAACTTCCGTCCGCGGCGTGAGTGCTTTGGCTTGCTTCAATAGTTCCACGCCGGACAAAACGGGCAGCTTGAGATCGGTCAGGATGATGTCCGGAGCGTCCGAATCGATCTTCGCGAGCGCCGCTTCCGCATTCTCCGCTTCAGCGCAGACATATCCGAGCGTGCCCCCGATCGTCATGCACAGCTTGCGGATGCTTTGCTCGTCATCCACCACCAACAAACGCACTCTCATCTCGTCGCTCATGGTTTTCCGAAAGTCTTCTCCACCATTGATATCAGTTGCTGCACCCGAAACGGCTTCTCGATGCACGGTGTTCCGCTCTGCGCCAGCAGCGCTTGCGTCTCACTGTTCGCCGTATCCCCGCTGATCAGGATAATCCGCGAACACAGTTCCGGCCGGTTCTTCTGAATCCATGCGTGCACTTCCGCTCCATTCACGGCGCCCGGCATCCGAATGTCCGAAATCACTCCTCCAAACCTCCTATGTGTCAGTTGATCCAGGCCTTCAACCCCTGAGGCTGCCGGGACAACGTCATATCCCTTCCGCTCCAGCGCCGCTCGTACAAACGCCGTCACCGATGGCTCATCTTCGATCACCAGGATCGGGTGGCGCTTCGTGGAGCTTTTCCCTTTCAACGGCCCGCCTCTTTCACCGCTGCATTGGCCGTCTCGGTCGCCGCGGGAATCCGCACCACAAATGTGCTTCCGTCCCCGTTTTCATTGTTCCAGCACTGAATCTCTCCGCCGTGAGCGCGCACGATGCCGTAGCAAATGCTCAGCCCGAGTCCCGTCCCCTTGCCGGGCTGCTTCGTCGTATAGAATGGATCGTAAATCCGCTCTGGATCCACAATTCCAGTTCCGTTGTCGATCACCGACACTTCCAGCGATCCCCGCTTCTGTTTCGTGCGCAGCAGGATCTTTCCGCGCCGCCCTGTCTCCTGCACTGCGTCATACGCATTGTTCAAAATATTCAAGAAAACCTGCTGCAGTTGCTGCGAATCTCCCATCGCGGGTGGAAGATCCTCGTCGAATTCTTCCTCTACCTCCACTCCGTGGCTCGTAAAATCGTAGCTCCGCAACTTGATGGTCTGCCGCAACACGTTGTTCACTTGCACCAGTTCACGCTGCACGGGCCGCTGTCGCGCGAAGCTCAGCAGGTCCTGCACGATCACCTTCGTTCTCTGCGTCTCCTGCAGAATGATCTGCAAATCCTCACGCGCTGAAGCCGGAATTTCCTCGTTCTCCAGCAGCAAATCCGTGAACCCCAAAATCGCCGCCAGCGGATTGTTCACTTCGTGCGCCACTCCGGAGACCAGTCGCCCGATTGTCGCCATTCTTTCCGCGTGCGCCAGCTTGGCCTGCAGCAGCGCCGCGTCCGTGATGTCCGTCATCACCACCACCACGTTGTTCACTGCGTTCTGCTCATCTCTCATCGGGCTCAGGCTGATGGAAAAATAGCCCGAACTGCCATCGCTTCTCCTCGCCCGCAGTTCCAGATTCTCCACTTGCTGACCGTTCGCCGTTGTTTCCAGCGCCGTCTCGAATTCCTTCCGTTGCGCCGCTTCCACCAGTTCCAACAGCCGCCGCCCGACCATTTCTTCCTCGCGGTACCCCATTTCATAGCACCGCCGGTTCGCATAACTGATCAGCCCAGCCGTATCCAGCACCAGGATCATGCTCTGCGTGGTGTTCAGGATTTTCTGGTTGAAGTCGCGTTCCCGCTGCAGTTGTGTCTGGAACGTCTTTTGCTCCGTCACGTCCAGCATCAATCCGCGGATTTGCGCGATCCTTCCTCTCGCGTCTCTCACTACCGTAATGTTCTGCAGCGTGTACAGCAGCGTTCCATCTTTTCGCCGCAACGTCTCTTCATAATTCCGCAGCACTCCCCGCTCGCGGATCTCCCGCAAAAACCGTTCTCGCGCCGCTTGGTCGGGATACAAGTACGATCCCACGTCATTGCGCAGCAATTCTTCCCGCGATACGTACCCCAGCATTCGCACCATCGCATCGTTCACGTCCAGAAATCTTCCGTCCGGCGTCGCAAAAAATAGTCCTTCCTGAATGCTGTCGAATAGCTCCCGGTAGCGCCTCTCCGCTTCCCGCCGGTCGGTAATGTCCTTCAATACGTGAATCGTGCGCGAATCTTCCTCCGCGGTCCCCGTTGTCCGCGAAGTCGAAACCAGAAAAATTCTTTCCGGCGTCGCCAGCACATACTCTTCATGCGTCTGCCCCATGTCCCGGCAGAACGGGCAGGGAAGTTCCCCCGCGCTCTCCGCGAGTTGCCGCAGGCTGCTGACTGCTTCCCCCACCAGCGCAACGGGAGGCACACCGAGATGACTCGCGAGTGACCGGTTTGTCCTCAGGATCTTCCACGTCCGGTCGTGCACCACCAAATAGTCGGTGATTGCGTCTATATCCTCGACCCACTGCCTTTTCGATCGCTCGATCTGCGAAAAGCGCCGGAAATTCTCGATCGACAGCGCCGCGTGACTCGCCAACGCCAGCGCTAGCCGGTGCTCGCTGGCATCCAAGGTTCTTTGGTTTCGCAGCAGGCAAAGCGTACCCAGCCGTTCTCCGCCGCCCGCTTTGATGGGCACCAGGACTGCTCTCTGGGCACTTCCCTCTTTCTTTTCCCCCGCCCCGGGATAAGCAACAACAGACAAATCAACCTTCTCAACACTTTCCTCTACCGCGGAGGTCAGCCACTCCCGCTCTCTTTCGAGCTCTGCCTCCTCCAGTCCTCTGCCCCAAAAGATTTGTGTTTCCCCGCGCTGCAGAACCGCAACGCCTCCCCATCTCGCTTTCAGTAGCCGTCTGGCTCGTTCCGCAAATCGTCTGAGAAAGTCCGGCAAATGGTGAGATTCCGCCGCGTCAATCGCCAGGTCCATCAGCTCTTCGGCCCGCTCGGAGGCCAGGCGCGATCCCGCCTTTCTGTCCTGCTTTGCTGGAACCGCCGAGGATCGCTCGCGCTGTGTGCTACGCATAGAATGACACGGGTGGGTAATTCGTCTCAATGTGAGCAGACCCACGCATGTCCACGCTAACGGGCAATCTCATTCTGAGTCAATCACCCGTCCGTCCCATGTTGCCAAATGGTCCACTCGCCATCTGCCTCTTCGGCGGCCTCGTCTCAGCGTGAGACCCCACGCACCTCTCCCCACTCTCGATGAGACGCTCCCGCTTTTCCATCTCCATGTATCGCGGCGCCTTTTTTCGAAATAACTGAATTCTTTTCTGTGCCTTAGCACCAGCTCTCCACCCCTCCGCTTGTTACTCCTAACCGTCCAATTCCTGGCATCCCACGTGCCTTTCTCCTCCCGGGGTATTTTCCAAATCGAGGAGGGGTTGTGTCGAAACAATCCTGCTGGGCCCGCTTGGTTCTTGCTTCCGCTGCGGTTGCGCTTTTTGCGGGCTGCACGGTCTTCGCCCAGCAATCGAACACGGACGATAGCAAGCGAAAGGTTAAAACCAAAGTCTCCCCTGTTTATCCGGAACTCGCTCGCCGGATGAACGTAGCCGGTAAAGTCAAAATCGAAGTGGTGATCACTCCCGAGGGCAAAGTTCGCAGCACTCGCGTGATCGGAGGCCATCCGTTGCTGGTCCAAGCTTGCCAGGACGCCGTCAAGGAATGGAAGTTCTTCCCGGCGCCCGAGGAAAGCACTCAGATCATCGAGTTTGATTTCAACCCGTCCGAGTGATGTGGGCCTCATCTTTTTCTCGATCGTCTTGTTTGCGTTGCATCGTGTATGGGGAAGTGGAGGGGTTTTGAAATGACCATCAGTAAGAAGCTCTATCTCGGCTTCGGCGCCATCTTATCCATTCTTGTTTTGCTCGTGCTCATCAACTTGGTCGCCGCCGTGCGCACGGGAGCAACTCGCACCAGTGCGGAGGCTACTCTCGATAGCGTGCGCACGATCGAATCCGTCCGCTACCAGATCATGCTGAATCGCCTCAATCTAAACAATTTCCTGCTCAGCGGCGATCCTCGCGACGAGGACAGGGTGAACCACGGAATTAACGATATCAGCGACCTTTTCAAGCGCGGTGAGGCTTCTGCCTCGAACGATGCCGTTCGCACCGCCCTCATCCAGGTCGAGAGC
>DATJAD010000202.1:0-17610 GCA_035516615.1 Candidatus Acidiferrum sp.
CTTGTGCAAATCGACCCGTGGACAAGGCCTCCGTCGCCAGCAGCGCAAACCAAAGCGAAGAACGGCCCACCCTTTGCAGAAAACGCAAAGGGTAGGCCACCCCAGAAGGTTCTTTGAACTCTGAGGGTGACCCACCCGCCACCCCAGAAGGTTCTTTGAACTCTGAGGGTGACCCACCCGCCCTTTGCAGAAGACGCAAAGGGTAGGCCACCCCAGAAGGTTCTTCGAACTCGGAGGGTGACCCAGCCGCGGTGATTGACGGATGATGCGATCCGAGGCCGAGCAGACCCTGGAGTACCGGATCACCCCCCGGCGGACTTAGGAGCAGCGAGCTGCTTATTCGTTTTTGAGGAGGCGGAGGAGTTCGGCGGCGGCGTGGGGGAGGCGGGCGCCGCGGCGGTGGATCAAGTAGACGTGGCGGGGAAGATTGAGGCCGCGGACCTTCACTTCCTTCATCCAGCCGTGGTCAATTTCCCAGGCAACGCACATGCGGGGGACGATGGCGACGCCGACGCCCATCTGGACGAAGCGCTTGATGCTTTCAATGGTGGGCATTTCAATGGGCATATTGAGGGCGGTGCGATTGCGCGCGAAGAGTTCGATGACGCGGCGGCGGAAAGGCGATTCGACGATGTGGGCGACGAAATCCTCGTTGCCAAGTTCGCTGATTTCGACTTCGCGGCGCTTGGCGAGAGGATGCTTTGGGGGAACGACGAAGGCGAGCTCGTCCTTGAGAATTTCAACGGCTTGAAGCTGCTCTTCGCGAGGGATGAAGGAGACGGCGCCGAGATCGAGGCGGTAGTTGAGGACTTCGTGGGGAATATCGCGGGAAAACAGGCGATGCACGCGGATCTGGATGCCGGGATGGGATTCGCGGAAATTGGCCAGAGCGGGAAGCAGGGCGTGGATGGAGCTTTCGTTGACGCCGAGGGCGAGTTCGCCGCGCTGGAGGGATTCGAGATCGGAGAGGCCCTTTTTGACTTCGTCGCGGAGGTTGATGAGGCGCTCGGCGTATTCGCGGAGCATGGTGCCTGCATCGGTGAGACGGACGGGACGGGCGCCGCGAACGAAAAGAGGCTGGCCTAAATCGTCTTCGAGCTTGCGAATGGCGAGGCTAACGGCGGGCTGGGTGCGGAAGAGGCGTTCGGCGGCACGGGAGAAGCTACCCTCACGGGCAACGGTAAGAAAAACCTGGAGTTCGCCAAGGTCCATCGGATTCCGCCGGGGGCATTATAAGGCAGGATTATCAAAAGCAGAACAAAGATAAATTTGACTGGAGGACGTTGGATTTGCGTTACTTGAAAGATAGGAGAGCCTATGGATTCGGTCAAAATCTTCGACACCACGCTGAGGGATGGGGAGCAATCGCCGGGCTTCTCAATGAACACGGACGAGAAGATCCGCATGGCGCGGCAACTGGCCATGCTGAATGTGGACGTGATCGAGGCGGGATTCCCGATTTCGTCGAAGGGCGACCTGGAAGCGGTACAAGCAGTGGCGCGGGAAGTGCGCGAAGTGCCGATTGCGGCGCTGGCGCGAGCGAAGAGGCAGGATATCGAGGCGGCGATTGAGGCTTTGAAGCCGGCGGCGGAAGCACGGCTGCACGTGTTTCTGGCGACGTCCGATCTGCACTTGAACGTGAAGCTGAAGATGACGAGGGAGCAGGCGCTGGAAGCGATCGGCTCAATGATTCGTTTGGGGCGGCAGCACGTGGCGGAAGTGGAGTTTTCGGCGGAAGATGCCGGGCGAACGGAGATCGAGTATCTGTGCGAGGTATGCCGGGTGGCGGTGGAAGCCGGGGCGACGGTCCTGAATTTGCCGGATACGGTGGGATATGCGGTTCCGGAGGAATATGGCGAGATGTTCCGGAGGGTGAGGGAGCATCTGGGAGATGATCCGCGAATCACGCTGAGCGCGCATTGCCATGACGATTTGGGGTTGGCGGTGGCGAATTCGCTGGCGGCGGTGCGGGCAGGGGTGCGGCAAATCGAGTGCACGGTGAACGGAATCGGCGAGCGCGCGGGAAACGCTTCATTGGAAGAAGTGGTGGTGGCGCTGGCGGTGCGGAAGGAAAGTTTTGGCGTGGCGACGGGAGTGAAGATGGAGCAGTTGTTTCCCGCGAGCCGGATGCTGACGGAAATCACGGGAGCGCTGGTGGCGCCGAACAAGGCAGTGGTGGGCGCGAATGCGTTTGCGCACGAGGCGGGGATTCACCAGGACGGGATCATCAAGAACCCGCTGACGTACGAGATCATTTCGCCGGAGACGGTGGGGGTGCCATCGAGGTCGCTGGTGGTGGGGAAGCATTCGGGGCGGCATGCGCTGAGGGAGACGCTGCACAACCTGGGCTATGATCCGAGCGATGGGGAGTTGGCGGAGATTTACCGGCGCGTGACGAGTTTGGCGGATCAGGCGAAGACGGTGCGGCCGCGCGACCTGATCGCCATTGCGCACGAAGTGATCCGGCGCGGAGCCGGGGCATTCGCCGCGGAGGCCTCTTCACTCGCGTAAATTGGGCTGGCGTAAACGATACTTGCAGGTGCTGCGGAGCGCACACCAAAGATGACACAGAGTTCCGGGAAGGTTATGAAGAAGAACATCGTATTGCTGCCGGGAGATGGGATCGGGCCAGAGGTTACGCGGGCGGCGGCGGCGGTGCTGCGCGAGTGCGCGCACGAATTCCACCATCAATTTGAGTTTCGCGAGATGCCGGTAGGCGGAACGGCGATTGACGCGACGGGCACGCCTCTGCCTAAGGAAACGCTGGACGCGTGCAACAAGGCGGATGCCGTTTTTCTGGGGGCGGTGGGAGGACCGAAGTGGGACGCGTTGCCGGTGGGGAAGAGGCCGGAGAGCGGGCTACTGGCGCTGCGGCAAGGGATGGGGCTGTACGTTAATGTACGGCCGGTGAAACTGCTGGAGCCGCTGAGGGGGATATCTCCGCTGAAGGCGGAAATTTTGCGGGAACTGGATCTGGAAATTATCCGCGAGCTTGCCGGAGGGATTTATTTTGGAGAACGGGGCCACGGAATCGAACACGGGAAAGAGCGGGCTTGGGATACCGAATCGTACTCGACTGCGGAAATTGAGCGGATTGCGTCGTTTGCGTACGGGAGGGCGGAAGGCCGATCGCGGAGGCTGTGCTCAGTGGACAAAGCGAATGTTTTGTCCAGTTCGCAACTGTGGAGGAAAACCGTTGGAGGGATGAATCATCTCTATCCAACGATCAAGCTTGAACACATGTACGTGGACAACGCGGCGATGCAGCTGATTTTGCGGCCATCGCAATTTGACGTGATGCTGACCTCGAACATGTTTGGGGACATCCTGAGCGATGCGGCGGCGGCGCTGGTGGGGTCCATCGGACTGATCCCCTCGGCGAGCTTCGGAACGGGAGCGCCGCTGTTTGAGCCGATCCATGGATCGGCGCCCACGCTGGCGGGGAAGGATGCGGCGGACCCCATTGGGTCCATCTTGAGCGCGACGATGATGTTGAGGGACGCGTTCGGGCTGAACCTGGAGGCGGACTGGGTCGAGCAGTCGGTGGTGCGCGTACTGGCGGGAGGCTACCGCACGCCAGACATTGCGGGACCGGGAAGCAAGACGGTGCCGACATCGGGCTTCATGGAAATCCTGCGAGAGGAAATGCAACGCACACTGGAACACGCCGAGCGCTATGGCTGGGGCGTATAGCCCAGAGGGCAGGACGCGTCTTGCGAGATACCGCCGGGGATGCTAATTTAGCCGTTCAGATGTGGCCAACTCGCGGCGAATAGCCGCAAGAGGCCAGCTTACTTGTCATAACCGTGGCGCTTTTGGCCGGGAGTTCGCTGGGGCGGACAGGCGCAACGGGAAAACTCCGCACTAGAATGAATGGAACACGGTGCACTACAGAGATACTCGCGGAAACTGTGAAACTGAAATGACGTTTGCTGCGCGCCATTAGACGCACAGGCCCGCCATGCCAGATTCAAAGACGCAAAGCACAAGAAAAGCTGCCTCGAATCAGCCCAGAGGTGTGACTTACTGGCGAGCGGAAGGGTCGCTCTTGGATTTGAGCGCGCTGCGCCAAGTGGGCTTCTTTACCTGGAATGCACAAAGCTTTGACGAACGGTGGAAGCGGCGCGCGGGAATGGGCCTGATGGCGTTGGTGAGGCCAGTGGCGTATTTGGGCGGAAGGAAGTTTGCGATGCGGGTGCTGTACACACTGCTGCGGGGAATCAGCCGCGACCGCCTGGATCTACTGGGAGAAGAGTATTTCGAGTACCAGCTCAAACCGCGCTTGCGGGAGGAGTCCGTCGAGAGGCTGCGGGAGGCGGCGAGGAAGGGCGAGCGAGTGGTGTTGGTGGCGCAAACGCTCGAGCACATTGTGCGACCGCTCGCACGGCACCTTGGCGTGGGGGAATTCGCAGCGAACCAGCTGGAATTTCGTGACGGGCGAGCGACGGGGAGACTGCTCGATCCGGTGATCCGGCCGAGAGGATTCTTCGGATGGCTGGGGAGCGGCGGGGCGGACGGACGAATTACGGAAGCGAAGCTATTGAAGCAATTGGGATGGCGAGAGCCGGAAGAATTGCGCAAGGCGACCCAGATGACGGCACGTCCGGCGATGCCAACAGCAAGGTCCGTGGTGGTTTTCGACGGTGTGCCGAGGCTGAACTCGATGTCCATCAGGGATGCGCTCGCAAACAGGCATGTCCTGCTGATTGGAGTTACGGGATTCATCGGCAAGGTGTGGCTTGTGGATTTGTTGAAGCACATTCCCGAGATCGGGAAGATTACGCTGCTGATCCGTCGCAACCGCACTACGACGGCGCAGAGGCGATTCGAGAAGATCGTGGAGGAATCGCCCGCGCTCGACCCGCTGCACGAGCAATACGGACGCGGGCTTGGGACATTCTTGAAGGAAAGAGTTGAGGTTGTGGAAGGAGACGTGAGCCAGCCCGGGCTGGGATTAGAGGATGCAATTCGAACGCGGCTGGCAAGATCGCTGGACCTGATTGTGAACAGCGCAGGATTAACGGACTTCAATCCGGATTTACGGGACGCGCTTGCCTCGAATGTGGATTCCGCGAGGTACCTGACGGATTTCTTGCGGGAATGCGATCGCGCGGCGCTGATGCATCTTTCCACATGCTACGTGGTGGGCATGCGCGACATGCGCGTCTCCGAGGAGCTGCAGAGCAACTACAATCCCGCGGGAGATGCGGCATTCGATGCGGAGCGGGAGATCGAGTCGCTGCGGACCATGGTTCGGAGGATCGAAGAGCGCGCGGAAGGGCCGGAGCTTGCGAAAGCCCTGCGGAGGCAGGCGCTGGGGCGAGGAACGGACGCGTCCGGGGTTGAGGCGGGCCAATTGGACGGAGTGGTCAAAAGAAACCGGGTGCGGTGGGAACGAAACAAACTGGTGCGCGTGGGAATGAGGCGCGCGCAACATCTCGGCTGGCCGAATACCTATACGTTTACGAAGAGCCTGGGCGAATCGGTGCTGGCGCGTAGAGGGAAAGACCTGGCGATCGCGATCGTGAGGCCGTCCATCGTGGAGAGTTCCACGCGAAGTCCCTTTCCAGGATGGAATGAAGGCATCAACACGTCGGGGCCGCTTTCCTACTTACTGGGGACGAATTTTCGGCAACTTCCGACCAACGAGAGGAAATGCCTGGACGTGATTCCCGTGGACATGGTTACACGGGGAATGACGTTGATCGGAGCGGCGCTGATTCAGCGCAAGCACGCGCGGATGTATCAACTGGCGACGTCCGCCACGAATCCTTGCGACATGGGGAGAAGCATCGAGCTGACGGGGCTGGCGCACCGGAAGCATTACCGGACACAGAAAGGAATCGAGCATTGGCTGAAAGTAAAGTTTGAGACGATTCCGGTGTCCAAGCAGCGGTACGAAAGGCTTTCGATCCCAATGCAAAAGGCGGTGGTCTCGGGCATCAACCGAGTGGCGGAAAAGCTGCGGATGAAAAAGCCGCCGTTGGCAAAGGCCGAGCGCGAGCTGAACCGTGCAGAAAAGTTGATCGAACTGTACGAGCCGTTCATCCTCCACAATGAGCACATCTTTGAATGCGAGAATGCGCGGCTGCTTTCCGCGGGGCTGAACGAAGAAGAACGCCAACTGTTCGATTTCGAACCCGGATCCATAGACTGGTGGGATTACTGGATTAACGTACATATCCCAGCATTGCGGCGGTGGTGCTACCCGCTGATGGAGGGCCGGCCACTGGAATCGCGCACGCCGAGGGAGCTGGACTGGGGCGCGGAACCGCCGCCGGTTCAGGCGCTCACGAGTTCCGGAGGCGGCTAAGACGCATGGCCATCTTTTTGACGGGCGCGACGGGCTATCTTGGGAGCTACATCGCGGCGGGAATGCTTTCCGGGCATCGGGATTCGCTGAATCTTCTGGTACGAGCAAATTCGGAACAAGAAGCGCGAGAACGGCTCTGGCAATCACTGCAACTGCATCTGGCCTTTCCGGAATTTCACGAATATCTGGCGACGCGGATAAGGATTTTTCGCGGAGACCTGACGAACGAGGGTTTCGGGCTTTCCGAGGAAGAGTACAACGCGCTGGTGGACACGTCGGATTCAATTATTCACTGCGCGGCGTCGCTGAACCGCAAGTCCGAAAAACAGTGCCTCAACGTAAATTTGCGCGGCTCGCTGGAAGTGATTCAACTGGCGAGGCGGGCGCAAGAGCGTCACGGATTGCGGCGGTATTCGCATGTTTCCACTGTGGCCGTTGCCGGCCACCGGCAGGACGAGACCGTGCGCGAGGACGAGGCCATTGACTGGGCGAGATCGGATTACGATCCCTACGCGCGGACGAAGAAATTCTGCGAACACATGGTGAGGAGGCTTCTTCCGGACGTATCGCGGACTATCTTTCGTCCCGCGATCGTGCTGGGAGACGGCCGCAAGCCGGAAACGACGCAATTCGACATGGTGCAGGCCTTCAGCGTTCTTGCCGGTTTGCCGTTCCTGCCGCTGCGGCCCGAGGACAAGATTGATATCGTGCCGGCGGACTACGTCGGGAAGGCAATCGTAACGATCCATCAAAAAGAACGGCCGGACTTTGGCATTTATCACCTGTCGTCGGGAAGCGATTCGCAAACCTATCGCGAACTTACCGATGCACTTTCCGCGGCCGGCGGATGGCGAAGGCCGAAATATGTCCCTGCGCTGGGTTCGACATTTTCGGGCACGGTGAATCATCTGGCGCGGCGCAAGGGAAATCTGGGGCGGGGAGCTTCGCTCCTGAAGGTATTCTGGCCGTACCTGGTTTGGAATACGGTTTTTGACAATACGCGTGTGGTATCTGAACTCGGCGGCGAGAAGCCCGCAAAGTTTACGGAGTATGCCTATCCGCTGCTAAAATTCAGCCGGGATCACAAGTTCAAGTATCCGGCGAAGCCCTGGCCAGCGGAGAGCGCCGCGGCGGTAGCCGTGCCTCGAGGTGCAGGCGCATGACGGACTTTCTCCTGGTGGCGTGGGTCAGCGTGCTGATCGAGCTCACTCGGCTGCAGTGGATGCTCGGGCGAGGGAAGAAGTGGACACCGGGAGAGCCTCTCCGACTCCTGTTCGCGGGATACAACGGAACGCGCAACACGGGCTCGGACGTGCGCGTGAACGAAATGTTGCGCCAGCTCCGCCACGTTCTCGGGGCAGAGAATGTAGACTTCAGTGTGATGACGCAGAGCTTCGACCGCACCAAGGGATACTTTGAAGGAACCCGGCAAGTACATCTTCCCGACGTTTATCCCCAGTTCCTGTACAGGGAGGCGAGACAGAACCACGGCGTGATCGCGTGCGAAGGATCCATGTTCAAGAGCAAATTCGCGAACGCGCTGACGACGATGATGATCGGTTCGCTGGGACTGGCGTCGTCGGAGAACAAACTTTCCTTAGGCTACGGCGCCGAAGCGGGCCACATGGACGATCTAATCGAAAAAATGTGCCGGCGGTATGTGCACGATTCGTTCATCATCACCAGGAATGGGGAATCGCAGAGAGTGCTGGGGAATTTGGGAATTTCCACGGAGCTCGGAACCGACACCGCATGGACTTTTGAGCCGCTGCCCCAAGAATATGGGCGCAAGGCTCTCCGTGACGCAGGTTGGGATGAAAAGACGCCCGTGCTGATTCTCTGCCCGATCCACCCGTTTGTCTGGCCGGTGCAGGCTTCTCTTGCCAAATATGTTGCGCGCGTCACGACCGGTGCCTTCAAGGAAAGCCAATACCGGACTGTCTATTTCCACCAGTCGGGTGCGGAAGTGGAACGGAAATTCAAAAGCTATATTGACGCCTTCGCCAAAGCGACGCGGGCATTCCATCAAAAGCACCGGGTGTTCAGCGTTCTGGTGGCGATGGAGAGGCTGGATGCGGTCGCCTGCCGGGAGATTGCGGAGCAGATTCCTGGGACGCCGATCTTCACCTCGGACGATTACAACATGTTCGAGCTGGTTTCGATCTTGCGCGCGGGATCGTACATGGTTTCATCGCGCTACCATGGCATTGTCACTTGCATGCCCAGCCTGGTGGCGTCCGCGGGAGTGACGATGGACGAGCGAATCCACAACCTGATGCGCGAGCGCGGCCACGAGCAGCTCTTTCTTACGGTTGATGATCCTGAGCTCGAACCCAAACTTCTGAGCATCATGGAAACGCTGGTGAAGGAAGCCGATAACGTTCGCGAAGGAATCGCGCGCACAGTGGTGCGCAACCTCAAGGTCATGGCCCGCATGGGAGTAATTTTCGAGGATTTGCTGAGACGCCAGTATCCAGAATTTCCTCTGAATGCCGGAGTGCGCTCCTGGGAAGAGTACTTGCCGCCTTTGAGCAAGACGCTGCAGCAACTGGCGGACCGCCATGACGCGACGGAAGCGGCGATGACGGCGAAGAGCTGATCTTCCATGGCGAGCTTCCTCGAAAAGATTTTTGAAGGATTGGAACGCTCGAAGGACCGAGTGGTGCTTCGGGAAGTTCGAGGCGAGCAGTTCGTTTCTGTTTCCGGGGGCGAGCTGCTGGAACTCGTGCAGCGCTCCCGTGCGTGGCTTCGTGCATGTGGCATTCATCCCGGAGAGCGCTGCGGGATGCTGGGGGCGAATTCGATCCTGTGGGTGGCGATTGACCTGGCGCTGATGGCGGAAAACGTTCCGGTGGTGCCTCTATATTCGAGGCAGATTTCCCGGGAAATCGCGGGAATGCTGAAGGATTGCCGGCCGCGGCTCCTGCTGACGGATGACGCGGCACTCTGCGAGGGAGTCGCGGCAGCGTGGGCAGATGCGGGGCCCGCAGACCTTGATTTCCCCCAGCGCGCGTTGTTTGACGAGGTGGTGCACGGGAGCCAGCTTGCCCTTGCGCCATTGAAGCCGCTGGCGCGCAGCGACGATGACTTGCTGACGATCATTTACACATCGGGAACGTCTGGCGAGCCGAAGGGCGTTTGCCTCAACGTCAGAAACTTGAATCACATGACTGGCTGCACGAGCGAACGGCTGAATCAGCTGATGGGAGCGAGTTCCGAGCCCGACCGCATCTTTTTGTATGCGCCACTGAATTTTGCGGCGTCCTGGATGCTGATGCTCTCCGCCCTTCTTCGCGAAAGCGTGCTGACTCTTTCCACGGATTTGAACAGGCTGGCGGAGGAAATCCGACTCTCGGCGCCACATTATTTTTTGAATGTGCCGACATTGCTCGAGCGAGTGAAACGCGGAGTGGAAGATGCCATTACCAAGCGCAACGTCGCAATTCGATCCCTCTATGCGCGAGCCCGCAAGGCGTGGGATCGCGAATATGCCGGACAGAAGCGGGGGTTGGACAGTTTGTGGCTGGCGCTAGGCCGAAAGCTGATTTTTGAGAGAGTCAAATCGCGATTCGGGCAAAATCTACGCGCCTTAATCTGCGGGTCGGCGCCGCTTGCTCCGGAAACCCAGCTTTTCTTCCTCATGCTGGGCATTCCCGTATTGCAGGCTTATGGGCTGACCGAGACCACAGCGCTGTGCACGCTGGATGATCCGCGAGTTCCGCCGGAACCGGGTTATGTGGGAACAGCGATCACGGGAGTGGAGATGAAGCTCGGCGAGAGCGATGAAATTCTCGTGCGCGGACCGAATATTTTTCCGGGATATTGGAACCGGCCCGAAGAGACCGCGCGAGTTTTGCGAGACAGCTGGTTCCATACGGGCGATCAGGGCGAAGTGAACGCGCGGGGAAACTGGCGCATCATCGGGAGGATCAAGAACCTTCTGGTCCTGAATTCAGGGCACAAATTTGCGCCGGAGCCGATCGAGGACACGCTTCTGCAGCTTTTGCCGGGAGCGCAGCAAGTAGTGCTTGTGGGGAATGCACGCAGTTATGTTTGCGCTCTTGTGACGGGACCGGTGAAACCGGCAGCGGTACAGGCAGCTATTGAAACGGTGAATCTTCAATTGCCGCATTACCGCCAGATCCGCAATTTTGCGGTGATTCCGAACGCATTCACACCAGAGAACGGCCTGCTGACGGCGATGGGGAAGTTGCGGCGCGAAGCCATCAACGCGAAATGCGCCAAGGAAATCGAGGCGATGTACGAGAGGAAGGCGCACGCATGAAGAGTTTCAAGGGCAAGGCGCTGCGCTGGGAATGGAACGACGGCATCATGGAGCTGACGCTCGATCATGCGCCCGCGAACGAAATTGGAACGAAGATGCTCGCGGAACTGGAAGAATTCGTGCGCTCGATGAAGGGAATCGAAAACGAGACCTCCGCGTGCATTATCAGCAGCGCGAGAAAAGTGGGTTTCTGCGCGGGGGCGGATTTGCGCGAACTCTACCAGGGGGCCGTTGCCCTTGGTGAGAAGGAGCGGCTGGCCGGAGTGCGCGATTTTGTCGAGCGGATGCACGCCGTGGGAAATGCGATTGATGCAGCGCCGTTCGTGACGATTGCGGCGGTGCACGGAGTGTGCTTTGGAGGAGGGCTGGAGCTTGCATTGGTTTGCGACATCATCGTGGCGGATAAGATGGCGCGATTTGCATTTCCGGAGCTGCGGCTTGGCCTGATTCCCGGCTTCGGAGGCATTCCAAGGCTGAAACGGGATCTTGGCAACGGAATTGTACGCGATCTGCTTTTTACTGGACGGAGCGTCAACGCCGCGCGAGCACATGCCGTCGGGCTGGTCTCGCAACTCGCCGGGGAGGGCGAGGCGCTGAAGGTGGCGCGGAGCACGGCAGCCCAGGTGACAAAGTTTGATGCGGCCACGCGAGCCGCCGCAAAGAAATTCACGAAGCCGATTCCCTACGACGAGCTGAAACGCGAAGTCGATTTGTTTTGCGAGCTGTTTGCGAGGCCCGCGGTGATGGCAGCGCTGAAGAAATTTGTGGAATCCTCGGACGCCATGCCCTATTTGCCGTGACTTTCCGAGTGCCGGGTTCTGATTTTGCGCGCCCGCATTGGGAATGATAGATTTATTAAGGGATGCGTAACCTCGAACAAACCACGCAGGAAGTGCTGGAGCTTGCCACCAGGCATTTTCAGGTCGCGGCCGGCTCACTCGCTCCGGGAGATGATTTTTTCAAAAAGCTCGGGATTGACAGTTTGCAAGCCCTGGAGTTGCTGTCGCGGCTGGAAAATCATTTCGGGATCGAGCTGCCCGACTACGAGGTGCAAGGCGTGAGCGACTTCAAGACTCTCGCGGAGCGCATTCAGTCCCGCCTGTAATGCTGGACCTTTCCAGATATCAATCCGTTGGAGCCGCGTTGCAGGACGCATTGGATGCGTTTGCGGGGGAATTGTGTCTCATTGAGTCGGACCGAGAGCGGGAGAAGGAGCGGCTGACGTACAAGGATTTCAAGGAGCGGACGCTGCCGCTGGCACGCGCGTTGCAGGATTCCGGATTCGGCGCCGGCGATCGCGCCAGCATCGTCATGACGAATCAGTCCAAGTGGCTGATGTCCGCCTATGCCGTCTTTTTCTGTGGAGGCGTGCTGGTTCCGCTCGACTACAAATTGACTCCGGATGAGCAATGGCAATTGCTGAAACACTCCGGCGCGAAGATGCTGATCACGGAGTATCCGATTTGGCGGCAATTGAGCGGAGCGGCTGGGCGGAGTGAGGCGGGGGAACTGCGAACAGTGCTGGCGACGGAAGCTCCGCCGAATGCGGAGCTTTCCGGAGCTCTTCGCTGGGAAGAGTTTCGGGGCGCCGCGGAGCCACTGTTCGTGCCAAGAGGGCGCAAGGACACGGCGTGCATCGTGTATTCCTCCGGCACAGGCGGACGGCCGAAGGGCTGCATGATGACCCATGAGAATTATCTCGAACAATGCGTGGCGCTCACATCGCTTTATCCCTTCTGGCCGGGAGTGCGCTACCTGAGCATTCTTCCGACAAATCACGCGATTGATTTCATGGTGGGATTTTTCGGGCCATTCACTTGCGGCGCGTGCGTGGTGCATTTGCGAACGCTTAGACCGGAGTTCGTGCGCGAGGCGTTTGCGAAGTACAAGATTACTTACGTCAGCCTGGTCCCGCTGGTAGTGAAGAACCTGCAAAAAGGGCTGCAAGCGCGGTTCGATGCGCTTCCAGCATCGAAGCGCAAGATTTTCAATATGCTGGTAGCCGTCAACAAATCATTGACGAAAGGGCGGCCGCGGCTTGGATTGAGCCGGAGGCTCTTGAAGCAAGTACATGATGCGTTTGGCGGCGAGTTGCGCGCCATTATTGTCGGGGGAGCGTTCACGGAACCCCAGACGCTGCAATTTTTTTACGATCTCGGCATTCCGGTGGCGAATGGGTACGGCCTTACCGAAGCGGGAACGGCGATTACGGTGAATGATCTGAAGCCGTTCCGCGCAGATACCGTGGGCAAACCGCTGCCGGGCATGGAAGTGAAGATTGTCGATGCCGATGCGGAAGGAATCGGAGAAGTGACGGTCCGGAGCAAAACGGTGATGGCGGGCTATCTTCACGACGAGGATCTCACTCGCGAAGCGATTGCGAACGGATGGCTGAAGACCGGGGACCTCGGACGGTTTGAAGCCGGCGGCCACTTGCAACTTTTTGGCCGCAAGAAAAATATGATCGTCACCGAAGAAGGAAAGAACATCTATCCGGAGGACATCGAAACGGTGTTTGAGAGCCTGCCGGTAAGAGAATTCTGCGTTTTCGCCGCGAATTACATCTGGCCTCATCACTCAATGGTGGGCGAGCAATTGGTGCTCGTGATCCACCTCGAGGAGGGACAAAACCTTACGGACGAGCTGCGGACGGAGATTTCCGCGAGAAACAGCCGCCTCCTCAATTACAAGCGCATCCACGGAATCATCGTGGCGAACGAGGACTTTCCGCGCACGGCTTCGCTTAAGATAAAGCGGAACCTTTTGGCGGATCGGCTTGCCAAGCTTGACCGGACCGCAGCCATCTTGCCGCTCTGACCCATGGCCCTTGAAAAAGAACGCTTCTTCGCGATCGTGAATCCGGCCGCTGGCGGGGGGAAATCCGCCAAGTTCGCCGGACCTGCGCTCACGCGGCTCCGCGAGGCGGGACTGAAGATTGACGTTTTTGCCTCGATGAGTGCCGGGCATCCAGTCCAATTGGCGCGAGAGGCGTATGCGCAGGGCTACCGCAGATTTCTTGCGGTCGGTGGCGACGGAACCGCGCACGAAATTCTAAATGGAGTACTTGGGCAATCAGAAGTCAAAGAAAGAATTGCGCTGGGATTTCTACCGTTGGGTACCGGCAATTCTTTCCTCAGGGATTTTGCAACCAACACGGCGGAAGCATCCCTCCAGGCTTTGCTCGACGGTAAGACGCGTGCGGTAGATCTTGTCCGGCTTACGCACGCGCGGGGCCAGAGCTACTCGATCAATATTCTAAGCATGGGATTCACAGCGGACGTGGGCGCGCTGACAAACCGGCTGTTCAAACCGCTGGGACATCTTGGATATTTATTGGGTGTTTTTGTCCGCGTGATTCAACTGAAGCGCCGCGCTTTTGCCTTGCGTTGCGATGAGGACAAAGAATGGGACGAGCGGCGCGCACTTTTTCTCGCCTTCACCAACAGCAAATACACGGGCGGCACAATGCTGATCGCCCCGGACGCCAATGCTACTGACGGTTATATCGAATTCATCCGCTGGGGACCGATCGGGCGGTTCGGATTGCTGAAGACATTGCCGAAACTTTACGACGGGACACACATCGCGCATCCCCTGGCTTCGCGACGATCGGTGAAGCACGTGGAGTTCAACATTCCGGTGCCTATTGACGTGATGATTGACGGCGAGATTGCCACTCTCGAGTGCCGCACTTTGGATGTGCTCCCCTCCGCAGTGGATGTGTATATATGAAGCAAGCGTGGCTGGCCATCCGCAGCATGCTGCTTTGGGCAGTGAGCCTGCTGCATTTTGCGATTGCCGTTCCGACGCTGATCGGCCTGGCCATTTTTCTCGATCCCAAGAAGCATGATTGGCTGCAGCGGGCATTTTGCCGGCGCATCATCTTCTTCTCGGGAGCGAAGATCCGCGTGGAACGGGCGCCGGGCTTCGACGCGGCGCGCACCAGCTTTATCGTTTCCAACCACGTGAACTTTTTCGATCCCTTCGTGCTCTACAGCGCTGTTCCGCAGTTTGCCCGGGGATGGGAGCTGGAATCGCATTTCGAAATTCCCATTTACGGCTGGCTGATGAAGCGCTTCGGCAACGTTCCGGTGCCGGACGTTCGCCGGCCCTCGGATTTGAAGCGCATGTGGCGTTTGACGCAGGACGCGATAGACCATGGCGTGAGCCTGATCGTTTTCCCCGAGGGCAAACGAACCCGGGATGGGAGAGTGGACGAATTCCAGGACGGAGTCTTCCGGCTCGCCCAACAGCTTGGTGCGCCGATTGTACCGGTCAGCATTGTCGGCGCGTACCGGCATCACCAGACAGGGCATTGGATGTTTTGGCCCGCTACAATTACCGTGCATCTGCACGACACGATCGAGACGAACGGGCTATCGAAAGAAGATGTTCCCGCGCTTCGCGATCGCGTGCGCGGCATCATCGCCGCTCCCGTTGAGGTGGATCTTGAGCCTTCATCTGTAGGGCAAGGCGCACCACGATAGATCCTATTACGCCGTGCGGATTTGCCGATCTGCGAAGAGTTCGCGCAAAAGTGCCGCGCCGGGCTTCGCTACTGCTTGACGATTTCCCCACCCTTCATCACGAAGGTGACGTGTTCCAGGACGCCAGTGTCCTGTATGGGATCGCCCTGGACGGCGATGAGATCGCCATATTTTCCCGGCTCAAGAGTACCTACGCGGCCGGACCATCCGAGGAGATCCGCTGCATTGACAGTGGCAGCTTGGATCGCTTGCAGATTCGTCAGGCCCAGGCTAACCATGACCGGGAATTCATGCGCGTTAAGGCCGTGAGGATAAACCGCGGCATCCGTGCCGAATGCGACCTTCACGCCTTCCTTGAATGCTCGAGCGACATTTTCCCGCGCGGCGGGCATTACGAGCTTGGCTTTTGCGACGACCCCTTCGCTCAGACCAAGCGAGCGGTAATTCTCCATGAACCAGTCCATCAGATACAAAGTGGGAACCAGATACGTTCCGTGCTGCTTCATCAACTGAATGTCTTCTTCGTTGATGAAGCTACCGTGCTCAATGGAGTCTACTCCGGCAAGGACCGCGTTCTTGATGCCGAGTGCTCCGTGTGCGTGAGCAGCCACCTTGCGGCCGAGTCCGTGCGCGGTCTCGACAATGGCGCGCATCTCCTCCGGAGAATATTGTTCGAGCGCGGGATTGTCGCCTTCGGAGAGTACACCGCCGGTGGCCATGAACTTGATGACATCCGCGCCATACTTGATGTTTTCGCGAACTTTACGGATGACGGCGTCCTGGCCGTCGGCGACACCATCGGAAAAGGCGTTGAACTGCGGCGCCAGGAAGTTTTCGTCCGCGTGGCCTCCGGTGATGCTGAGCGGAGGGCCGGAAACGAGCATCCGCGGGCCGGGCACATCACCCGCGTTGATGGCGTCGCGCAACGCTACATCGGAATAGCCGCTGGCTCCGACGTTTCGCACGGTGGTGAAGCCCGCTTCCAGGGTGACGCGGGCATTGCGCGCTCCCAGCAATGCCTGGCGCGGATAGGACATTCGCAAGCCCGCGGGCCCAAGTGTCCAGGGCGACATCGTGAGATGCGTGTGGCAGTCAATCAGCCCGGGAAGCACAGTGTCCTGGGAAAGGTCAATGACGCGCGCGTCTTTTGGCAGTTTGGCGGCCAGTTCATTTGCCCCGCCAACTTCCTTGATCCGGCCGTTCTCGATCCAGATGATCTGATTCGCGGCGTACTGCCCCGTACGCACATCGAGCACACGCCCTGCTTTAACTGCCACATCATGCGGCATAGTCGTTGTGGCAGCGGTTTGCGCGCTCGCCGCCGAAGCCGCAAAAAGAATCAAACCAAGTAAAACGACTAGCGTTCTGAGTCGCCTCATTTCATCACCCCTCTGCAATTACTTTCGAGGAAGAAGGAAACTTGCCCTGGAGATTCTACCGGAAAGTCGCAGGATCTCCCCCGCCGAAATTGAGAATTCCGGGTTCGCATTCCTGCGCAACACGACGGGGGACGCTTCAAGCGGGAGGAGGCAATCAGTGATGGGGTGAGGAAGCCGCGGAAGCAGCTGACGCCAGAGGCGCAAACTTCACTTCGTTGGCGATGAGGTCGCTGCCTTTCGGCGTCGCATGAATGACTACGCGTTGCCCGGTAACTAGATCGGCGAACTTGGCCGACTTTCCATCCTTATCAACGTAAATGGTTGTCGGCGACAATTTCACTTCGACGCTCTTCCCGTTGGTGGTCTTTACGACGACGGCGCTGGCTGTGACTTTTTCCAAAGTGCCCATGACATGCTTCTTGTTACCGTGGGCAAAGGCTGGAACGACAGCGCCAAGCGCGAGGACGAGAGAAAAGCAAAGAGTTTTCATACCGGCTCCTACGTCTATCATACGCAGAGACGGCCACATCAAGAAAGACGAAGAGGATTTTGGAAGGGGACAAATCGAATTCTCGGAGTGCATGGAAAAACGGGGCGAAAGCTTTCCTGCATTTTGCCCGCCGGTTCAGTGGTGATGGCGGGGAGTTTCAGTTGACGGCTGCGGCGGCGCGCCGTTCAGGAAATCCTGTTCGTCCTTCTCCTCCTCGCGATCCTCCGGACCCTTGGGATTGTATTGCTCCATTTCGATCCGTTCTTGCATTGTCAGTTGCGGCAGATGGCGGATAAAACGCACAAGTTTCCAAGTGTCTTCCGCGTCGCCATGGCCGGAAGCGCCTCCAAACGCAGGCATCCCGGTGAACCGAACTCCGTTCTGAATAATCCAGAAGAGCTCTCCGTCGGAAAGCTTCTGCGTTCGCGCGGCGCGCAAGTCCGGAGGTTTGGGATAGAGTCCGCTGCCAATGGGCGAGTCGCCGCTGCCATCATTCGCATGGCAAAAAGCACAGTGGTCCGCGAAGTGCCGCATGGCTTCCTGCTGAACTTCCGGCGAATCCGCAACGGGATTGGTCATCGTCCTGGCGCCGGAGGGAATGGCCAAATGCCGGACTTTCCGCGCGAGAAACACCTCCAATGCGGTCGGTGTGGCCC
>DATJAD010000203.1:0-18545 GCA_035516615.1 Candidatus Acidiferrum sp.
CTTCCACCCTCGCTCAATCCAATCTGACGGAGAGTCAGAAGCACGCTGCCCAGGTTCAGGAGAAAACGCTTCGATCCGTTCTCGCTCTCAGCTTCAATGACCTTGCAACCTCTGAAGCCGTCGCAAAAATTTATCGTTCGGCCCTCGGCCACTATCAGGAAGCCGAACGTTGGGATTCGCACACGCCTGGTTTGTACCGTAATTTAGGGGTGGCCGCGTTTCGTGTGGGCGATTCGGCTGAAGCCATTCGAACACTTCCTCTTGCTCTGGCGGAAAAACCTGCCGATGCCCCCATTCGTGCCATGCTGGGTATGGCCTATTACGGTTCGAACCGCTTTGCCGATGCCGTCAAAACCTTCACACCTCTCGGCGAAGCTGGAATGCGTGACCCGATTGCCGGCTACGCTTGGGCAGCTTCTTTGACCAAGCTCGGCGATCTCAAACCCGCTTCGCTCGTCCTGATCGAAGTCCAAAAAAACCATCTCCCTCCGGATACCTGGCTTCTCGTCGGCCAGCTGTGGATATCCATCCAAAACTATGCGCGCGCCGTAGCCGCTTTTCAGTACGCTCTGGCTTCGAATCCCTCTTTGCTCAGAGCCCATTACTATGAAGGCATCGCTTATCTCCGCTGGGAGCGCCACACCGAGGCCGCCGCCGAATTCCAGGCCGAGCTAAAACTGAATCCCGATGACGCGGAAGCTAAGGACAACCTGGGCTTTTTGTACCTTGAAAAATCCCGCACCGGCGATGCCGCCGCGCTTTTCCGCTCCGTTCTCGATTCTCATCCCGATGACGCCACCGCCCACTACCAACTGGGGAAAATCCTCCTGGATGAAGGCAAGATCAACGAAGCGATCTCGCAGCTCGAGCAGGCCGCTCGTATCAGCCCTGATACGGATTACATCCACTATCAATTGCAGGCAGCGTATCGTAGAGCATCGCGCATCGAAGACGCGGACCGTGAACTGGAAATTTACAAGCAAATCAAGGCGCGCAAGCGCGCCAGTGCCGTTCCTTCGGGGATGGGCGACAATCCATGATCATGGACTTCTCGGTGGCTCATTGATCTCTTCATTTCTCTGCAGGTGCGCATATTCCGGCTTCATATTTCTCCTCTCGGGCTTCGTCGCGCTTGCTCAGGAAGCTCATCCGTTGCCGCCACCTCCTCCTCCGGGGGTTAAGGCCGTCACGTGCACCGCGCGCCCTGTTCCGCAGCTTGTGGACATCACAGAGAAAGCGGGAATTCACTTCAATCATTCCTCGGCCCCGGAAAGCCGGTACATCGTCGAATCCATGAGTGGCGGAGTAATTCTTATTGATTACGATCGCGACGGCTGGCCCGACATCTATTTCACCAATGCTCCCACCGTGGATATGGCCATGAAGGGCGAGAAAAGCGCGGGCAAGCTCTATCACAATAATCACGACGGTACATTCACCGATGTCACGGCCAAAGCTGGCATCGCCACTCCGTGTTTCGCCATGGGCGGCGCGGTCGGCGATTACAACAATGACGGATGGCCGGACCTCTACCTCACTTGTCTCGGAGGCAATGTCCTCTATCGCAACAATGGCGACGGCACTTTCACCGACATTACCAAGCAGGCCGGCGTCGCCGACGGCCGTTGGTCCACCGGCGCGGCCTTCGGGGATTACGATGGCGACGGCTATCTCGATCTGATGGTCACCAATTACGTGGACTTTCATCTCAATGATCTTCCCGCGTTCGGCAAAGCGCCCAACTGCAAATACCGCGGCATTGAAGTGCAGTGCGGCCCTCGCGGCCTGAAGGGTGCCGGCGATTCTCTCTTCCACAACAATGGCAACGGCACGTTCACCGACGTTTCGAAAGCCGCCGGTGTCAGCGATCCGAACGGCTATTACGGCCTCGGAATCGTCTGGGTGGATTTCAATCATACCGGCCGCCCGGACATTTACGTCGCCAACGATTCGACGCCGAAGTTTTTGTACAAGAACCTCGGCAACGGAAAATTTGAGGAGATCGGCCTCGAATCCGGCACCGCCGTGGACGAGGACGGCTCTGAACAGGCCTCCATGGGTATAGCCATTGGTGATTATTTGCATTCCGGCTATCAGTCCATCTACGTTACGAATTTTTCCGACGAATACGACGATCTTTTCCGCAACGACGGCGATTGGAATTTCACCGACGTCTCCTATAAATCCGGAACCGCCCTCCCCTCTCTCCCCTACGTTAAATGGGGAGCCTCCTTCGTGGACCTCGATAATGACGGATGGCTCGATCTTTTCACCGTGACAGGGCACGTCTACCCCCAGGTGGATACGCTCCCCTCGGGCGCGCGCTACCGCGAACCGCAAATGCTGCAACTGAATCAAAAAGATGGAACCTTCTGCGACGCCAGCGATCAGGCCGGCCCGGCGATCCGCGTGCCTCGCGTCTCGCGCGGTCTCGCCGTCGGCGATCTCTTCAACGATGGCAACATGGATCTCGTAGTGGAAGATTTGGAGGGGGAGCCGGTCATTTTGAGGAACATCGGTGTGCCCGGTCGCCACTGGGTCAGTTTCGAGCTGGCGGGGACCAAGAGCAACAGGCTGGCAATAGGAGCCGAAGTGAAAATCGCCGCTGGAGGAATGACGCAAATCGGAGACGTGCGCAGCGGAGGAAGCTACCTCTCGCAGAGCGATCTACGCGTGCATTTTGGTTTGAACACGGCAACGAAAATTGACAGCGTGGAGATTCGCTGGCCCTCTGGTACAACGGAAACATTGAAGGATCTAGCGACTGACAAGTTTTACAGCGTGCTGGAAGGGCAGGGGATTGTTTCCGTGGATAAAATCCGTCCCTCAGGTCCCGCCAAGAAGAACGCAGCAAAAGCTCCTACAACCGAACCGGAAACCCAGAAGTCGAAACCATAGCGATCGTCAACGTCCGTCTTTTTTCAGCAGTTCGACACGCTGCTCCTGGTAGCGCGCGAGGGATTTTTCGATGACGGTCAAAGCCGCGTACGCGGGCCGAATTTCCTCCACCTGAACCTGCTTCCCTTCGAGCTGCTTGTAATCCTGGAAAAATCTTTTGAGAACAAGCAAACGGTGCGCGGGCAAATCGCGCGCCTCGAGATAGCTGCTGAATTCCGGATCGTTGGTGGCGACAGCGATGATTTTGTCGTCGGTGGTGCCGGAATCGAGCATGGTCATCAGGCCGATGGCGCGGGCCTTGATCAGCGAGAGCGGCAGGACGGGCTCCTGGCAGAGGACCAGAACATCGAGGGGATCATTGTCCTCCGCGTAGGTCTGCGGAATGAAACCATAATTCGCGGGATAAAAAACTGCGGAGTGGATAATACGGTCCACCTTGAGAAGCCCACTCGGCTTGTCGAGTTCGTACTTGACGTTCGATCCGAGGGGAATTTCGATGACGGCCTGGAAATCGCGAGGGAGGTCCTTGCCGGGTGAAATGTCGTGCCAAGCGTGAACCATTCTGTGGGTCCTTATCTGACAGATATGAGGAGCAGCGCCAGCTCACTATTATCACGCGACCTTCCTGTGGGACAAAGCGGGGAACGCCGTTTCGGAGGCCGCGAGCGCCGGGCACGGATTGCAATGGAAGGCCCACCCCCGGGGTAGAGAGGGTGGGCCGGGTGTTGCGCGTTGCTATCTGTGGTCGATGAGGGGCTCGATGCGCTCCGCGTCGCTGTGAATGTTCGCGAAGACGGGACCAGGAGCGCCCGCTGGCCACAAAGAAGAGACGACGGTGTGAATCGTGCGGCCGTTGTTGGCGACGACGAGCACCAACTTGATCACCGTTCCCGGGGAAACGGTGACCGGAGCGCCGTTGACCAGCTTATCCGCCGGGGGGAAGTCAATCTCAGCCCATCCCGTGCAATCGGAATTGACATGGTAGGAGCCCGTTTCGTTGATGCTGAACCCTGTCGCGGAATCTATATCGGAAGAGTCCGTATAGGTGGGTTGTCTCGGATCCGCTGGTGCCAGGCCATTGCCCATGATGAAGTCGGTCTGGGAGAGCGTGCCCCGGCCGTCGAAATGAGTGATCGCGACTCCATCGCGATAGGCCATGATTGAAGTCGTCGGGGTGGGCGGAGTGGTGGTGGTGTTCGGGACGAAGATCTCGCCAGAAACCCGAAAAGCATAGTCGCCTTTGAGAGTGCTGTTCGAACAACCCTCATTGTCCCTGGATTGGGCCCGTGCTGCTGGAATCAAGAGCGCCGCGCCAAGAGCGAGCGGCAAGAAACGGAAAATCGATCGAGTCATGAGCATCTCCTTGAGCTTTCGATTGCCGCCCTGCGGGAGCGGAGTGGCGGCATAGTAGTGAAAGTGGCTCGAGGGAGTCCTGCAGAGATGCTGAAGAGTTTCTGAAGTTCTTCTGACGCCGGGACTCCTCGAAGAGTAGAATCCAAGCCAATCAAATGACCTGCGAATGACATTGACGGAGCCGAAGATGCCCGGAAAAGTCCTGCAATTTGGGCGATTTGAGCTGGACCGTGACAACTTCGAATTGCGGCGGGACGGCAAGGCCATAAAGATCGAAAAATCGCCATTGGAACTGCTTTTGGTGCTGGCGGAGCGGTCCGGAAAGCTGGTGACTCAGGAGGAGGCCACTGAGCTGGTCTGGGGCAAAGACGTCCATATTGAAGCAGGTTCGGCGCTGTACACGGCAGTGCGCAAGATCCGGCATGCGCTGGGAGATTCCGCAAGAAAACCCCGGTACATCGAAACCGTAGCTCGCAAGGGGTATCGCTTTCTGGGCAAGCGGAAGGAGAGCGTACCCACAAGCTCCCACCGGGAGGAATCGCAGCGTCCGATGTTGGCTGTTTTGCCGCTGGAAAACCTGAGCAGAGATGAGGAACAGGAATATTTCAGCGATGGCGTGACCGAGGAGATCATCACGGAATTGGGACGGCTCTCAACGCGGGAACTGGGTGTCTTCGCGCGAACTTCCGTGATGCGTTACAAAAGAACGCGAAAATCCATTCGGGTAATCGGCCGCGAACTGGGCGCCAACTATGTGATTGAGGGAAGCGTGCGGAGGGATGCGGGAAGGGTGCGGATTGCCGTGCAGCTCATCAGGGTTGACGATCAGACGCATCTATGGGCGGAGGTCTTCGATAGGCCTGGGCGAGAGGTGCTGAGGATCCAGACGGAGGTGGCCCAAGCGGTCGCACAAGCGATCCGGGTGCGGTTGGTAAACGCGGCGCGCCCGACGCAGGAAGTAGATCCGGAAGCATACGATCTGTATCTGCGCGGGCGTTTTTTCCAAGCCAAAACGATCGAACCGGCGATGAGAAAGGCGATCGAGTATTTTCAGCAGGTTCTTCAGCGCCAGCAGGAGTTTGCCCTGGCCTGGGTCGGCCTGGCCGAATGCTACGTGCGGCTACCGATTACGAGCGACGTGCGCCCTTGCGAAGCATTCCCTCACGCAGAGAAGGCAGCGGAGCGAGCCATTGCAGCGGATCCCCATCTTGCAGAAGGGTACGCCGCGAGGAGCGCTGTGCGGTTCTGGCACGCCTGGGATTGGGAGGGAGCAGAGCGGGATACGCGGGAAGCTCTGGCGCGCAATCCGTCCAGCGCAATGGCGCATTTGTGGCGAGCCCATTTGCTCTCCAACCTTGGCCGGCATGAAGAAGCTCTGGCGGCGGTTGCTTGCGCCAAGCAGTTGGATCCCTTCTCGCGAATCATCAACACCTTACATGGGCAGTTCCACTATCATGTAGGACCGCAGAGATATCAGGAGGCGGAGGCACTCTTGCGATTTGCGCTACAAGTGGATCCGCACTTTTGGGTGGCGCATATTCATTTAAGCAAGATCTGGGGAATGAGCGGGAAATACAAGGCTGCCGTACAAGCTGCGCAGAAAGCCTACCGCTACTCGCATGGGAATACGGAAAGCACGGCAGTGGAGGGCTGGTCGCTGGCAATGAGCGGGAGGCGGAGTGAGGCTCGGGAGAAATTGAAAGCACTAAAGCTGCTTTGCAAGAAGAAATTCGTTCCGCCGCTGCACCGGGCTCTGATCCTCGTGGGGGCCGGGGATTATCGCGGCGCGTTGGATGAATTGGAAGAAGCAATGGCAGAACGCGACGTGCGGCTGACGTTTTTGCTCGTGGAGCCGCGTTGGAATCCGTTGCGGGAGGAGACACGATTCCAAAAAATAATGTCGCGGCTGAATTTACCACCAACCTGAATCAGACATGCTGGAAATCAGAGACATGCGCTTCGTTGACAAGCGAGCGGGCCGGCGCTATGGTGCGATGCGTTTCGAAATGCAGCGTGTTTGGCGGAGAATGGGGATGACCAGAATTTTCAGAAATGCACGGAACGGAGTGCCTGCCCTCGTATTGGGCGCTGTGTTGATCGCCGCAGCGACAGTGTTGGCAGGGCTACGCGCACAGGAAACAAGTGAGCCGAATCCCATCGCGGTGGAATACACCAAGCATGAATACCGGATTCCGATGCGGGACGGCGCGAAACTATTCACCGCGGTGTACGTGCCAAAGGACGCTACGCCGCAGAAGACATACCCTTTCTTAATCGAGCGAACGCCCTACAGCGTGGCGCCTTACGGCGAGGACAATTATCCGAAGCGACTGGGTCCAGCGCCGAGCTTTTCGAGAGACGGATTCATTTTCGTGTATCAGGACGTGCGCGGGCGGTATCAGAGCGACGGTACATTCGAGGAGATGACGCCGGAAATTGACCTTAAGAAATCTCCGAAAGACGTGGATGAAAGCACGGACACTTACGACACGATTGACTGGCTGCTGAAACACATTCCGGACAACAACGGGAAAGCTGGAATTTATGGAATTTCCTATCCCGGATTTTTTGCCGCGGCGGGGATGATTGATACCCACCCGGCGCTGAAAGCAGCTTCGCCGCAGGCTCCGGTGACGAATCTCTATATGGGCGACGACGCGTATCACAACGGCGCGTTCATGCTGGAGGCGAATTTCGGGTTCTATACGTTTTTCAAGCAGCACGCCGGGCTCGAATACCCGCCGGTTCACTTTCACGAGTTCGATTACGGGACGAATGACGGCTACGATTTCTACCTTTCCATGGGGCCGATTTCCAATTCGAAAAAATATCTTCCCGGTCCGGCCAACGCACTGTGGTACGACCAGATTGATCATCCGAATTACGGCCCCTACTGGGAGGCGCGCGATCTTTCCGCGCATATGAAAAACATTCATTGCGCGGTGATGGTCGTCGGCGGCTCATTCGATGCGGAAGACATCATGGGGCCGTACCGGATCTTCAACGCCGTCGCGAAAGTCAGTCCAAACGTTCCGGACATGATTGTGGAAGGCCCATGGGTGCATGGCGGATGGGCGTTTACCGCGGGAGATCATCTGGGGCCGGTGAGTTTTGTATCGAAGAATTCGGAATACTTCAACGACCAGGTGTTGCTGCCGTTTTTCCAGGAATATTTGAAAGGCGGGCCCGATCCTAAGTTGCCGAAAGCACTGGTTTTCGAGACGGGAACGAATGCTTGGCGCCGCTACGATTCCTGGCCTCCGAGGAATACCGAAGCGAAAGCGCTGTATTTACAAGCGGACGGGAAATTGAGTTTTGAGGCGCCGAAGGCTTCTGCCGATGCGAGCGACGAGTACATAAGCGATCCGGCAAAGCCGGTGCCGTTTGTCGAGACTGAGGCGACTGACGTGCCACGTGAATACATGGACGCGGACCAGCGCTTTGCGGCCAAGCGGCCGGATGTGCTGGTGTATGAGACCGAGCCGCTCGAAAAAGACATTACCGTGGCCGGCCAAGTTTCGCCGCGGCTATGGATTTCTTCGTCGGGGACGGATTCGGATTTTGACGTGAAGCTGATTGACGTTTATCCGATGGATCATCCGGACCCTTCGCCGAATCCGATGTTTGTGCATATGGGGGGATACGAGCAGCTTGTGCGCGGCGAGCCGTTCCGCGCGAAATTTCGAAAGAGCTTCGAAAAGCCGGAGCCGCTGACGCCGAATCAGCCAACGGCGATTGATTTTTCACTGCCGAGCATCAACCATACGTTTCGCCGCGGGCACCGGATTATGGTGCAGATCCAGAGCACGTGGTTTCCGCTGACGGACCGCAATCCGCAGAAGTTCGTGAACATTCCGGACGCGACAGAGGCGGATTTTCAGAAAGCGACAGAGCGGATTTACCGTGGCGGCGAGCACGAGTCAAGCATTGTGCTCCCGGTGCTAGAGAGAAATGGGGCGAGTGAGAATTGAGCGGCGACCAGGGAGCGCCTTTTAGCGAACGGGTCGGAGCAGGAAGCTGAGGGTCAAGCGGAAGGCGCAGCTTTCTTGGTCCAGCCGCCGAGGATCGCGCCCATGATACAGAGTCCCACGAGCGGATAGAATTGGTTGATGGCAAAAAGTTGCGGGGGCCGCAACTCGTACATGTATGTTGTGTAGGTAATCGGGCCGACGAAACCGATCCAGACGAGAATGCCGAGAGCGGCGCCGCGGGAAACGGTTGTGGCGTTGCGCCAAAGGCAAAGTTGCGCGAGAACAAACGCGATCAGCAAATTCAGGGCAAATGTGATGACGTAGGCCAGAAAGGGATTGAGGGATTTTGCCTGGGCTTCTGTTATGTTTTCGAGAGCCATCCAGGACTTGCTGAACAAAAGTCCGTACCACACACCGCCGAGCAGCCAATACACGATCGCCGCGATTACAATCGCCAGATAATTTGTTTTCATGGTGCTCACCTCGGAAGTGGAATGCGCCGGGCGAAGCCGCGGCCGGAATGCCCCTGGGTTGCGGAGAGTTTGCGTGCTGAAAGAGGAAGTGTCAAGCGAAGCGTTTCGCGGCGGGGTGGCAGGAAATGGGTGCGGCGGACGCCCTGCTAAGTTGTGTCTTATCAATAAGCTGGATGGTTCCTGTCCGCGATCTGTACGCACGTCCAGTTGCGGCGGCGTTCGATTTCGCGTGAAATTGTTTGTGGAGAGCGGTGCGCCAGAATGCGGGAGAGCTACATGTCGAAGAGCTGGCGCAAATCTGCAGCCGCAGAAATCATCACTGTTTTCTTCCTTGCCTTTCTTCCCGGGTGCTCCGGCGGCGTTTCCTCCACAAACGCGAATGGAAATTCATCCTCTTCCGGCGCGAGCGTTTCTGTTTCGCCCGCTAGCGCCAACGTGCGCGCGGGAGATTCGTACACCTTCACAGCCACGGTCAGCGGCGCGCAAAACACCAGTGTGACATGGTCGGTGAACGGGACGACCGGTGGATCTCCGACTGTTGGAACGATTGATACGAGCGGCAAATACACCGCGCCGATTTCCTTGCCGAGTCCGAATACCATGACAATTCGCGCAACGAGCGTTGCGGACGCTTCCGTAAGTGGCTCAGCCACCGTCACGCTGCTGAATCCCACGCCGACGCTCACCGGAATATCACCGGCATCCACCAATCTCGGCAGTTTCGCCCTGACTGTCACTGGGACTAAATTCGTTTCCGGCGCGCAAGTTCTCTTCGGTGGCACTCCGCTCTCGACCACGTTTGTTTCCGCGACGCAATTGAACGCGCAGGGAAATGCGACCTCGTCCGGAACTTTTACAATTGCGGTGCAAAATCCCGATCCGGGAAGCAGTTCGTCCACGAGTGTGAATTTTCAGGTGAACGGTTCGCCGCAAGCCGCGAGCTGCAGCGGAATGTCGCTGGGGGCGGGCGCCAGTCTGAACGGTTACCGGCCATTTCCCTCCGACAACGCGTGGAACACGGACATTTCGAACGCACCGGTGGATTTGAACTCGAACGCAATCATCAATTTCATCGGCGGGAACGTCGGGCTGCACGCAGATTTCGGATCTGGGCAATATCAAGGCTCGTACATCGGAATTCCGTACTTGATTGTTGGGCCGCAACAGCCGCAGCTGGATATCAATTACATGGCATACGGGGATGAGAGCGATCCGGGGCCCATGCCGATTCCGGTCACCACGAATATCGAGGGCTATCCAAATCCGGGGAGCGGCGACCGCCACGTGCTGGTGCTGGATACCACAAATTGTTTTCTCTACGAGCTGTACAGTTCGTATCCTCAATCGAACTCATGGAGTGCGGATTCCGGCGCGGTGTGGGATTTGCAGGCCAACGAGCAGCGGCCCTTTAGCTGGACGAGCGCGGATGCAGCCGGATTGCCGCTCTTTCCGGGACTGGCGCGCTTCGACGAGGTCGCCGCCGGCGCGATCAACCATGCGTTGCGCTTTACGCTGGCACTGACGCGCGCCGCCCTGACGCCGCCGGCGACACACTGGGCAGGCAATTCGACGAATCCCAACGCGCCGCCGATGGGGATGCGGCTGCGGCTCAAAGCGAGCTTCGACATTTCCGGATATTCCGCGGCCAATCAGGTAATCCTGAAGGCCATGAAGAAATACGGCCTGATCCTCGCGGACAACGGTTCTTCGATGTACATCAGCGGAGCGCCGGACGACCGCTGGAACAACGACGACTTGCACTTGTTGGGAAATGTAACGGCTTCGGATTTCGAAGTTGTGCAGATGAACCCCATTTATACTTCGTCGAATCTTCCTGCCGGAGTGGCGCCGCAAATCACGAGTTTTTCGGCGAGCTCGGCGAATGTGGCGGCTGGAACGCAGGTGACGCTCTCGTGGCAAGCTACCGGCGCTTCCTACGTGATTGTTTCACCAGGCATTGGTGCCGTGAGGGGGACCACTGCTACCGTCACGCCCTCAGCCACGACGACCTATACCCTCTACGCGACGAATGCGTACGGAAGAACCACTTCGGCTTTAACGATCATGGTGCACTGACGCGGGGAAGGGAACTGGCATCCGGAGTTCCGAATTCACGCGCGCGCTTTATCAATCAATTCTTCCCAAATGCCTTTGGATTTCAGGATCAATTCCACGACTTCGCGTACCGCGCCTCTGCCGGCCTTTGCCTTGGCCACAAAGTGCGCGGTGCGTTTGACTTCCGGCACGGCGTCTCCAACAGCAGCAGCAAGGCCTGCGCGCTTCATTAGGGGAATGTCGGGCAGATCGTCGCCAATGTAGGCGACCGCTTCATCCGGGACTCCAGCCTTCTGCAGGATTTCCTCGTAAGCGGGAATTTTCTGCGCCTGCTTCTGATAAATGAATTCGATTTTCATTTCGCGAGCGCGGCGAAGAAGTGCGGGGCTCTCGCGGCCGGTGATGACACCGGTGCGCAGACCTGCCGTATGCGCCAGAGTCAGCCCCTGTCCGTCGTGAGCATCAAACGTCTTGATCTCGAGCGCGCTGCCATTGGGCTGCGAAAGCAGCGTTACGCTGCCGTCCGTGAGCGTGCCGTCCACATCCATCAAAAGAACCTGGATCTTTGCGGCGCGATTCTTCAGGGATGCGGGGATTGTAGCCAAAAATGCCTCCAAAAAGTGACAGGAAGAAAGTGTATCAGGAACGAGTTACGAGCAGACAATCTCTAGACGAGTTGCAAGCCCCAGAGGTCGTGCAGATGAACAACTCCGAGGACCTTGCGCGAGTCATCCACGACCACGACGGAAGTGATCTTGCGCTTTTCCATGAGCGTGAGCGCTTCGCTGGCCAGAATTTGCGGACCAACAGCTTGGGGCGTGCGGTTCATGCATTGACCAACGGTCATCGAAAGGGTGGCGCCGCCATGTTTTTCCATCAAGCGGCGCAAGTCTCCGTCGGTGAGAATGCCCGCAAGCGTGCCATCGGCATTCACCACGGTGGTCATGCCGAGCTTCTTGGCGGACATTTCGTGGAACGCATCCGGCATCAACGTTTGCGGGGCGACCCGAGGCAACGCCGCGCCGGAATGCATGACTTTATCCACACGAAGAAGACGCTTTCCCAGGCTGCCAGCGGGATGGAGAGCGGCAAAATCGTCATGACGAAAATCGCGACGCTCGAGAAGCGAGACAGCCAATGCATCGCCGACCGCCATGGCCACGGCCGTGGATGCAGTGGGAGCAAGATTCAGCGAGCAGGCTTCTTCGCTCACGCTGACGTTCAAAACGACGTCGCTGGCCTGTGCGATGGTGGATTTGACGCTGCCGGTTAACGTCACGAGGGGAATTTCCAGGCGTTTCAAAGCATCGAGCAAGGCGATGATTTCGCGGGTCTCACCGCCATAGGTAAGCGCGAGCATGGTGTCGCCGCGCGTCAGCATCCCAAGATCCCCGTGCAACGCCTCCGCGGGATGTAAGAAGAAAGAAGGCGTGCCGGTGCTCGAGAGAGTCGAGGAAATCTTGCGCCCCACGATGCCCGATTTACCCATGCCCACGACCGCGACGCGGCCTTTGCACGCAAAAAGAAGATCTACGGCGCGCTCGAAGGTTGTGTCCAGGCGCGCAAGCACCTCTTGGATGGCTTGCGACTCGATTTTCAGCACGCGCCGCGCGGTTTCGAGGCTCATGTTTCGCCCCACTTGCGTACCACGGTCGAAAGTTCCTTGAGGTGCCCGAGAATGGCAGGGAGCTGCGCGAGGGGAAGGGCGTTGGCGCCATCCGAAAGCGCAGTTGCAGGGTCGTTGTGCGTTTCGAGAAAAATTCCATCCACGCCGGCTGCCACGCCCGCGCGCGCTAGCGGTTCGATGAATTCTGGCTGGCCCCCGGAGGCGTGACCTTGCCCACCGGGCAACTGAACGGAGTGCGTCACATCGAAAACCACCGGGTAGCCGAGTTTCTGCAGCACCGGGAAGGACCGGAAATCCACGACGAGATTCTGATAGCCGAACGAAGCACCGCGCTCTGTCAAAATGATTTGCGTGTTTCCCGTCGAGGCTACCTTTTCGACGGCGTTTTTCATGTCCCAAGGAGAAACGAATTGCGGCTTCTTGATGTTCACGATGCGGCCGGTGTTGCCCGCGGCGACCAACATGTCGGTTTGACGCGCAAGAAACGCGGGCACTTGCAGAATGTCCACAACTTCGGCAGCGGGCGCCGCCTGGGACGGCTCGTGAATGTCCGTCAAAATTCTCAGCTTCAGATCATCCTTGATCTTCGCAAGAATCCGCAGTCCCTCGGCGAGGCCCGGCCCGCGAAAGGAATTCACGGAAGAGCGATTGGCTTTGTCGTACGAGGCCTTGAATACGTACGGCACGCCCGCATCGGCGGCGATCCGCGCCACTTTTTCCGCCATCATGCGTGCGTGCGATTCGGTTTCGATGACGCAAGGTCCGGCAATCAGAAAAAGGGGATTGCCTCCACCGAGATGCAGCGAGCCCAACACAATTGCTTTCGTTGTGTTCATTTTGAGAGTCGAAGATAGCACAGCAAGAAAAGAAAAAGATAACCAGGGTCAACCAAGCGACACGCAAAGGTGCAGCGTTCGAAAGACCTCACGCGGTGGCGCCGGGAGCGGCTCGCAACACAGGTGCGTGGGGCGCATCAGCACCGGGAGTGTGCTGGACTTCGCCCGGCGACGAGGAAGAAACGACTGGCCGCATCTTCTGTTTCCTATTCTCCAATGCGGCGCCAATGAACGCCGCAAAGAGCGGATGGGGCTCGAGCGGTTTGGATTTGAACTCCGGATGGAACTGGCAGCCCAGGAACCAGGGATGCTCCGGCGCTTCGATGATCTCCACATAGTTCTCATCCGGAGTTCTGCCCGTGATTTTCAAACCAGCCGCAAGGAGCGTTTTTTCATACTCGCGGTTGAATTCATAGCGGTGCCGGTGGCGCTCGCTGATTTCGAGCCTTCCGTAGGCCTTGTGGGCGAAAGACCCTGGCTCCAGCCTGCAGGGCCAAGCGCCGAGCCGCATCGTGCCGCCCATTTCGTCCACGCCGAGCAGTTCGCGCAATTTGTAAATCACGCGGTGCGGCGTCTGCGGATCGAATTCCGTGCTGTCCGCCTGCTTCAATCCCGCGGCATCGCGCGCGTATTCGATGGTGGCGCATTGCATGCCGAGGCAAATCCCGAAGAAGGGAATCTTGTGCTCGCGAGCGTACTGAATCGTATGCACCATGCCTTGAATGCCGCGCTTGCCGAATCCTCCGGGAACTAGAATGCCGTCGTAGCCGTGCAACCGGATCGCCGCTGTTTGCGCCGAATCAATTTCTTCCGCTTCGATCCACTCCAGGACCGTCTTTTGATTGTGCGCCAGTCCGCCGTGCAGCAAGGCTTCGCGCAAACTCTTGTAGGCGTCCTCGAGTTGCACGTACTTGCCGACCACCGCGATGCGCACTTCACCCGCCGGATGGTGCAGCCTCTGCACGAGTTCCAGCCACGGCTGCAGATTCTGCGGTCGCTCTTCTAGGCGAAGCAGGCGGAGGATTTGCTTGTCCAGCCCTTCCCGCGCCAACTCTCCGGGAACGGCATAGATTGTGTCCACATCTTCCATCGAAATGACGCAGGATTCGGCCACGTTGCAGAACAGCGCGATTTTCTTTTTCAATTCCGAAGGAATGTGCCGGTCGCTCCGGCAAAGCAGAATGTCCGGCTGAATCCCGATGCCCAGCATCTCCTTCACGCTGTGTTGCGTAGGCTTGGTCTTCAGTTCGCCCGCAGCGGCAATATAAGGCACCAAAGTCACATGTACGAATAGCGTGTTTTCCGCGCCGAGTTCCAGGCGCATCTGGCGAATGGCTTCCAGAAAAGGCAGCGACTCGATGTCACCGACCGTGCCGCCAATTTCCACGATCACGGCATCCACGCCTTCGGAAACTTTGCGGATGCTGTTCTTGATCTCGTCGGTGACATGAGGAATCACCTGGACGGTTTTGCCCAGGAAATCGCCACGGCGTTCCTTGGCCAAAATCGTTTCGTAGATCCGTCCGCTGGTCCAGTTATTGTCGCGGGAAAGTTTGGCGTGCGTAAAGCGCTCGTAATGGCCAAGGTCCAGGTCAGTCTCCGCGCCGTCCTCGGTCACAAAAACTTCACCATGCTGGAACGGGCTCATCGTGCCGGGATCCACGTTGAGATACGGATCGCACTTTTGAAGGGTGACCTTGAAACCGCGACTTTCGAGGAGACAACCGATCGAGGAGGCCGCTACGCCTTTGCCCAGTGAGGAAACAACACCGCCGGTAACAAAGATATATTTTGGCGCCATCCGTGTAGTCCGCACAGGCCTCTTCTCCGCCACGTGCCGGACTGTTCTTACCTCTCAGGAGTGGCCGTGAACGGCCATCCGTAGGATTGCGTACAAACAATTATGGGCATCCGCAAGATTTCTGTCAATTCCAACTCTTGACGCGTTCGCATCAGCAAAATTTCTAGCTGGTTGAGCCGAAACTTTCCCCCGTACCTGGTGTTTAGACCCACCGGGGAGAAGTGCATTCATTGCGGTCCTCTGGCGAGACCGCAAACCGGGCGCCAAGTTGCTCAACCAGTGACCTATTCGCCGAAACCTGTTGTGGCATCCATGGCATCTAAGCTTCATAGTCAGAGTGGTCCCGTGCGTTCCGCTGAGCCTCTTCGGAACGCGCCAGCAAGCGGGCGCAGCATAAATCTATGGTGTGGGGAGCAATGATGAATCGAGAAAGACACAGGAATCGAGCTTTATTCCTGCTGTTGTGTTCGGCGCTTCTGGCGGCGTCCGCGAACGCGCAGCGAGCACGGGAATCGGCTTTAGAGACGGCCGTAAGCCATACCACTTACGATCTGTCTCGCGAACAATCTCTTCAAGGTACCGTCCTCAGCTATACCCCGAATTCCACCACGCCACCCATCGGCGCTCATGTCCTGGTGCAAACCTCGACCGGAGCGGCTGTGGATGTGCATCTGGGTGACGCAAGGTTTCTGACGGCTAACCATATGACCATCACTCCGGGCAGCAGCATCCGCATCATTGGCGAAAGCCTGCCTTACGGGAACGGGACGATGTTTTTTGCCCGCCTGGTCCAAGAGGGAACTCAAGTCGTTGCTGTGAGGTCCACCAGCGGCATGCCCCTCTGGACCGCCGGTGTGCGGGGAGGTTCCGCCGCGAACTCCAACACCAAGCAGGGAGGTGCGCGATGAATCGCACCGCCCTCCTACTAACACTTTTCGTGGCAGCCTTTACTGTTGCCTGCAGCGGCGGTGGCTCGACCCCGACGCCTCCCCCTCCCACGGGAGGCTTTACCAATGCCGACCTGAAGGGGCAATACGCCTTCATCATGACGGGAACCGACAGCTCGACGTTTAGCTTTCTTGGACGCGTTGGGTCGTTTACTGCCGACGGACTCGGCAACATCACGGGAGGCGTCGAAGACGTCAACAGCGTGGCGAACGGCCCCGGCACTTTCGTTTTCACCAGCAGCACCTACTCGATCCAGGCGGATGGCCGCGGAACCATCAACCTTACGAACGCCACTGGAACACTGATTTTTAGCGTGACCTTGCTATCTCCATCCCAAGGATACATCGTCGAGACCGATCTCAACGCCACGACCAGCGGCACATTCAATTTGCAGAATTCCGCCGATTTTACGCCTGGCGCTCTTTCTGGCGGCTACGTCTTTGACGCCTCCGGTATTGATCCCAATCTCAATCCCGATTCGATTGTGGGTCACCTTACTCCGAACGGCGGAGGTTCGTTCGGAGGCGGAGGCGTGCTGGACGAAAACGACAGCACAACGATTTCCGGGCCGCAGGCAATTACGGGCGGCAGCTACGCGCTCGACGCGACCTACGGGACTTCCAATGGCCGGGGCCTGATTTCATTTACCGCTGGCGGTGTCACCTACGCTTATATCTTCTATATCGTGGATTCCACGCGCATTCGCATGCTCGAAAACCCAAGCGCAACCTCCAGGCTGACTCTTGGCGACGCAGTCCTGCAGACCAATCCGCCGACAACCAACGCGGGTTTCACCGGCAGCTTTGCGCTTTTGCAGGGTGGCCAGAGCGTCTCCGGACCGGTCACGCGCATAGGGAGATTCACCTCCGACAGTAACGGCGGCCTTAACTCCATTGCCTTAGACACAAACGTCGCGGGTAGTACGTCGCGAGCTCCCGATGGCACGCTATCGGCCATGACCTACCAGATTGATCCGAATTACCCAGGAAGCGGCCGGGGTACCGCAACCTTCACCGACTCCAAACTCGGCACCTATTCCTACATCTTCTATATGAGCTCGGCCAGCCAAGGCGTCATCCAGGACATCAGCAACGGCATCGTCGCCGACGGTACGCTTTTGGCTCAGACTGGCGGGCCGTTTACGAACACCAGCTTGGCCGGCAATTACGGTTTCAATTTGAGCGGCATCAGCTCGAACAGCCAGACGCAGGCCACCGCGGAAGAAGACTACGTCGGCCAGTTGGTTCTGGCTAGCAGCAGTTCCAACAACGTCTCGGGCGCTGCCGATTTCTCAGAATTCAGTTCCAACAATGGCGTTTTCCTGAATATCGTCGTCAACGGGCAGGGGCTCGCAATTCAGGGTGACGGAACCACGGCAACGGGAGGAGACAACACGATGCAATTGAAGTTTAACGCGAGCCCATCCTCCACCCAGAAATACGCCGCATATATCGTCAACCCAACCACGATGTTTGTGGCTTGCACGGATAGCAATCGAGTGACGGCGGGGGCATTGACCCAGCAAAATCAAGTAACGCCAGTTCAACCAGCAATCAGCCGTCCCGATTCATCTCCGTGAACCGGGACGGCCTCATTTTTGTTCCGCAAGCCAGGGATGGATTGGATTGCTGCTTCGAGAGGGTGGCGCGCTACAAAGACTGTCCTCTGTTCCCATTTTGGGGATAATGTAGCTTCAAGTGAGTCCTGTCCTTCGCGGGGTAAACTCTTGCAAACGTCACGACGGCGAGTGGAGGAGCTGCTCTGGGTACTTGGTTTGGATAGGTTGACTGCTCCTCTATGGGAACTTGTCCGCGGTGGCCGCGCGATTCGGCAATCTCGTCTCATGCGGGAGTTCTTTTCTCCGCTCTTGCCAAAGGGCGCTTTGGTGTTTGACATCGGCGCTAACGTGGGCACGATGACCAGAGTCTTCGCTTCTTTGGGCGCCAAGGTCATTGCTGTGGAGCCGAACCCAGATTGTGTTCGACACATTGAGTTGACTACGTCGCGCGAAACCGTGGAGGTTTTGCAGGCTGCTGTCGGCGAAACGAACGGACTTGCAGTCCTGAAAGTGTCGGATGGGAAAGATAAGATGAGCTCTCTTTCCCCGGAATGGCGTGAGGCCGTATCACAGGAAAACCAGGACTACGCGGGGATCTGGAAACGGGAAATGACCGTTCCCATGGTTACTTTGGATGCCCTCATTCAACGCTTTGGTGTACCTTCCTTTATCAAGATTGATGTCGAAGGATACGAGGAAGAAGCCATTAAAGGGCTGACGCGTTGCCCTCCACTGTTGTCATTGGAATTTAATAGAGTGTTTCTTGAGGCTGCCTTGCGGGCTCTCGATAGCAGGATTCTTGACCAGGCCACCTTCAACTACACGCTCGTTGATCCCGTCAAATTCGAGCTTCAGGATTGGGTGGGTCGAGATGAACTCAAGAACAGAATCCTTGGCCTGCGAACGGGCCCTGGTTTAGGGGATATTTTTGCTCGGAACCGTGATCGAATCCATCCGTCCTAACGCAACGACTTGAGCAACTCTTCCACTCGTGCAACGTCAGCGGGCACGTCCACGCTCACCGC
>DATJAD010000204.1:0-3075 GCA_035516615.1 Candidatus Acidiferrum sp.
AGCGTCATGGAAATCCGGTCGCTCGGAAATCCAAGCGACTCCATCATCCGCGACCCCGCATTCGATGCGGTAATAATTTGATCCGCTAGGCCAAAGATGAATCGCCAGACAAAACGCTTCATCGCCAGTTTTATTCTGCGCTTCCAGATCTTCGGTTCGCGCGGAACAATCGAGCATGCATCCGTCCCGAACAGAATCGGGATCCGCCGGGTTTTTGCTCCCAGCAGCGCAAACCAGAACGAACTTCTGCGGTAACCCATATAGGAAATCACCGCGTCAAAACCGCCGCTCCTCACCAACTTCCACAGTCCCGGATTGCATAGTCCGAAAAACGCTTCTTCGTTGCGCGTGAGCGGATGATTCGGCACTTGCACCCATCGGTAGCCGTCCAGCAGCGGCACGTCCCAGGAAACTTCCGCGTTGAATTCGCTGTCGTAGCCGGGCTCCGCACCGCGCAAACTGCAGTACGCCACTGTCAGATCCACGCCGGGATGTTTGGAGAATGTCCGGAAAAACGGGGCCCCGTACTGGATCGGATGGGAAGCAACCACCAGGATGCGCAAGCGCTCAGCCATGCCACTCCCCTGCCCACCTCATCGCGCTCGTGGTGACCTCTAACTCTTTCCGCCGCAGGGACATGCCCCACGCGAAGTATACCCGGTTTCGCGCCCGTATCGCCTGTGCTAAACTTCCTAAGGTCCGCCAGGGTTTACGGCTTCCCGTAGGTCTCCGCAGGATTAAACACCCAAACGGGTGTGCCGCAAGAGGGCGCGCGGCCAAAATTTCCAAATGTCGGCCGCTTTCGGCCGCACATGAAATAGAGGATGTGTCATGTCCGGGCATTCAAAATGGGCCACCATTAAACACAAGAAGGCTGCCACCGACGCCAAGCGCGGCCGCGTCTTCACCCGTCTGATCCGCGAAATCACCATCGCTTCCCGCATCGGCGGCGGAGATCCCAACACCAATCCGCGATTGCGCACCGCAGTCCTCGCTGCGAAGAACGAAAACATGCCGAACGATAACATCGAGCGCGCCATCCAGCGCGGCACCGGCCAGCTTGAAGGCGAACAGTTCGAGGAAGTCACCTTCGAAGGCTATGGCCCCGGCGGCGTTGGCATGCTGATTCAGGCCGTAACCACCAACCGCAATCGCGTGGTCGGCGAAATGCGCCACGTCATGAGCAAGAACGGCGGCAACCTCGCAGAAGCGGGCGCCGTCGGCTGGATGTTTCACCGCAAAGGTGAAATCAACATTCCAAAGGAAGCTGCCACCGAGGACAAGTTGCTGGACCTCGTTCTGGAAGCCGGCGCGGAAGATCTCAAGGACGATGGCTCCAACTGGTACATCGTCACGCCCCCGGAAGCTCTCGAAGCCGTGAAAGAGTCGTTGGCAAAAGCGGGCATCACTCCCGCCAGCGCCGAGGTCGGTATGGTGCCTCAGAACTACATCAAACTCACCGGCCAGCAGGCCCAGCAGATGCTCCGCCTTGTGGAGGCGCTGGAAGAGCACGACGACGTGCAGCACGTTTACGCGAACTTCGATATTGATGAATCCGAAATTCGGGAAGCGGTCGGCGCCGACTGAACCGGCTGAACATTTTCCCGCGCCGCGCGGGAATCTTGGAATTGCCCTGCTCGTCCCGTAATTCCACCGAGAAAAATACTGGCGGGTAGTGCTCCATGTCCGTAGACTGTTGGCGATGAAAGGAACGCTTCGAACCGATGCGCTTCTGCGCGTCCTGGGGGTGGATCCCGCCGCAGCGGGTCCTACCGGCTACGGAATCATCGAAAGCGACGGCCGGCGTTCCCGCATGCTGCATTATGGCGCTCTCTCCGTGGCGGATAAAATCAGGAATGGCTCCGCCGGAGTCGCTCTTCGCGCCGTCCACGAAAAAATTTGCGCGCTTATCGCTGAATTCGAACCGGATGTCCTCGCCGTCGAATCCATTTTCACCGCGCTCAACATAAAGACCGCATTGCGGCTTGCCGAAGTCCGCGGCGTGGTTTTGTTGGCCGCTGCGCAGCACGGCCTCGAAGTTCACAGCTACGCCCCGCGCGAAATCAAGTCATCCGTCGCGGGGTTCGGCAATGCCGATAAGCGCCAGATGCAGTTGATGGTCCGCGCGATTCTCTCCATGCAGGAAACTCCGGATCCTGCCGATGCCGCCGATGCTCTTGCCGTTGCTCTTTGCCATGTCCAAAGAGAGGAATCCTGCAGGCGATTTGGAATTCCCCGCCCCGGCAGCGCGGCGCGAAAATCCCGGAGTGTTCTCAGGAACGTGCCGGGCGCAGCGCAGGCCCAAATTTCCCGCATCACGGCACCTCGATGATGACCCGCCGCGCAGCCCTTGGGGTGATGCTTGCCATTTTCCTTTCGGGAAGTTCTGCGGTCGCGGCCTCTTCTGTCTCAGGCACGGCAAAACTCACCTTCCAACGCATCTTCAAAGGCAGTACCCCCGAGTTCGTGGAAATCACCGTGCGCAGCGACTCCGACGCTGCCACCTACGAAATCCGCCAGCTCGACGAGGATCCCGGGTCCACGCCATTCGAAGTCGGCGCCGCCCTCCGCGCTAGAATGTTTTCCCTCGCGGATAAATTGAACGACTTTCAGGGGCTCAATCTGGACGTTCACCGCAAGATTGCCTACCTCGGCGAAAAAACGTTTCGCTGGGAACAGGGCGGCCAGGTCTTTGAAACTAAATTTAATTACACCTTGAATTCCACGGCAGCGGAACTCTTGCAAATTTTCGAAGGGTTGGCCCGACAGCAGGAGCTCGTGGATCTTCTCGCCAGGAGCATCCGTTACGACCGTCTTGGCGTCAATGATGCCTTGCTTCAGGTAGAATCCGATTTCACACGCGGCCTCCTGCCCGAACCCCAGAGGCTGCTTACTCTTCTCGATCAGATTGGTGGCGATGAGAAAGTTGTGGATATTGCCCGGGATCGCGCGAGATCCCTCGCAGATCGAATTCGCCATCCTCGTTGAGCTCATCCCGCCGGTTCGTCGTCCGCTCCATGATTCCAATGATATTCAGCGCACCCAATCCGCGTACTTTCGGACCTGGTCAAATTT
>DATJAD010000205.1:0-16095 GCA_035516615.1 Candidatus Acidiferrum sp.
CGAGATTGACCCGGTCCACCGCGCCGCTCAACCGCAAATCCGGCGCACCGATGTCCTTCCGCGGACCACCCGTTTCGTCATCCGGCTCAGTCGTCTCTTCAAGAGAGGCGGCAGGGAGGGACTTCTTGCGCAACCGCATCAAAACGACGTTGACCGTCATGCGGTGAAGCCACGTCGAGAAGGCCGATTCACCCCGGAAGGTTGCAATCTTGCGGAAGAGCTGCAGGAAAGCCTCCTGCATGAGATCCTCCGCGTCCGCTGGATTCCCAACCATCCTGAGGCACAAAGCGTAGACGCGGCGGCTATGTAGCTGGTACAAATGCTCGAAAGCCGAGGCGTCTCCCGCCTGCGCCCGACGGATTGCTTCCGATTCCGTCAGTGAATCAGGCGCTCGCAACGCTGCCACCGGCATCGGCTCGCTTGTTGATTTTCGGGCCAACGGTCCAGTCGCGGCGCATCCACCCGTTGGGATGCACCGGGTCCCCCTTAAGTTGTCCTGCTCCCGCGCCGAGTGTCCGCTGTGTGACTACGCAGGGAATACGTCTACCCGGAGGCGTACAAGCGAAAACGAAATGGCGTGCAGGAGACTCTATTTTCCCGCGAGTTGAGCGGTACGTCTACGATGGTACCATCCGACGAGGGATTCTGACGAAGAGGTATTTGACGAGCGCGGGCGCTGCAAGGTGCGCACGGATTTATCGAACATGCCGATCTGATCTTCGGGCAACACGATGAGGAAAGATTTGAGGATGACAATCGTCTCCCGAAGGCAAGTATTCAGATCAAAATGGGCTGAGTCCAGAGTTTCCCACAAAGGCGCCGGATTTTGGGACGCTCCCCCGGCGAGATCCTCTGCAGCCGAGCAAAACTCTTGATTCAGGCTGTGAACCATGTCCTCCAGCGCGTGAATCTTGTGAAAAAACTGAGAGCGCTCGGTCAACAAAACACGGCTGACCAGGCTATTCAACCGGGCTTGACGCTGCCCGCGAGCGCCTCGAAAGTTTGCTACATCCAGCGGAGCTGCATTGGGCACTGTGCCGTAGTGCCTGGCATGACCTTCCATTGCAAAGAGAAGGGCAGAAAGGGAAAGCACCAAACGGTCGCACAGGGCCGGAATGACGCAGGCTGCTTGCCAGGATTTTGCCACCCTGCCGCAGTGATGAAGCTCGAAAGCTTCATTCAGAGCCACGCTGAACATGCCATAGGAGGTTTCCAGCTCGAAGAGGCGGGTCCGAAAGACTTCACCTTTGCGCTCGGAAAGCCAGGAGCGCCAATCATCCTTCACAGTTGTGCCACGACGCGGATGGGTGCGGCGAGTCACAGGATCCCCCCGAAGGCGGGCAAGTATACCAGAGTCTGTATCGGGGGGAAGGGGTTTGTTGCGAGAGGCTTGGATGGGCCGCTATACTCGCCACTTGCTTTTTAGGGAGGGTTCTCACCTTGGAATTTGAGCCAAAGGATCAGTTCGAGCAGAGGAAAAAGAAGCTTGAGCAAATCCAAGCGATGAAGGTGGTCCCCTATCCGCATGAGTTTCGGTGGACGGCGACGCCAGCCGAAGTGGTGGAAAAGTACGCCAAGAGCTCCTCAGCAGAGCTGGAGGAGGTAAAGGTTGAGGTTGGCCTCGCCGGACGGATTGTTTCTTTTCGGTTAATGGGAAAGGCCGGCTTTGCCCATTTGCAGGGAAGCGGCAAGCGCGTGCAGATCTATGTAAAGAAGGATGTCGTTGGAGAAGAAGGGTTTGCGCTGTTCCACCTGTTGGATTTGGGAGATCTCATCGGTGTGCAGGGGCATCTTTTTCGCACGAGAACGGGGGAATTATCCATTTGGGTGGAAAAACTCACGCTTCTTGCCAAAGCCCTGCTCCCCCTGCCTGAGAAATGGCACGGTTTGGCGGATGTGGAGTTGCGGTACCGGCAGCGGTATCTGGATTTGCTCGCGAACGAGAAATCGAGGCAGGTGTTTTTGACAAGATCCCGGATGGTACAGGAATTGCGAAGATTTTTCGACGCGCGCGGGTATACCGAAGTCGAGACGCCGATGATGCAGCCGCTCGCGGGAGGGGCGACAGCGCGACCCTTCGTGACTCACCACAATGCCCTGGACATTAATCTTTATTTGCGGATCGCTCCGGAACTGTACCTGAAGCGCCTGGTTGTGGGAGGCCTTGACCGCGTTTACGAGATCAACAGAAACTTCCGGAATGAGGGGATCTCCACTCAGCACAACCCAGAATTCACAATGCTGGAGTTCTATGAGGCTTATAGCAACTATAAAGATCTAATGGTGATGAACGAGGAGTTGTTCGCGCAACTCGCGGTGGCGATTACAGGATCAACGAAGGTGAAGTATGGCGATCTTGAGTTGGATTTCGGAAAGATGCGCCGGCTGACGATGCGCCAAGCGATACGCGATTTTTGGCCGCAGGCTGCAGGGACCCGTCCGGAGGTCGAGCAATTGGCGGTCCCCGGCGGTCCTCGCAATGCGGCAGAGCAGTATAACGCTTGGGCAAAGTCTGCCGGAGCGCCCATCGCCCTTGCCAAAGGCTCACCTACGGACGGGGAATGGACCGGATTGCTGTTCGAAGCGATCGCAGAAGACAAACTGATTCAGCCGACCATTCTTCATGACTTTCCGACCGATATCTCCCCGCTCTCCAAGCAGAAACCGGAGGACCCTTCGCTTACGGAGCGCTTCGAGATCTACATTGCGGGGATGGAAGTAGCCAACGGGTTTTCTGAATTGAATGATCCCGATGAGCAGGAGAAACGCTTCCGGGCGCAGATTGCCCGCGGCGGAGAGGAAGTTCCCAAGCACCTCGATGTGGATTACATTCGTGCACTCTGCCACGGGCTGCCCCCGACTGCCGGAGAAGGAATTGGAATTGACCGCCTGACGATGCTGCTAACGGACTCGCATTCCATCCGGGACGTAATCCTGTTTCCCTTGCTCCGCCCGGCTGCCTCCGGAAATGATTCCGTTGCTTCCGAAGAGCCGGGTGTGTGACGTATCCTTCCAACAATGCGACTTGAATGGTTCGTGGCCAAGCGGTACCTGCGTTCGCCGAACCGCCCTGCTGTCCTTCGCCTGGTAACCGCCTTTAGCGTGTTTGGAGTAGCCGCTGGAGTGGCGACTCTGGTGATCGCGCTGGCGATGAACACGGGATTCCGGGAAACAATTCAGGACCGGTTGCTGGGCGTCACTGCCCATATTTCCCTGACTCGTCCGGGGTCGGCCGAAATCCATGATTACGACGCAATGGCAAAAGAGCTCTCCACGATACCCGGCGTGAAGTCGGTCACACCTGCCGTTTACGCAACCGTGCTGATGACCTTCGGCGCGGCTTCGCGAGGCGTAGTCACGAAAGGTATCGAGCCGCAGCCGGAAGAGAAAAGCGATGAAGCGCTCCGGCGCATCGTGGCGGGCAAACTGGACTTCTCGGAGGACAAGGACGGGATTGACGCGCTCATTATTGGCCAGCAACTTGCCGCGGACTGGAAAATTTCTCCGGGAGACTATGTCACTCTGACGAGCCCGCAAGGCCGACTGACTCCCTTCGGGCTATTGCCACGGACACGCCGGTTTCGAGTGACAGGTGTTTTCAATTCGGGCTTTTACGATTATGACGAGAACTGGTGCTTCATGAAAATGTCCGCGGCGCAGGCTCTTGCCGGAGCCAGCGACGTCGTGAACGTTCTGGAATTTCGGCTGTTCAATCCCAATCAGGCGCCGGAAATCGCGCGGGAAATCCAGAAGCGTGCGGGCACGGGTTATGCTACTGCGACCTGGATGGAAGAAAACCGCGCGTTGTTCCGCGCACTGCATTTGGAAAAGCTGGTAACTGCCATCTTTATCGGGCTCATTACCTTTGTGGCCGGGCTCAATATTCTGGTGGTGCTCTCCATGACGGTTACTGACAAAACGAAAGATATAGCCGTGCTGCTCTCCATGGGGGCGAGGCGAGAACAGATTCGCACGCTTTTCTTGTTGCAGGGAATCACGGTTGGGGCTCTTGGTACTGTGATCGGCCTACTGATCGGATATCTCTTTACCTGGGTTGCAGGCTCTTATCATTTGATTCCGCTCGATCCGCAGGTCTACGCCGTGCCCTATGTGCCATTCCATCCGAGTTGGTGGGATGGATTATGGATTACGATGGTGTCCATGGGGATTGCAACGGCGGCAACCATTGTTCCTGCGCGCGCGGCCTCGCGGCTGTTGCCCGTGGAAATCCTTCGATTTGAATGAAGATACCTGGCCACACTCGCTCGCAAAATGATATGACGTTTGGCCCGAAGTTTGCACCTACTTACGATACGAGGCAGGTGGGATAAGCCCGGCGCTATCCTCACGCTGGGTGTGTTACCGAACCCCACCCGAATGTTGTTGAAATTAAGACGATTAGAATCGAACCAAAAAGGCTCATTGGGCCGCGGAAGACGCAGGGGCAACCTGTGGGCTAAAAGAGGAAAGCTCATGGGCGTTTGCGCGCACCGGAAGTTCAGGTCCACAGAGTGGATGTGGGCTTGGAATTGCTCCCCTGCATCCAATTGAACAGAACCATTTGCAATCAGTGTGGAAACGGGCAAGCAGGACGAAAATGGAATGACAGATAGGGTTCCCAAGTCGAGCACAACGACAGATCAAGCGGGGAAAAGCGAGCGGGGAGTCGCGGGAATTGTGTTGGAAGCTCGAGAAATCAAGAAAACTTATGGAATGGGCGAGCGCAGCATAAACGTTTTGCAAGAGGCGAATTTGCGGCTGAGCGAAGGCGAGATGGTAGCGATCGTCGCGCCCTCGGGAGCTGGGAAGAGCACTTTGCTGCATTTACTTGCGGCGCTAGACACGCCAACGAGCGGTGCTATATACTTCGATTCGAAACTCATTGAAACTCGGAATGAAGCGGCGCTCGCGGATTTTCGGAATCGCGCCGTGGGATTTTTGTGGCAGCGGCACCAATTGTTGCCGGATTTTACGGCGGCCGAAAATGTAGCGATGCCGTTGCTGCTGCGGGGCGAGTCTATTTCGACGGCGCTGGAAACGGCGCGGTCCTGGCTTGCCAAGGTCGGTCTGGAGGATCGGGCCAATCACCGCGCAGGGGAGCTTTCCGGAGGGGAGCAGCAGCGCGTGGCAATTGCCCGGGCGCTCGTCACTGGGCCAAGAGTGCTGCTGGCGGATGAACCCACCGGAGATCTGGACGAGCAGAATGCTTGGGCCGTGTTCGAACTGATCGAGCGCTTGCACCGGGAGCACCAGCTGACGTCGCTGATTGCGACGCATAATCTGGCGCTCGCCGCAAAGTGCGACCGCGTCGTAGGTTTGGAACACGGCGTTCTGCGAACCCGTATGGCTTCAGCCCCTTCCCAACAAGGCGGAGCCGCTGCGGGCGGGGTCCCACAGGGAGAAGCGAGCTAATCGTGTTCGAACGCTACACAGAGAAAGCGCGGCGCGTCATCTTCTTTGCGCGGTACGAAGCCAGCCAGTACGGCAGCCCGTACATCGAGACGGAGCACCTGCTGCTGGGACTCATGCGTGAGGACAAGGCGCTGGCCAGCCGCGTTCTGCGGCAGCAAGGTTCGATCGAGTCCATCCGCAAGGAGATCGAAGCGCGCATCACGATTCGCGAACGCATCTCCACTTCGGTTGAAGTTCCGCTCAGCGCGGAATGCAAACGTATCCTGAACATGGCGGCGGAAGAGGCGGAACGCCTCGGAGTGCGGCACGTTGGGACGGAACATCTGCTTCTCGGAATTTTGCGCGAAGAAAAGTGCTTCGGCGCGGAAATTCTGATGGAGCGCGGGCTGCGTCTCTCAGCACTTCGTGAGGAGCTTGCGCGCACGACAGGGGAAAAGACCCCTGCGGCGAGGCCCAAGGAGACTTCGCTGTTGGCGGAATTCAGCCGTGACCTCACTCAGGCTGCGGGGGAGGGCCAGCTTGACCCTCTCGTCGGACGCGAGAACGAAGTGGAGCGCGTCGTTCAGATTCTGTGCCGCAGGACAAAGAACAATCCCGTGCTGATCGGCGAACCTGGTGTGGGCAAGACCGCCATCGTGGAAGGTCTGGCGCAGCGCATCTCGGACGGAGATGTGCCTCCGTTCCTTGCCGACAAGCGCATTCTCTCCCTTGATCTTTCCCTGATCGTGGCCGGAACAAAATATCGCGGGCAATTTGAAGAGCGGCTGAAAACCATCATGAAGGAATTGATGGAGAGCCAGAACTCCATCGTGTTTATAGATGAATTGCACACCCTGGTCGGAGCGGGATCGGCGGAAGGTTCCCTGGATGCCGCGAATATTTTGAAGCCGGCGCTCTCGCGCGGCGAAATTCAGTGCATCGGCGCAACCACCCCGGGCGAATACCGCAAATCGGTTGAAAAAGATCGGTCGCTCGAGCGCCGCTTCCAAGCTGTGAAGGTTCCGGCTCCGAATGAGGAAGAGGCCGTATTGGTTTTGAACGGAGTGCGCGAACGGTACGAAAAATTTCATGCCGTTTCCTACACCGAAGAAGCCCTCCGCTATGCCGTGTATCTCTCAAACCGCTACATACCGGACCGCTTCCTGCCGGACAAGGCGATTGATTTGATTGATGAAGCGGGCGCGCGCGTAAAGCTGCGTCAGGCTACGGTCCCCGAAGAAGTCGGAGAAGTGCAAAAGCGCGTGAAATTCATCACCCACCGGATGGAAAGCGCCATTGCTGCGCATGAATTCGAAAAGGCGCGCTTCTATTCCGAAGAGGAACGCAAGGAAAAGGAAAATCTGCGGTCTTTGCGCGATCGCTACAAACTCGATGACGCGACCACGGGAGTGGTCACGCGCGAAGATATCGAGGAAGTCGTCGCGCGCTGGACGGGCATCGCGGTCACTTCGATCAAGGAAGACGAACAGCAGAAGCTCCTGCGCATCGAGCCCGAGCTACATAAGCGCGTGATCAGCCAGGACAAAGCCATCACCGCGCTGGCTCGTGCGATCCGGCGCAGCCGCGCCGGATTGAAGTCTCCCGCACGTCCCGTGGGATGCTTTTTCTTCCTTGGCCCGACCGGGGTCGGCAAGACGGAAGTGGCGCGGCGTCTGGCCGAATTTCTTTTCGGATCGGAAAAATCCCTTGTCCGTTTTGACATGTCGGAATTCATGGAAAAGCATTCCGTATCCAAACTGATCGGAGCGCCTCCAGGCTATGTCGGTTACGAAGAAGGCGGACAGCTCACCGAGCGTGTGCGGCGTACGCCTTATTCGGTCATCCTGCTCGACGAAATCGAAAAGGCGCACCCGGACGTTTTCAACATCCTGCTGCAGGTATTTGAAGACGGACAGTTGACCGACGGTTTGGGCAATACAGTTGATTTTCGGAACACCATCATTATTATGACTTCCAATCTTGGCGCGCGGCACCTGCAGAAGCGCACCAGCATCGGTTTCCAGGGCGGCGCGGATGAAGCAGGGCAACGCTCCATGGAAGAATTGGTGATGAATGAAGTGAGGCGGGCGTTCAATCCGGAATTCTTGAACCGATTGGACGAGGTGATCATTTTCAACCCGCTCGGCGACGAAGACTTGCTCCGGATCATTGATCTGCTCGTCGGGCAGTTGAACGACACGCTGATCCACCGTCAAGTGCAAGTGGTTTTATCACCCGAAGCGCGCCAGTGGATTCTCGAAAAAACGTGTGCGGACCGCAGTTATGGGGCGCGGCCGCTGCGCCGGGCCCTCCAAAAGTATGTGGAGGATCCGCTCTCGGAAGCTCTCATTCAGGGTGGAATACAGAGGCCAGCGACGTTGCAGATCTACGTCGGGGGAGAGGGCCTCGCGTTCCGACCCGTCGGTGAGGCAACCCCGGTCATCCACTAGCGAATCTGACACCAACACGTGTACCCTATCTCGGCTTAATCTGGCACCGATCAAGGGTTTCGCACGGCCGGCCATTACCAGGTCCGGCAGGAGAAGGTCAACTTGGGTTTGGGGGCGCGGCTGTGAAGGCTTTCACGGCCGCTTCAAGAAAACTTTGTTCTCCGTTTTGCGTTTCTCCGGCAAAGGGGATGTGGCCCGCGGTAATGATTGCGTTACTCGCGAGCGTTCCGTCCGCCGCTGCCGATGCGAACCGCATTGCGGCTGCCCCTACGTCTCCCAAAGTTTATCTTTTATCGGAAACTCTGAACCTGATCACCGGCGAATCTTCACTTAGCTCCGGCCAGGCTCCTTCGGAACAGCAGCAGGCCGCCGCTGGCCAACCTTCTATCATTGAGCGTATCGAATTCGTAGGAAATCGGCGCGTGCGCAATGACACCTTGCAGGCGCGCATCTTTAGCCGCCCGGGTGACGTTTACAACCCGGAATCTTTGCGCCGGGATTTCCAGGCGCTTTGGAATACGCAGTTTTTTGAGGACATCAAGCTGCGTGTCGAGGATTCTCCGGACAAACCCGGTGAAAAGATCGTCATCTTCGAATTAAAAGAGCGTCCGATCATCCGCCGGATCCGCTACGAAGGAATCCACTCCATTTCAGAATCAGACATATTGGACCGTTTCAAGGACCGCAAAGTCGGACTCACCGTGGAAAGCCAGTTCGATCCGACAAAAATCAAAAAAGCAGAGGTGGTAATCCAGGAATTGCTCGGCGAGCATGGACGACAATTCGCGAAAGTCACTCCGGAATACGAACGGATTGCGTCGAGCAATGCCGTCATCTTGATTTTCAAAATTCAGGAAGGTCCAAAAGTTAAAGTCGGAAAAATCAAATTCACCGGCAATCACGCCTTCAGTGACCGCAAACTCATCCGCGCAATGCGCAATGACCGGCCCTATGCCATACCACTTTATTTCTTTGAAATTCCTGTCATGTCGAAAACATTCGATCGCGACAAGCTCAACGAAGATCTCGAAGTCGGCATCCGCGGGTTGTACCAGGACAGCGGCTACTTCCGCGTACTGGTCAAGGACCCGATCATCGAAAACGTGGATACGACGGGGCACCGCATGGGCATGCCAATGATGGGAAAAACTCACGGGAAGGCCGTGAACATCACCATCCCGATCGAAGAGGGCGAGCAGTACCACATGGGCACGCTGAAGATCGTCAGCGCCGATCCCGACAAGTCGCTCTCTCTAAACGTGGACAAACTCAAGAGTGTTTTCCCCTTGAAGCCCGGAGATATCTTCGCGACCGATAAGCTGCGGAAGGCTTTGAAGGACTACACGAGCATCTATGGGGAATACGGATTCATTGATTTCACGACCGAGCCGGATTTCGACATTGACGACACGAAGAAGGTCATCAATCTCACCCTGCGCTTCGACGAGCAGAGCCAGTATTACGTTCATCGCATCGAGTTCTCCGGCAACACCACCACGCGCGATAAAGTCATCCGCCGCGAGCTTCTCATTGATGAAGGTCAGCTTTTCAATAAGCGGGCCTGGGAAATCAGCATCCTCCGCCTCAACCAGCTCGACTATTTCGATAAAATCGAAGCGGATAAGTCTGTCGAAATTCGCAGGAACACCAAGGATCACACAGTAGATCTAGACCTGAAACTGAAGGAAAAGGGCAAACAATCCATTGGCTTGCAGGGTGGAGTCAGCGGGCTGGCAGGCGGCTTCATCGGGCTCACCTACCAGACCAACAACTTTCTCGGCCTGGGAGAAACCCTGACTTTTTCGGCGCAGTTCGGCAGCCTGAGCCGAAGTTTCATGTTTGGATTTACGGAGCCCTATCTCTTTGACCGGCCCATTAGCACCGGGTTCACTTTGTTCTCAAGCCGCTACAGCTTTAATCAGGCACAGCAAGAAGCGCTGCTCTACGGCCAGTCTGTCAGCATCAATCCGCAATATATCCAGGACTACAATCAGGACAGCACGGGTTTCACCGTTTTCGCCAGTTATCCGCTGAGGAGATTTTCATTTACGCGTGTCGGCATTACCTACGGTCTCTCACGGACCAACATCACCGCTTTCAATCAGGCATCCACCCTGCTCTTCACCACCTTGCAGTATCAAGCGGTAGCTGGCCCCAGCGCACTAAATGGCATCGTCGCGAGCACCCTGACTCCCTCGATCAGCTTTAATTCCGTAGACAATCCAGTCAATCCCACCCGAGGGAAGAGCTATCTCTATTCTTTGTCTCTCCAGGGCGGCCCACTGGGCGGAAACGTCAACACGTTCACGAACGTTTTCGAGTGGAAATACTTCCATTCCGTAAACCACAAACGAAACGTCCTCGCCTTCCATACCCAGACAGCTTTTATTAATGGGTATGGCGGGAAAGAAATTCCGCCGTACAACCGGTTCTATCTGGGTGGTGAAAACGACCTTCGAGGCTACGACATCCGCTCCATTTCGCCCGTAACCTTCATCCCCGTACAATCTGCTCAAACCATTTACTATAACGACCCAAGCGCGGGAGGAGCCCTGCGGGCGATTTCAGTCCCCGTTCTGACGTACGTCGCCACGTTGCCTGGAGCGGATTTGCAGAGCTATGGGAACTTTGAATATCGCATTCCTATAGCTGGCCCCGTGGAAGCCGATCTGTTTTTTGACGGCGGCACTGATGGTATCGTCCAAAAATCAGGCTTGCATCTGGATCCAACCGGCTTGGCGAATTTACAGCAGCAATTCCCAACTTCGGGTGTGGTGGGCAACCTTCCCATCGAGCAGGGAACGAATTTTCGCTTCCGGGGATCCACCGGCATTCAGTTCGTCGTTCAACTCCCGATCGTTCACGCACCCTTCCGTATCTATTACGCGTACAACGTGCACAGGCTGCATCAACAGATTGTTGCGCAACAGCCTTTCATTGAGCCGAGCGAAATAAACTATCTGGAAAGCACTCTGAATGCCGTTGATCCGACGATTTTCAAGTATCAAGTGCTTCCGCAGCTCAATTACATTCAGAACAATCCCGGCCGGTTGAATTATTTTGAGCCGCTGACGACGTTCCGGTTTACCGTCAGCCGCACGTTCTGACAGGAGCATCACCAGAATGAGGATTTTCGGAGACGTGGGAAAACATGGGGCACCGACGCAGTGGGAACGCCCGTTGGGAGTTCGGAAGCCCTTGAAACGCGGGGGGATTTCGTGTGTATGAAGTGGCGTAATCTTAATCTCGTTCTTGCAGCTTTCTTGGGGGTGCTCTCGCTGTTTTTCGCCGCAGGTTGCGGCAGTGGCAGCGGCGCAAATGTGGTCAGCGTTTCGGTGAGTCCTCCTTCGTCCACGGTGATTGTGTCGCAGTCCCTCACACTGACGGCGACGGTCAGCGGTAGCACGAACCTTGACGTCACGTGGGCCTGTACTTTTACAACGACGACCATTGATTCGAGCGGGAATGCCCACACCTCGAACGCGGCTAAGTGTATCGCAGACACGGGAAACATCCCCGACAACTCGACGAACACCACCGTAACATTTACGGCCCCATCGAAGGTTCCCGATGCCACGACATACCCCAACCTTCTCATCACGCTCACCGCGACCGCGGACGCGGACACCAAGAAAACCGGCACAGCCACGATCTCCATTGACTCTGGGATTGCCGTGAGTATTACGCCGGCCACAGCTACCGTTCCAACCTCGGAGCAACAGCAATTCATTGCTAGCCTAACCAATGATCTTCAGAATCAGGGTGTGACTTGGCTGCTGACGCAGAGCGTTCCCACATCTACTGTCCCGTATCCTTCTCTCACCACTTGCTCTCCCACGTGCGGCCAAATAGACGCCAACGGCATCTACACCGCCCCTGCGACGGTTCCCACCGCGTCCACCCCCTCCGGTGCCAGCACCACGCCTGCCAACGTTGCCGTCGTGGCTACCTCGAAGGCGGACACCACACGCTACTCCGTTGCCTCCATCACCATCATCACCGGAGGTCCCATCACCTTCAACGGAATCTCTCCGACCGTGGCCCCGCAGGGAGCATTGTTTTACGACATCTATCTCGACGCTCCTTTTATTTCCTCATCTTCGGTGATTACACTGACCAGCCAGACGACTGGGGCAGTCACTACCCTGACCACGGGTTCCGGCCAAATCAAGGTGCTGTTCCCGATTCCCACTACGGACGTTCCGGCCCCTGCCTCCACCGGAGCTCGGGTGCGGCTCCTCGAACAGAATCTTTCTGCGGCAGACACTTTCACCGTGAACGTTACTGATCCCGGCGAGACAGTAACCAAATCTCCTACGGGAAACTTTTCTTTCACCGTAATTCCTGTACGGCCTACTTCCGTCGCGTCCATTCCCGACAGCATCCCTCAAAATGGCCAATCTAACGAACTCAAGCTCGCCATTGATGGGGGTTACTTTGGACCGAGCGGCCAGCTTGCGATTACCACCTTTGCAGGCAACGCGGTTCCCCAGGATTCAACCGTTCAATCGAGCTCGCGCCAATTGAATCTTGCTTTTCCCACAAGCTCTGTGAATTCTGCACAGCCGGGGCTTTATTCTCTGTATGTTGGGCGGACCTCGCCCCCCCTTCCGGCGCCAAACAATTCTTCCGTCACGACGATGGCAGTTTTCCCGGATTATTCAGTGAGTCCTCCGGCAGTCACCGGATCGGCAACTGCCGGCACAAACCCCAGCGCCATCGGGATTGATGAAACTCTAGGAGTCGCGGTTGTCGCCGAGACAGGTTCGAACCTCGTGCAATTCTTCGGCATCGGCAATGGATCGTTGACGCCTCTGCCTTGTCCTGTGGCTTCCTGCTCGGTAAATGTTCCCACGGGTCTTTCCGTGAACGCCACAAATCACACCGTTGCCGTCGTCAGCTACCAGGATCAGAGCGTAACGGTTCTGCCGATTCCCGGAGCGCCCCAAGCGCCCGGCACTCCGTTCACGATTTCGCTTTCCGGCCTCATTCCGGGAGAGGTGACCCCGCTTCCCCTGCCATATTCGATCGGGGTAGATCCCGATACGAACATGGCAGTCGTGGCTTATTCTTCGAGTGCCATTCCCACAACGGCCAACATTGGGTTTCTTCTCGATTTGAATGCGGATTCACAGACCTGCCTTGCCAATGCCGTCCAGCAGGCTCCTCCCTGTGTTCATGCGCAGGTTACCTTGAATTCCGGGCCATATCCTCAGGTCGCCATGGTGCCTCACGCGCATACGGCCTACGTTACGCCAGGCGGAGTTGGTGTCATAAGCGGCATTGATGTGACTAAGCCTTCCTCTTCTTCCACAATCGCTTCAGTATCTTTGACCTCAGGCGTCGTCACCGTAACGACCGCAGCGGCCCATGGACTCAATCCAGGAAATCCCGGGACCGTGCTCATCGAGAATGTTCCTCCGGGTACCAGCCACCAAACGGATTTCAACGGAGTATTTGCCGTGCTCTCGGTGATCAACGCGACAAGCTTCACCTACGCTCTGAATTCCACAAACAACGACACGGCCACGGGTGTTACTTCGGGCTCCAATCTGAGTACGGTCTACTACAGCCCGGCCAACATCTTGGTTGCAATATCGCCGACGATGCAAGGGATTGCTATCAATCCCATCACCCGAACAGCGGCACTCGCGGATGCCAACGCCACGGGCAATAATGGTCCCCAGATTGATCTGTTGAATTCCCTGGACCAATCGGTCACTTCGATCTTTTTTCATGCCCAGTGCACCATTTATACGCCTGTCGGGTCATGCAGCAATGCGCCTGAACTTCTGGGAACAACGGACGTTGCTTTCCAGCCCTATACAAACGCGGTGGTTTCGTACAATCCCCAGCAGAACCTGTTTTCCGTTTCCAATCCTGTGGATCAGCAGCGATATTCGGTGATGACGCTTCCCTCCGGGACCGGGGCGGCAACTCTCCCTGTCACTGTCGGATCCAACAGTTACTCTCTCGGTCTTTGGGGGGCGGTCGCGGTGGATGCCCCGACCAACCAGGCGTTTGTCGTGCAATCGGGGAGCGGAACGATCCAGATTGTAACCCTGGGCCCCAGCGCTTCCAACGCTCTCAAGTCTGCCCAAATTACGGAACTGACCGTTCCTGGCGTCGGCTCCGCCATTCTTGGAGGCGTCCCAGGGGCTTATTTCCCTCAGGGCACCTTGACTTCCACGACCAATTTGAGTGGAATTCAGATCTTCGGCTCGGGATTCGACGCCTCCACGCTGGTTCGGCTTGATGGAACTTCTCTCCCGTCCTCCGACGTGCAATATGTGAGCAGCCGTCTTCTTACGGTCACCATCCCGGCCTCTTTTCTATCGGCGCCTCACCGCTACGCCGTGGATCTGGTCAACGGGAGCGGTGTCCAGTCCAACGCTACGGACTTCATTGTCATCAAGGCCGTGGATATGACACCTGCTTGCGCTGGGGGTAGCCCACAGCCAAGCTCCGTGGCGATTGCGGACCAGCTTGCTTTGGCTCCTTTTTCACCCATCGCTGTGGTCAGCAACAGCGGATGCAACAATATTTCCGTGATTGACATTAATCCACAGAGCGCCACTTTCGGAACCATTCAGAGCAGCATCGCCGTCGGCACAACTCCCCAGGGGGTGGCGGTCAGCCCGCGCTTTGGGTTGGCCGTGGTCGCAAACAATGGCGACGGCACTGCGTCCATCGTGAATTTGCTCACAAAAACCCAGCCAGTCGCCGCTGTCGCTACCGGCACAAATCCAACGGGCGTCGCGATTGATGAAGGCACTGGTGCGGCACTCGTAACCAACACGGGCGCAAACACAGTGTCTGAAATCAATCTTGCGCTTCTGATGGGTTCCTCGCCCGCAACCTCTCTCACCTCGACGACCATCGCGGTGGATCAAGAACCGATCGCCGTGGCCATTGATCCCGACCGGGGAACGAACAATCAGGGCCTCGCCGTCGTCACGGCTCTCCGACTGAACAGTGGGACCGCGCCCACTGGCGTTTTGGACTCGATTGACATCGGTACGAGCGCTCCCGCGAAAAGCACGACTGCAGCCGTCGGTAGCGTAACAGCTACTCCAACCGGTGTTGTTTTCGATCCATCCGTCTATCCCGCGCTGTTCTATGCGACTTCCAGTGGCGGCAACGTCATCACTTCGTTCAATCCGGATTCCGGCGCTACCTCCACGGTTCACGTGGGCATCAATCCGATTTCTCTGGCCATCAACCCGCAAACTGGCGCAATCATGACCGTCAATGCGCTCAGCAACACGATCTCGATTGTTGATACCACCACGAATCCCTTCAAGACCCGGCGCACTTTCTCTCTTGGAGGCTCGCCGCAGTTTGGCGTTGCTATTGACCAGTTGACCAATCTGGCCGTCGTCGTGGATCAAGCCAATAATCGCGTTTTGCTCTTCCCGATGCCGAACTGAACGAGAGTTCGAGGAGAGTTTCCCTGCAACCCATGGCAGCCCGGTTCGCATCGCATCAGGCAGATAGGGGATACCGGGGAGGGCCGTTCGCTTTCCGATTGCAGGGTACGGAGATGCTCGGTTATACTGCTTCGTTTGTACGCAATGGGTATTTCCCAATAGGGAATAACGCACAGCCTGCTGCGCCGCGGCCGTGTACAAAACAAATTTCAGCCAATCTCAATTGGCCAAGGCGGCCGCTCAGCGGCTGCCGACAATAAGGAGAACACTGTGAATTCCAGACTGTTTCGTAACGCCGGCCTCTCAGCTGCGTGCCTCTTGCTAGGCGCCGCTGCGGGAGCGCAAACGCCCGCGGCCGGGTCTGCCGCTTCCGGCAAAATCGGCGTCATCAACGTCCGTGCCGCGATTGCGAGCACGGCGGAAGGGAAGCAAGCATCGGCGGAGCTGCAGTCACAATTTGCGCCGAGACAAACCGAGCTCCAGAACCTCAATAAGCAAATTGAGGATCTCCGCCAGCGCCTGCAAGCGGGCAGCACCACCCTCAGCGCGGAAGAGCAAGCGAGGCTGCAGCGCGAAGGCGAGAAACTGACCACCCAGCTCACCCGCAAACAGCAGGATTATCAGGACGACGTGAATTCAGCTTTGGGAGATGTCCAGGACAGAATCGGCCGCAAGCTGGTGGACGTGTTGGACCGCTATGCCCGCGAGAACGGCTACACCGCCATCTTTGATTCCTCGGCACAGGGCTCCCCGATCATTTACGCGTCGGATCAAATTAACGTCACGCAAGACGTCATCAAGCTCTATGATCAGGCTTATCCGGT
>DATJAD010000206.1:0-23823 GCA_035516615.1 Candidatus Acidiferrum sp.
CCCGTTCAGGAAGATCAGCTTCTCGCGGCCGTGGAACAGTTGATCGGCGCGGAGGCGCAACGCCCCGTGGCTCCGGTGGCATAGGCGAATCATGGCTACGAGTCAAAACAAAAAGTTTCGCGTGCTGATCGCCGAAGATTCGGCGTTCATGCGCAAGGTGCTGGAGACGATCTTCAAGTCCGATGAGCAATTACAGGTTGTCGGACAAGCAAAAGACGGGCGAGAAGCAGTGGCCATGGCGGAATCGCTGAAGCCGGACGTGATCACCATGGACATCAACATGCCGCACGTGGACGGCCTGCAAGCTACTGCACAAATCATGACCACCAACCCCCGGCCGATCGTGGTGGTCAGTTCGGAATCGAAGGAAGGCGCATCGAGCACGCTCAAAGCGCTTGAGCTGGGGGCCATTGAATTTGTCGCCAAACCAAGCGGCGGGATTGACCTGGACATGGCAAGCATCAAGGATGAACTCCTCCGCAAAGTGCGCATGGCGGCCAAAGTGCGCGTGGTGCGCACGGCATCCAGGCTCGCGACGAGTTTGCAAGAAGGAACTGCCATTCCTATGCCAGTGGCGCCTCGCGTGGCTCCGAAGCCTGCACCGGCATCCGGGCTAGACCAGCACTTTCCAGTTGTCGTCATTGTGGCCTCCACAGGCGGACCCGCAACCGTGATGCGGCTTGCGCCTGGATTCACGAAGGAGTTTCCAGCAGCGGTGATCCTAGTTCAACACATGCCGGCAGCGTTCACCACGCAATATGCAGCTCAGCTCGCGGAGTTTACAGAGATTCGCGTAAAGGAAGCAGAAGCAAATGAATCCCTTCAGCCGGGAACGCTGTATCTATGTCCCGGAGGACAGCATCTGCGCCTGATGCCCACAGGCCGCATTCAATTGGACGGCAAGTCGGGCCGCATCAACGGTTATCTGCCGAACATGGACGTGACCATGGAGAGCGTGGCGGCCATGGCCGGGCCGATGAGCATTGGCGTCGTCCTGACAGGCATGGGAAATGACGGAGCCAATGGCGCGAAGGCGATCAAGAGCGCCGGTGGCTATGTGCTGGCACAAGACGAAACCAGCAGCGTGATTTTTGGAATGCCGGCGGAAGCTATCAAGGTTGGAGCCGTGGAACAGGTTTTGGGGATTGACGATATCTACGCGGCCATCGAGAAGCGCGTCCTCGATCTTACGCGCGCGACCCTGGTGGGGACACGCTAATGCAGCTTGCGGCCCCGGCGAAGATTCGCAGCCTGCGAGCGGAGCAAATCATCCTGTTTCGCATCAGCGGCCAATTATTTGCTGTGTCCTCGGCTTCCGTGCAGGAGGTCCGTGGGGTGGACAGTCTGGCGGGAATGGCACAGGAAATTCCGCTCAGCACGATCCGGAAAGTGCGCCACAGCGTGCGGCGGGGAGAAGGCACGCTCTATGTGGTGAACGGCGGCGTTCATTTTGGATTGCCACCTTCTGCGGCTTCTTTGGTGTTCTTCCTGAGAAATACGCGAGTAGCTTTGCTCGTAGATGGAATTGACCGGATGAGTTCCATGACACAGTTGCAAGCAATGTCCAAAGCGTTTTGCCACGAGGAGCGGCGCTGGTATCGGGGTTTGACGGCGCTGGATCAGACCGTTGTCCCGGTGGTGGATCCGAACGGGTTTTTGTCGCTCGAGGAACTGAGCCTGCTCGAAAAAGCGATGGAAGCGAGAGATTCCGGGAATGAAGCGGAAGAGGCGTATCGCCAATGAAAACGGCGATGGAACTGGAACTGCAATCGTACGTTCTGCTGCGGCTGGGCGAACGGCGATTTGCGCTTGCCGCTCGAGAAATCGCGGAACTTGTTGCTCCGAGCCGGGTATTCAGGTTCCCACACCAAACGAAGGAAATTGAGGGTGTGATCCTGCGGCGGGGGAGGATTGTCCCCGTTTGCGACGTCTCCGAACGGCTGCTTGGTAAGAAACTAACATCGCGCAGATTTTACTTGCTCGCGGCGCGCAAATACGGCGGACAAACGGAGTGGATTGCACTGCCGGTTAGCGGGGAGTGTGAGCTGATCAACACGGAAATGATGCCGGCGGGCGAAGCGGACTCAAACCATGTTGCGGGATGGCTCTCTCACGGGGGGGAAGTCATTGAAGTGCTCGATCTGGAAGCCTTGACGCCCGGACCCGGCATCTTTTCGACGCATCCCTCCGCAGTCAGCGCGGCTCAGGAGGCTCGGCCATGATGCTGGCAGGGCGTCCTGCAAAAATTCTCCTGATTGACACGAATGTTTATTTTTCCAAGCGTTTGAGCGATGCATTGAAGCGCGAAGGCTTTGAAGTGGTCTGCAGCACACAACCGTCCTTCGCGCTGACCACGCTCGAGTACGACCCGCCTTCGGCGATCTTGTGCGGGATGAAAATCCGGGAAATGGGCGCTGCGGAAATCGCAAAAATTGTGCACGCCGATTCAAAAAACGCTTCTCTCCCAATCATTGCACTGGGCGATGGCAGTCAACGGGCGCTGATGGAGGCGTTTCAGGCGGGATGCGACGACTACATTGACCGGCACGGGACGCCTGCGGTGATCGCGACGCATGTGAAAAATATTATCGTCAGCAAGGCGGAGGGGTTCCAGCCCACGCAAATGCTGGCGCAGGCGGACACCAGCCTCAGCGGCAGCTTGACGCATCACGATCTTCCAGGCGTGATGCAGATGCTCGGGCATGCGCACCAGACTGGGGCTTTGCATATTAATGCCGGGGAAACCGACGGAGTGCTTTTTTTTGACGCAGGGGAAGTGACGCATGCGGAGTGTGGAAATCTCTTCGGGGACGAGGCTGTCATCCACATCCTGAAGAGCTGCGTACAAGGCGGGAAGGGCGTTTACAAATTTGTGTACGGCATGACTTCAACGCAGCGAACGGTGCTGCGTTCGGCCACGGATCTGATGCTCGATGCCATGCGCGAATACGACGAAACCGTACGTGACATGGCGGACAAGGAAGCGCTATGAGCGAAACCATGCCATTTTCCCCCGTCAGCGACGCGCCGGAAAAGCGCACGCCCACGGTCTACTTCATTGATGACAGCGCCACCATGCGCGAAGTCATTAAGATTGCGTTTCGCCGGGAAAACTTCAATGTGATTACGTGCGGTGATGCCGCATCGGCCCTTACTCAATTTGACGAGAATCCTCCCGACGCGGTGATCACCGACGTGATCATGCCGGACCAGGACGGCTACTCCGTCTGCAGCGAGATCAAGCAACACCCGCAATTCGGGAACACCCCGGTGATCCTGATGTCCGGCGTGGTGAACAAGAGTGTCGCAGACAAAGCTGTTTCCGTTAAGGCGGACGAACTGATCCGCAAGCCTTTTCAGCCACAGGAGTTGATCGCGCGCGTGAAGAGTTTGCTGGAACCGAAACCGGCAGTTGACGAAAGGGCCGGCGATGCCGCAGGGGCCAGTTCCGCTCTCAGCAGTCTCTTTGCACCGCCGCCGGTGGCCGCACCCCCCGCCGGATTTAGCTCGCCCGCTCTGCCGCATCCCGCGGAGGCCAGAACACGGCAGACACCCTGGCCGGGAACATTTGCGGAGGCTTTTGCACCACGCCAGGCAGGAGTTCCGGCGCAGCCCCCTGCTGCAAGGCCTTCGCCGAGTAATGCCGATATGCAGCGGCTGCGCGGGGAAATCGTGCGTCTCGAACTCCTGTTAAAAAAACTTCAAACAGAGCTTCAGATCGAGCGGCAATACAACCAGGCGCTCGAACTCCACGTCCGCACCCTTACCGGAATCAGTTCCGAATAGTTTCTTTGTTGCTGGTGCGGCACGAACAATCCAGCCGGAGAGTTGACGCACCGAGGTTGATTCAGTAGCCTGCCGGTGCGCCGATTCGAGCCGGCTTTCAGGGGGGAAAACCGCATGTCCGAAAAGCGATCCATGCTCTCGCGCCGGGAGTTTGCGCGGCGCGCTGCGCTTGCCTCAGCAGGGGGAACTCTTGTGCCTGTGGGATCGATCCTTGGCGCCCAAACATCTGCCTCCACCGGCACCTCGGCTCTTCCTGAAGGCTTTCCCAAGCTTTCTCAGCAGAGCCAGGTGGAAGCGGAGGCGCGCTTCGATGCAATTCTCCGCGAGTATCCGAGCCGCTTCCCAGACGCGGAAAAGAAGGACCTTCGGCGCCTGTGTTATGCCATTCAGCCGCCCCTGGACCATCTGCGTTCCTATGCCATCGAAAATGGCGATAGCCCTGCTCTATACCTGAAGCCGATTGTGGAGCGTGAGAGAAGGGTTGTGTCGCCGCAGAAATTTTTAGGCAAAACGAAGAAGCCGTAACGGGGGCGCGGTATGATCAGCGAGGAGATTCTCTTTTTGCCCTTCAGTGAATTGGCGAAGCGCATCGCCGCGAAGAAGCTGTCCCCCGTGGACTTGACGAAGGCTTACCTGGACCGCAGCGAGAAGTACGGCCCGCGACTCAACGCCTATGCAAGACTGACACCTAACATCGCCATAGAACAGGCGGAGGCAGCAGAGAAGGAAATCAAGCGCGGGCATTACCGAGGTCCGCTGCACGGGATCCCATACGCGGCCAAGGACCTGTTCGCCGTCAGAGGCATTCCCGCAACCTGGGGAGCGAAGCCCTATGCGGACCAGGTGTTCGATCACGACGCAACGGTCATCGAGCACCTGCGCCATACGGGAGCCGTACTGCTAGGCAAAGCTGCGATGATTGAACTTGCAGGTGGCATGGGCTATCGCTTTGCATCCGCGTCCCTGCAAGGCGCAGCGAAGAACCCGTGGAATCTGGGCTGTTGGACTTGCGGTTCCTCCTCCGGTTCGGGCGCGATCGTCGCGGCCGGCCTGGCGGGTTTCGCTATCGGAACGGAGACATGGGGTTCCATCATTTGCCCTTCCGCGTTTTGCGGCGTGAGCGGATTGCGTCCTACTTATGGCCGCGTGAGCCGATTCGGAGCGATGGCACTTTCCTACTCCATGGACAAAATCGGGCCGCTGGCACGATCCGTGGAGGATTGCGCACGCGTCTTCGCGGCCATCGCGGGGCATGACTTCAGCGACCGCAGCACGCTGCCGATTGACACCGCCGCGTTCACCTATTCGCCTTCGCTGGCGCTGACCGTGCGACCCTTGCGCGTGGGATGGTTGACGAATGCCTGGAAGAAACTTGAACCGGGAGTGGAGAAAGCGACTCTCGCAGCGGAGCGACTCCTGCGCAGGCTATTTCCAGGTATGACGCATCTTGCTTTGCCTGAAGGGCCATTTGAGGATGCCGCCTCGGTGGTCATTGCTGCGGAGGGGTCGGCGGCCTTCCGGGACCTGATTCGTTCCGGCCGGGTCGGAGATCTGAACGACCCGCTTGGCCGCATCGCAGGTTACGTCAATGAACAAATTTCCGGAGCGGATTACGTCCGCGCGCTGCAAGTGCGTGAAATTCTGCAGCGAAAAATGACAGAGCTTTTCGACTCTGTGGATGTTCTGGTTGCGGCTTCGCAACCTGTTGCTGCCACTCTGCTGGAGACAAATCTGGAGACGGATTTAGCCTTTCCCGATCCCTTGGGCGGCATTGGGAATCTCTGCGGCCTACCGGCGCTCTCAGTTCCCTCTGGATTCACCGAAAAGGGCCTTCCCGTAGGTCTGCAATTCGTGGCGAAAGCAGGTAATGACGCCGCAGTGATACGAGCTGCCCAAGCCTTCCAACAAAAAACGGTCTGGCACCGCAAACATCCCAAACTTACCTGAGAGAGCTGACTACACCCAAACCTTGATCGAGCAGAGGAAAGAACTCACTTCGTCCGGGGATCGCGGAGGGATTCCCGGATGGCGCGCAGGATCGCGCCGCGGCTGAACGGTTTAGTGAGGATCAACGAAACTTTGTCGGCTTTCGCCGATTCTCCGGCGGCCTGTTCACTATAGCCGGACATATAAATCACCTGGAGGCCGGCGCGCTGCTGCCGGAGATGGCGAGCGAGCTCCTGGCCGGACATTCCGGGCATGACCATGTCGGTCACCAGGACGTCAATCGCCAGTGAGTGGGCCGCTGCGACACGAAGTGCTTCGGCACCGTCATGAGCTTCCAGCACGGTGTATCCCGCGGATTCCAGAAACTCGCGGGCCACTTCGCGCACATCCTGTTCGTCTTCCGCAAGTAGAACCGTCTCCGTTCCCCGCGGAAGCTGAGATGATGTCAGGGCCGGACTGAGCTTGTCTGCTGGCTCATTCACAAGGGGTAGATAGATCTTGAACGAGGTTCCCTTCCCCAATTCGCTATACACCCAGATATACCCGCCGCTCTGCTTGACGACGCCATACACAGTGGCGAGCCCCAGGCCAGTTCCCTTGCCTTTTTCCTTGGTGGTGAAGAAGGGCTCAAAGATGTGTGTTTGGGTTTTGGCATCCATCCCCAAGCCCGTATCGGTGACCGCAAGCAACGCGTATCCGCCGGGCTCGACGACCGGATGCGATGCTCCATACGCCGCATCGAGGTCGGCGTTGGAAGTCTCGATCATCAGGCGTCCCCCGTTTGGCATGGCGTCCCGAGCGTTCACCGCCAGATTCATGATGATCTGCTCCATCTGGCTGGCATCGGCTCGGATCGTTCCAAGATCTGGCGCGCATCGCACCACAAGCTCGATATCCTCTCCGATCAGTCTGGGGATCAACCTGCCCATTTCCTCGACGACGGAATTGAGGTTGATAACCCTCGGCTGCAGCACCTGCATCCGGCTGAACGCGAGCAGCTGCCGGGTAAGCGTGGCTGCGCGGTCTGCTGAGCGGTCAATCTGCTCGATCTTCCGTGTGACATGATCCCCCAAGGGAAGCGTGTCGAGCAGAAGCTCTGTGTGACCCTTTACGACCATGAGCAGGTTGTTAAAGTCGTGCGCCACTCCTCCTGCGAGCCTCCCGACGGCCTCCATCTTTGTTGCCTGGCGTAGCTGTTCTTCCAGCAACTGCCGTTCGCTGACGTCCTGGGCGACAACCAAACGCACGGACCGGCCCGCGTAGTCCAGCCGATGAGAAATCACATCCACTTCGAAGACGCGGCCGCCCTTGCTCTTGTGCTTCCAATGGCCCTGATGCCGGTCCATAACCGCCCACTCGCCCATTATTTTGTCGAAGGATGCCAAGTCCCCCGCGGGCTGAATGTCCGCAAGAGCCATTGATCCGAATTCCTCAGGGGAATAGCCGTATTGGCGGACTGCTGCGTCATTTACCTGAAGAAACTTGAGGGTCTCAGGATCAATCACCCAGGTCGGCAAAGGCGTTTGCGAAAAAAGCAGCCGAAACATGGATTCGCTTTTGCGAAGATCCTCTTCTCGCTGGCGGCGATCAATCGCGAGTGCAATGTGCCCGCCAACAGAATCGAGAAATTCCACATCACGCTGGTCGTAAGCATTCTTGTTCTGATAGTGCTGGACCACCAGGACACCGATCGTCTCGGTCGGAGTTCTGAGCGGCACGCCCAGCCAGGCAGGAGAGGGTGAACCCACGAGTTCCACCTCACCTTCCGCCGCCAAGCGATCAAATTCGTCCTGAGGAATCAGCTTGGCGCGCCCGGAACGGAAGACATAAGCCATGCACGAGCGAGAAAGTTTCAGGGGAGGGGGAGGCGGGTCAAACTGGTCCACAAAGAATGGGAAACGAAAGACTTCGGCGCCGCGGTCGTAAAGCGCAACAAAACAATTTTCGGCGTAGACGACTTTTGTGAGGGCTTCATGGATTTCTTGAAGAAGTTGATCAAGGTTGGAAGTCTGGTTTAGGGCATGGACGATGTCGGAAATGACATGTCTTTCCGACTCCATCCGGCGAAGCTCGGTCACATCCCGGTAAGCGGCCACGAGCCCGTTTACCCCGGGGGTGGAGAGGTGATTCGTGACCGAAACATCAAACCACCGCCACGCACCGCTCTTGGTGCACAGACTGCAGCGTCCTGTCCAACTGTCACCGGAGCGGCGGGCAATTTTCTCAAAACTCCTCCGCAATTGCTCCATTTCGCCGGGGTGATGCAGCATCGAAAGCGATCCGCCGGCCAGTTCATCCGGCTCGAATCCTAAAACTCTTCCAAAGCTTGGACTTGCATATTGAATCTTGCCCCCGGCATCAAGCAGGGCTAGAAGTTCCTGCGAGGAGTCTAAAAGTGCCTGAAGTTGGCAGAGGCCGTCCACTAAACCCGGCGCGGGCGAAGTGTGTGATGACATAAGATCGCAGCTTCAGAAACCTGTCAGGCGAGGACTGACACTCCCGGCTTCGCCTGCTGGAGCCTCCACCTTGGATTTTCGTGCTTGAGAAGCTCGATCTGATCAACGAACGAATGACCACCACTAGATTATCCGCGTTCGTTGAAAAATGACTGCAAACCGCCGCCATTTGTGGCGAATGGATGACTGTACTTTAGGACAGGCCGGAACTTTCTCCCGACTTGACTTGCGTGCTACGCTCCCCTTCGGGTCGCAGGGTGCGCTGCACCACGAAGAACCGGGGCTTCCCGGAGGAGGAATGAGTTCATGCATGGTATGTGGAAAGACATGTTTGTCCTGGGGCTTCCATTGTTGGAAAAGATTCTGCGGCCGGTATTTGTTTACGCATTCCTTGTAATCAGCCTGCGTCTTTCCGGAAAGCGCGAACTGGTCCAGCTCAACCCATTTGACCTCGTTGTTCTCCTGACGCTGGCCAACACGGTTCAGAACGCAATCATCGGCGACGATAACAGTGTCACGGGAGGAATTATCGGCGCAACTTCCCTCCTCATCGTGAATTACCTCGTGGTCCGTTTCCTCTATGACCACCGCAAACTGGATCAGATGGTGGAGGGCCGCGCAGACGTGCTCATTGAGGATGGAAAAGTGAAGACTCGCCACCTAAAGAAAGAGCTCATCACCATGGCGCAGCTCGAAGCTGCCTCCCGCAAGCAGGGTTTCGATTCACTGGCCGACGTGCAACAGTGTGTTCTCGAACCCGGGGGAACGATCTCATTTATCGGCAAGAAGCCCGGTACGGACGAGGCGCGCCACTCGGAACTGGTCAGCCGCTTGGATAAGCTCACCCAAGAGGTGACCAGGCTTCGCACTAGTGGCCCGCCAGCCAGCGCTTGACCGGCCACAAGCGCGGAATCTTCAGAAATCCTTCGCGATCGCGGTCTTAATCTCTGGCCTCCGCAGCCACGGCCCGCAGCGATTCCCGAGCGGCTTCCAACGTACGATCCACGTCTTGTTCAGTGTGCGCGGCGGAGACAAAAGCCGCTTCAAACTGCGATGGCGCAAGTAATATGCCGCGATCGAGCATCTCGCGGAAGTACCGGGCGTAGACTTTTGTGTCGGCGCGCTTTGCGTCCTGATAGTTCCTCACAGGCTGGCCGGTGAAGAAGAGCGTCGCCAGCGAACCTTGAGCATTCACCTGCGCAGGCACATTTGCTGAAGCTGCTGCCTGGCGCAGACCTGCCGTCAGCCGCGCGGCGGACGGTTCCAATCTTTCGTAGAGGCCAGCTGACAATTGTTTGAGCGTCTCAATTCCCGCGCGCATGGCCAAAGGATTCCCGGAGAGCGTTCCTGCCTGGTACACGGGCCCAAGGGGCGCCACACAATTCATAATTTCTGCCCTTCCGCCGTAAGCGGCGACCGGCAATCCGCCGCCAATAATTTTACCGAGCGTCGTGAGATCTGCTTCAATCCCAAAGAGCGGCTGCGCCGATCCATAGCGCATGCGAAAGCCCGTGATGACTTCATCCACGATCAGCAGGGTTCCGTGCTTTCGCGTGATCTCCCGAAGTCCCCCCAGAAACCCTTCTTTCGGTTGCACCACGCCCATGTTTGCCGCGATCGGTTCGACGATCACCGCTGCAATCTTCCCGGAATGCGCGGCAAAGATCCTCTCGACTGCAGCCAAATCGTTGTAGGGCACGTTCAGCGTCAATTCAGCGAACGCCTGCGGAACGCCCGGGCACTCCGCAATCCCCAGCGTTGCGAGTCCCGATCCAGCCTGGGATAAAAAGCTGTCCGCATGGCCGTGATAACAGCCTTCGAATTTCACGATGAAATCGCGCTTTGTGAACCCGCGCGCAAGGCGAACGGCGCTCATCGTCGCTTCCGTCCCGCTGGAAACGAAGCGGATTTTCTCGATGAACGGGATCGCTCCGGTGATTAACTCCGCGAGTTCGCACTCCAGTTCCGTCGTTACTCCAAAGCTGGTACCTTTCAACGCCTGATCCGCAATAGCTGCGCACACCGACGGATTTGCGTGCCCCAGAAGCAGGGCGCCCCAGGAGCAAACGTAGTCCAGCAGCTGGTTGCCATCGGCATCGTAGAGATACTGCCCTTGGCCGCGTTCAATCACCAGCGGCTCGCCGCCGACCGAGCGAAATGCTCGGACAGGGCTATTCACACCACCGACAAGAATTTTCTCGGCACGCTCGAAAATCTCCTTGGAGCGCTTCCTATCGCGCTTAAGCGATGGCTGCATTGCATGCCTTTCCAGATGCCTTCCCGTTCAGCCCTTCAGCCATTTGGCAGCATCCTTCGCGTGGTACGTCAGAATCGTGTCTGCGCCAGAACGTTGGATTCCCGTCAGGATTTCAATCACCACGCGCTTTTCGTCCACCCAGCCCTTCTGGGCAGCGGCCTTGACCATCGCATATTCACCGCTTACGTTGTAGGCGGCAACCGGCACGTCAAATCGCTCGCGTACGCGACGAATGATATCCAGGTACGGCAACGCGGGTTTTACCATCACCATGTCCGCGCCTTCTTCCAGATCCATCGCCACTTCTTTCAGCGCCTCCTTCGCGTTTGCGGGATCCATCTGGTAGCTTCTGCGGTCGCCAAATTGAGGCGCCGACTGTGCCGCCTCGCGAAACGGCCCATAAAAGCCCGAACAATACTTGGCTGCGTACGAGAGGATCGCTATGTTCTCAAACCTGTTTTGATCCAGCTTCTTCCGAATTGCTCCAACTCTTCCGTCCATCATGTCGGAGGGCGCGACGATGTCCGCCCCCGCGCGTGCGTGGGACAGCGCCTGTTCCGCCAGAATTTCTATTGTCGGATCGTTGGCAACCTCGCCATTTTCGATCACTCCGCAATGCCCGTGATCCGTGTATTCGCAAAGGCAAACATCTGTGATGATCAATAATTTCAAACTGGCTTTGCGGATGGCCTCAATCGCCTTCTGGACCACTCCTGTGGAAGAAATCGAGCTGCTTCCCCGCGCATCTTTTGTCTCGGGCAATCCAAAAAGCATAATGCCGGGAATGCCCAAGCTCTCGACCTCCCTGCACTCCTCCACAATCTGATCCGCCGATTGCTGGAAGACACCGGGCATGGAACTCACTTCCTGCCTCACCCTGCTTCCCGAACAAACAAACATGGGGTAAACGAATCCCGCAGCAGACAAGCGCGTCTCACGGACAAGATCTCTCAACAATTCAGTGCGCCGCAAGCGTCGCGGCCGATGCGCCGGAAAGCTCATATCTTCGCAATCCCTTCGGACCCCGGTTGGGGTTTTGCGGCAAAAAAGTCCTTCAGAGCATTCACCACGGCATCAACGCTAGTGTTTCCTGCAACGACGGGCCGAGGGACTCCGGATTTGCGAAGAGCGGCAGCGGTCACCTCGCCGATGGCCACGATCGCAAACTTACCCTGATATGCTCCCGCGGCGCGCAGGATATTTCCGCCTTGCTCACGCTGAATAAACGCTTCCACGGCCGACGGACTAAAAAAGACCACAGCGTCGACATCTCCAGGGAGCGAGTCAGAAAGCGCTTGTTGGCTGCCTGATGGCTGGGCGGCATTCATTGTACGATACGCAATAACTTCCACAACTTCTGCTCCCATCTTCCGTAACATCTCCGGCAAAACGGGATTCGCCCGGTCACTCCTCGGTAGCAACACGCGCCATCCCGGAATTTCGCTCGCTAACTCGGCGGCAAGTGAAGTCCCCTGATGTTTCAAGGCCGTATAGGTTACTCGTAAGCCCGCCTTCGCTGCTGCGTTCGCCGTCGCCGACCCCACCGCAGCAGTGCGTACTTCGTGAGCCGCGTCCGGGAGCGAAATTCCCAGTTCCGCTGCCCGTTCCGCCAGTGCGCGAACTGCATTTTGGCTCGTGAGAAACACCCACCGGAACTCTCCGATTTCTTTCAGGGCGGCGTCCAGCGGCCCGAAGTCTTCCGGCGGGGCAAATTCAACCATCGGCAAAACAATTGCCTTAGCCCCGCACTCTTCCAAGGCTCGGCAGAGCGGAGCCGCTTGCTCAGCGACTCGCGTGACCAGGATGTTTCGCCCGGCAAGCGGCCCTGCCCGAGGTTCATCCACGCGACCGGCTCACTTCTTCAAGAATGTTTCCCGCACCGGCTTCGAGTAACATCTGCGCCAGTCGTTGCCCCAATTCCCTTGCCTGATCTGGAAGCGCCACTCCGCGTTGTTTTACGTATTGTTGCCCGTCGGCAGAGCAAACCACCGCGTCCATCACTAACTCGCCCCGCTCGAAGCGCGCCCAAGCCCCCAAGGGAACCTGACAGCCCCCCTGCAATGTCGCCAGCAGAGCCCTTTCGGCCATGATGGATTGACGCGTTTCGGGATGGTCCAAAACCGCCAACGCATCCCCCAATTCCTCGTCCCTCAAGCGCGCTTGCACGGCAATCGCGCCTTGCCCCACTGCGGGCATGCAAACCTCCGGCGACAGGACCTCGGTGATGCGTCCCGCAAGGCCCAGCCGGTCTAGCCCGGCTTTTGCGAGCATAATCGCCTCGTATTCCCCGCTCTCCACTTTTCGCAGCCGCGTATCCACATTTCCCCGCAGTTCGCGTACGTCCAGGTCCTGACGCAGATGCCGGACCTGCGCCTGGCGCCGGAGGCTGCTTGTTCCGACTCGTGCGCCTTCACGTAAGGAAGCCAGGCTCACTCCTTTCGACGATACCACGCAATCCCGCACATCTTCCCTTCTGCAAACAGCCGGAAAGCACAGCCGCGAAGGCACGTCGGTGGGGATATCCTTCACACTGTGCACCGCAAGGTCAATCTGGTCCTCGAGCAGTGCCTCCTCCAATTCCTTGATGAATACTCCCTTGCTGCCGATTTGCGCGAATGGGGCTTGAAGCATCTTGTCGCCCGTCGTCTTGATGATGACGATTTCAGCTTCCGTTCCCGTCTTCTGGAAAAGCAGTTTGCGCACATGCTCCGCCTGCCACTTGGCAAGCAAGCTGCCTCGCGTGCCGATCCTCAACGCTTTCATGACTTATCCTTGTCCGGCAGGAAGAGTTCGCGCAGCGCTTCTACGTTTTGGATCTTCCGGCGCAATTCCTTCTCGCTGCGAAGGCGTTCCGCGGGCTCAAGCAAGAGCTTCTCCAGCAATCCATCCATCAACGCTTCCATTTTGGAACGCTCTTCGAGCGACAGATGCGACATTCCATCCAGCCGCGTTCGCACGAAGGCCTCGCGCTCCTCTTTCAGGCGAGTCCGCAGCTCCGCCAACACGTCCACCAGTTCCACGCTCGCTTGCCAGGAGAGAAATTTGGCCACATGTTCGTCCACAAGAGATTCCGCCTTGGGAATCTCGCTCTCTCGCGCATTCCGGTTTTGCTGCACGATTTCCGTCAGGTCATCCAGGTTATAGAGGTACAAATTATAGAGTTGTGCCGCTGCACCTTCCACGTTCCGCGGCAATCCCAGATCCATCACAAACAAGGTCCGGTTTCCGCGCGCGATCATGGCCTGCTCCAGGATCGCCCGGGTGAGCACCGACTGCTCGGCCGAGACGGAAGACACAACCAGGTCGGGAACCGCCAGCGCGGCATCCCATTCGCCCCACGGGATAACCTGTCCGCCGAATTCGTTGGCGAGCGATTCAGCGCGTTCGCGCGAGCGATTCATCATATGCAGATGGGCTATATTGCGGTCGCGCAATTGCGAAACCACTTGCTCGCTGATCGTTCCCGCTCCCAGCACCAGCGCGCTGCGTTCCTTCAATTTCCCGAAGACGCGTTCCGCCAGCTTGACGCCCGCCGAAGCGACTGACATGGGCCGCGTTCCCAGCTCCGTTTCGGACCGCACGCGCTTTCCGACTTCCAGCGCGCCTTGAAATAGCCGGTTGAGCACTGGTCCCGTGGCGCGGGCTTCGTGTGCCAAGCGGTAAGCCTCCCGCACCTGTCCTAGGATCTCCGCTTCCCCCAACAGCATGGAGTCCAACCCGGACGCCACACGGAACAGATGCCGTACCGCCTCCCTATCGTAATGGTGGTATAGCGAAACTCGCAGAACATCATTCTGCACGGAGTGAAACGCGCTCAGGAAATCGGAGAGAACCCCCGCGCTCTCGCGCACGGCCTCGGGAGGTACTCCGTAAACCTCGCTCCGGTTGCAAGTGGAGAGCACGAGCGTCTCTTCTAGGATTCCTTTCGCGCGGAGTTCCTCGGAAGCTCTCTGCGCCTGCTCCGCCGTAAATGACACCCGCTCCCTCACCTCCACGGGCGCTGTACGGTGATTCAGGCCAACGAGTACGATCTCCATGCTGTTGATCGCGCTCTCCTAAAAAAATCTGTGCGAATGCGAAAGGAAAAGGTTCACCACGGTAAAGCTGAAAATGACGATTGCGAAATTGAATACGCAAAGCTTCGACGCCCGGGCCCCTCTCCAGGCCGTCCTACGAGCCAGGAAGAAATACGCAATATAAAGAATGAGCACGATTAGCGTAACCGCATACTTTGGATCGTAGTACCACACATGGCCCATCAGCCGGTCCACCTGAAGGAACCCAAGCGACATTCCAATGGCAATCGAAACGAGTCCAACCAGCACGCTGCTCCGGCTCATCCGCTCGAGCAAGTCCAACGGTGGCAAACGCCAAACCATGCCGCCAAATCTCCGGCTGCGCAGGAGCCGCTCTTCCGCAAGAAACATCAAACTCATCACGCAGGAAAGGGCAAACGCGGCGTACGCCAGAATGCTGAGTGTCACATGAAAGGCAAAAGCCACGCCCTGCGCCTTGGGTCCGGGCATACGGTCCGCAGGCGCCAAATGTGCCGCCATGAAAAACACAAGGATGATCGGCACCACAAAGGCCCCTACCGTTCGCTGCCTGTGAAACAGTTCCAGTCCGAGATACGTCAGCGCAAGTAACCACGCGAACAAAGACATCGCGCCATACAGATCGTGATACGGAACCTTGTTCAATCCCACCGACCGCTCAAGGAGGGCAAAATAATGGAAGGCCAATCCGCACGCGAGGAAGATTGTTCCCAGCCGCCCGTTCATCGCCTTCCCGGTATACAAAAACCTGAGGTAGAAGACCTGGCTCAGCAGGTAGACACCGATGGTCAGATAGATGAACAGTCGGTCCATTCAAGGCACCATTTAGCCGCGCCCGCCACTCCGGGCAGCGCCAAACCCCCTTAGTTTGAACGCAATCCCAACAATTGAGTATAGCCCACAGCTTGGCCGAGTCACACGAAACGTCCCAGATCAGCAAGTCGGCTGGGGATTTGTTATCCTCATTGCTGGGATCTCATGTGCCCAACCGCTATTTCGCTGAATCGCAAAGACCTCTTCCTCCGCGCCTGCCGCGGTGAGGCCCTTCCTCGCGTGCCCGTCTGGATGATGCGTCAGGCGGGCCGTTATCTCCCCGAATATCGCGCTTTGCGCGCAAGGCACTCTTTTCTCGAAGTGTGCAAGACGCCCGATCTTGCCGTTGAGGTCTCTTTGCAGCCTTTCCGCCGGCTCGGCGTGGACGCGGTTATCATCTTTTCCGACATTCTCATTCCAGCAGAAGCCATGGGCCTTCCCCTCGAACTCGGCGACGCGGGTCCAAATCTTCCTGAACCCGTCCGCTCGCTTGCCGATGTCCGCAAGCTTCACGGATTCGATCCTGAAACCGAAACCGGCTTTCTTCCTGAAGCCATTCGGCGCATCGTGCGCGAACTGGGGCCTGATGTTCCGGTCCTCGGTTTTGCTGCCGCCCCGTGGACTCTGGCCTGTTACATGGTCGAGGGCCGCACCAAAGAAGGTTTCTCTACGGTCAAATCATTCTTGTACAACGATCCTGGAGCCTTTCGCGAGCTGCTCCGCTGCATTGCGCAGGCCACAATTCCCTATCTGAAAGCGCAGATCGCGGCTGGAGCTTCCGCTGTGCAGCTCTTCGACACCTGGTGCGGCGAACTCGATCTCTCTGACTATCGCCAATTCGCGCTTCCCGCTGTGCAGGAGGTTATCTCCTCCTTGGGCTGCCTCGCTCCGGTCATCTATTACACGAAGGCCTCGCACCATCTCCTGCCCGCAGTTGCGCAGGCGGGCGCGAATGTCCTCAGCGTGGATTGGCGCGTCAATCTCGCCGACCTCCGCAAAACTCTTGGCCCTGCCGTCGCACTTCAGGGAAACCTTGACCCCGGGCTGCTTTTCGCGCCGCCCGAACAGATTGCTCGTGCAACCCGGGATATCCTTGCGCAACTTGACTGCGAAGGCCATATTCTGAATCTGGGACACGGCATCTTGCCCAATACTCCCGTGGAAAATGCAAAACTCTTCATCGAAACAGGGCAGAACTCGATTTTTCGCGATGGCGCCATTTCGGCCGTCTGAGGGATACGGACAGTGACTTTGGTTCAGCCAAGCCTGCAACAAATGCGCGAAGAGCTTCGCATCAGCGAAGACTTTCTCGCGCGCTACAATCGTCCCGGCCCCCGTTATACGAGCTATCCTACTGCCCCCGTCTGGAACGACTCTTTCGGCCCTGCTGATCTCGAAAGAGTCCACGAGCAAGCCGAGCGTGATGCAACCCCTGTCTCGCTCTACATGCATCTCCCATTTTGCGAAAGCCTGTGTCTTTTCTGCGCGTGCAACGTCATCATTCAAAAGGACAAGCGCGCGGCCATTCCCTATCTGGAGACGCTAAAGAAGGAAATCGAGCGAGTCAGCCGGAGTGTTTCCCGAAGTCGCCCCGTCGTGCAATTTCATTGGGGCGGCGGCACTCCGACCTATCTTTCTCCCGCGCAAATGGACGATCTCTTTGCCTTCACGCGCGAGCGTTTCTCCTTCTCTTCCGGCGCCGAAATTGGCGTCGAGATCGACCCCCGCGTCACCTCACGATCCCACTTGGAGACTCTTCGCCGTCTCGGATTCAACCGCCTCAGCATGGGCATCCAGGACTTCGAGCCCGAGGTCCAGAAAGCCATTCATCGTATCCAGCCGCTCGAAATGACGCGCGACCTCATCCAGTCCGCCCGCGAACTCGGCTTCGACAGCATCAATGTGGATCTTATTTACGGCCTTCCGTATCAAACCGCGCAATCGTTTGCCCGAACCGTCGAGCAGATCATTGGCCTCGCCCCGGATCGCATCGCGCTGTTCAGCTACGCTCATGTTCCCTGGCTCAAAAAGCAGCAGGGCTCCTTTGCCGCTTACCTGCCGGAAGGCATGCAGAAATTTGAGATCTTCCGCACAGGCCTCCTCAAATTCGTCGAAGCAGGCTACCTCTACATCGGGATGGATCATTTCGCAAAGCCCGGAGATGAGCTGGCCGTTTCCCAGCAACGCCGTACCTTGCACCGGAATTTCCAGGGCTACACCACCAAGGCGGGTGCCGCCCTCTACGGCATGGGCATCACCGCCATCAGCGGCTTCCCCGGTGCCTATGCTCAAAACTTCCGGGATCTGCCCAGCTGGGAAAAAGCCGTCAACCAGCGCGGCCTCGCGACCATGCGAGGCTACGTTCTTTCGCAGGACGATCTTATCCGCCGCGCCGTCATCAGCCGCCTGCTTTGCCACACCGTTATTCCAAAGCGCGAAATCGAGCAGCAATTCGCCATCGGCTTCGATCAGTATTTTTCAGAGGAATTGCGCCATCTCGAAATCCCGCGCGCCGACGGCCTTCTGCTCGTCGAAAACGGCGAAATCCGCACGACCTGGCTCGGCCGCATATTCATTCGTAATCTCGCCATGTACTTTGACCCCTACCTCGAAAAGCAGCAGCTCGACGCGAAGCCGCTCTTCTCTAAGACGCTCTGATCCGTGACTTCTCGTCCTCTCACAATTGTCGTCGGCGGCGGCATTTCTGGCTTAGCATGCGCTTACGCACTTCGTAACGCTGGGATTGACGCCACTCTCCTCGAAGCCTTCCCCCACGCTGGCGGAGTAATCCGCTCTGAAGTCCGCGACGGTTTCCTCTTCGAGTGGGGCCCCCAGAGCTTCTCCTCCACTGACGCACTTCTGAAACTCATCCACGAACTCGGCCTCGACAGCCAGGTGGTCCAAGCTCCGCCGCGCGCCCCCCGCTACGTTCTCATCAACGGCAAGCTCAAGCCCGTTCCTCTCTCGCCGTCGGCCTTCCTTGTTTCTTCATTGCTCAGCTTCCGCACCAAATGGTCCATCCTGCGCGAGCCGCTCGCCTCGACGCATCCGCCGGGCGCCGATGAATCTATCGCCGATTTCGTTCGCCGCAAATTCACGCCGGAACTTCTTGACCACCTCGTCGGCCCTTTTGTCTCCGGTATCTATGCTGGCGACCCCGAAACCCTCAGCTTTCGCGCTGCTTTCCCCCAGCTGCATGAAGCCGAAAGGTCCGCGGGCAGTCTGCTTCGCGGAATGAAGCGCGCCGCAAAGAATCGCAAGGAACCTCGCCACCGTCCCATGCTCCTCAGCTTCCGCGACGGCAACGAATCGATGGTTCGCATTCTTGCCGGCAAGCTTGGACCATCCCTTCACTGCAATGTCGAAGTCCAGGAAATCTTGCGCACGGGCGCAGATTCATTCCAGGTCACCGCGCAATCTCCAACCGGAGCCTTGCATTTCGATGCCAGCCGCCTCGTTCTGTCCACTCCAACTTCTATTTCCTCTCGCCTCCTGAAAAACCTTCTCCCCGGTTGCGAGCAAAGCCTCGATGAGATTTCCTATGCTCCCGTATCCGTCGTTTCCCTCGGATATCGCCGCGCCGAAGTCGGCCATTCTCTCCAAGGCTTCGGATTCCTGGTTCCTCGTTCTGCGGGACTCCGCACCCTCGGCACCGTCTGGAACTCTTCTCTATTCCCCGGCCGGGCCCCACAGGACCATGTTCTCTTAACCAGCTTCGTTGGCGGCGCTACCGATCCCTCGGCCGTCGAACTCTCTCCCGAGGGTCTCGCTGACCTCGTCCATGGCGAACTCTCCTCACTTCTCGATCTTCGAAAACACCCAGTCACCACAAATGTCACTCGGTATCGCCAGGCAATCCCGCAGTACAATCTCGGCCACACCCACCGGCTGGCCTCCATCGAATCCGCCCGCGCAGCTTCCGCCGGCATCTGGCTCATCGGAAATTACTTCTCTGGCCCCGCTATCGGCTCGTGCCTTGAAAAGGCTCTCTCCGTTGCCGAAGACGTCCGAATGAGCTACAACTCCTAAAGGCTCTTAGCCGCCGCGCTCCGCTCATCCGTTTTCAGCGGGTTGACGTAATCCATTTTAGGAGCAAGAGAAGACAAGCCCGTGTTCCTGGCGGTTCTGACACCCACGGATTCCCGCGATGTGTCGCCCGATGCGGCGCTCGTGCGCTGTCTTCTCCGGCAGGACGTGAACGCGTTCGAACAGCTCTACGATCGCCATTCGCGAGCCGTTTATTCGCTGGTTCTCCGCATCCTCCAGCACGCTTCCACAGCCGAAGAGGTCGTTCAGGACATCTTTCTCCATCTTTGGCGCAATGCCTCTCGCTACGATCCGGCGCGCGGGCCCTTTTTGCCCTGGCTTTTGACCTTGGCTCGCAATCGCGCCCTCGACCAGCTTCGGCTCAAAAGCGAGCGCCAGCGCCGTCGCGAGGATCAGGCCGATGAACTCCATCCGGTTTCCTCGGCTCCTGACTATGAGAGTGCCCTCGACGAAAAACGTCAGTCCGAACGTGTTCGCGCTCTGATGACCTCTCTGAATCCCAGGCAGCGCCGCGCCATCGAATTGGCCTATTTTGACGGGCTAAGCCATACCGAAATCGCCGAGTCGCTCCAGGAACCACTCGGCACAGTGAAGAGCTGGATTCGCAACGGACTTCTACGCTTGAAGGAAGGATTACAGTCGTCACCGTGACTGACCACGACCAATTCCGGGAGTTGATCGAAGCCTATGCCCTTGGCTCGCTTGACGCGAGCGACCGCACCTCGGTCGACGAGCACCTGCGCTCCGGCTGCTCCGAGTGCTCCAAAGCGCTTGAAGAAGCGCGTTGGCTCGTCACCCGGCTTGCCTATCTCGCTCCCGAGGCCGTACCTTCGGACATTCTGAAGGGGCGATTGATGCACACGGTCCGCGCGGAAGCTGGCTCAATTCGTCAAAAGGCGCGCACTCCGATTTGGCTCTGGGCCGCTGCTGCTGCGGTTCTCGTTTTCGCGCTCTACAACGCGCGCGAGGCCTACGTCCTGCGCGAAAAAATCGCCAGCATGCAGAAAACCACCGTCGCCTCCATGCAGGATCGGGAAAAGCTTCGCGGGCAGCTCGAGGAAGCCAAACGTCGGGCCATGATCATGACCGATCCCAAGTCCCAAACTTTTGTCCTCCCGGCAAGCGAAAAGGATTGGCCTCAAATGAAGGCCATGTGGCATGACGAATATGGCTTGTGCGTGATGGGCCATGAGATTCCCATGCCCAAAGGCGACCGCACCCTCGAACTGTGGCTGATGCCGAAGACTCCGGGCAGCAAACCCATGCCCTTGATGACTGTGCGGCCGGACCAAAGCGGCAGCTTGTATCTGGTCGTCGCCCATCCTCCGGAAGATATGCACAACACCAAGTGGCTCGCCATTACCGAAGAGCCTGCAGGAGGCAGCTCACAACCGACCGGCGCCCCCATGTGGATGGGCTCCATCTCCTGACTCCGTCCGGCCTGGGCGTCTCTTGGCCCTAATCTTTGCTTACGAGTCCTGAGCCCCTTCGCTGGACTCACTTTTTCTCTCCGGACTCTCCGCGATCTGTGTTTCCTCCGCTTCCTCTGTGCTAATTCTTGACTTACTTCCGGCCCGCATCGTCCATCGCCGATGCCCGATCCCTATTCCCTCTTCTTCTTGAATCTCACCGCCAGCCGTACCTTTCGCCGTTCCCCCGCTTCCTTCCACCGCCGCTTCTCCTCCAACGTGCGCAGGATCAGCGGCGCCACGGGTTTTGGCCGCCTCGTAAATTCGTCAATGGCCACAAACGTCACATACGCCGTCGTCGTATGCTTCCGTTCGCCCGTCAACGCATTCTCCGAGAACACCTTGACGCCAATTTCCATGGAAGTGCGAAACACTCGATTGACCTGAGACTTCAGGATCACCAGCTCTCCTAGATTCACCGGATTCCGAAAATCAATGTAGTCCACCGAAGCCGTCACCACATAGCTGTTCGAGTGCCGGCTCGCTGCCATAGCCGCCGCCATATCCACGAGGTGCATTACCTGTCCGCCCAGCAGTTTCCCCAACGGATTCGTCTCTGCCGGAAGCACTACTTCCGCCATTTCCGAACATGATGCACTCACGGGCTTGCCCCGCGACACCATCTCCTGCGCTCGACGTGCTTTCCTCTTCGCTTTGCTCCCCATGCACAACCTCTCTCGAGGCCCGGTTCGTGCTCTGGCAGGCCTCCGCTATACTATGAACGGTTCCATGCCAGATCGTAAGAAAACCCGCCGCCAGGTGCTGGAAGAGTTCGTGGCCCAGAAGCCCGACGATGCTTTCTCGCGTTACGGCCTGGCCCTCGAATGCATGAATTCCGGTGACTCCTCCGCCGCCTCAACCCATTTCGGAGAACTTCTTCGGCGCAATCCCTCCTACGTTCCTGCTTATCTGATGTATGCCCAGCTGTTGGTCCGCGAAGCCCGTCCCGACGAGGCTCGCCCAATTCTTATCTCCGGCATCCAGGCCGCATCCCAGCAAGGCAACTCTCACGCTCTTTCTGAAATGGAATCTCTCTTAGCCGAGTTGTGATCATCCGCCAGTGATGGCTTTACCTCTGGTATCATTGCCTCGGGACTCATGCGGCCTGAACGGATACCGCTTTTCCCCCTGAACGTCGTTCTCTTCCCCGGCGCTGGTCTTCCCCTGCACATTTTCGAGCCTCGCTATCGGCGCATGGTTCGCGACTGCCTTGAGAACAAATTCGAATTCGGCATGCTCCTTGCCCTTCCCAACGGCATGGCAGGTACCGGTTGCACCGCCGAAATCCTGGAAGTCTCTCGCCGCTACGATGACGGCCGCATGGACATCCTCATCGTGGGCGGCGCTCCTTTTCGCGTTGTGGAGCCCTTCGACGGCGATCCGCTGCTTGAAGGGCACGTAGACTATTTGGAAGACCGACCCTCCCCGATTGAGGTTCGTGTTCGCCGCCAGCTCATCGAACTTTACGATACCTGCCACACCATCGTCTTCGGTGATTACCCGCGTGATGCGCAAGCGGAGTCCGAAATGCAGCTTTCTTATCTGATTGCCGATAAACTTCCTCTTGATCTCCTCTGGAAACAGCGCATTCTTGAGCTGAGAACGGAATCCGAGCGCCAGGAGCGCCTCGTGGCCTACCTTCGCGAGTGGGCGCCGCATCTACAGAAGGTAGAAGCCATGCGTCAGAACTCGGCCGGTAACGGCCATGGTTTGAACTAGCTTTTCGCCGTGCGGCGCTTCAACCCGCCCGGATTGGGGGCTCAGATGAACACTGCAACGACGCTGCATCCTCAGGGAGGGCGCACCAAGCCGAAAACTCTCGGGGAACTCCGCCGCATCCCGGACTTCGACGCGCGTGCGGTGTCTCGTTCCGTGAAAGACGAAATGCGCGCCAATCTTCTCCGCGCCATCGAGCGCAACGAAACCCTCTTCCCGGGCGTACACGGCTACGAAGACACTGTCGTTCCCCAAATCGTCAATGCGCTTCTCTCCCGGCACAACTTCATCTTGCTCGGCCTCCGCGGCCAGGCGAAAAGCCGCATCCTTCGCGGCCTCGCGCAATTTCTGGACCCGGAAATTCCCGTCGTCGCAGGCTGCGAGATCAACGACGATCCCCTTCGTCCCATCTGCCGCTCTTGCCGGGATCGTATCGCCTCCGAGGGCGACAACACGCCCATCGCCTGGATGCCTCGCGATCTTCGCTATGTCGAAAAACTGGCCACTCCCGACGTCACCATGGCGGACATCATTGGCGACGTGGACCCTATCCGCGCCGCGCGTGGCGGCCGCGATCTCTCCGACGAGCTCACCATTCACTATGGTCTCCTTCCCCGCGCCAATCGCGGCATCTTCGCCATTAACGAACTCCCCGATCTCGCCGGAAAAATCCAGGTCGGACTCTTCAACATCATGCAAGAAGGCGACATCCAGATTAAGGGCTACCCCCTCCGGCTTCCGCTCGACGTTCTCCTCGTCTTCTCCGCCAATCCCGAGGACTACACCGCCCGCGGCAAGATCATCACTCCTCTCAAGGACCGCATCGGCGCCGAAATCCGCACTCACTATCCCACGACCGTGGGTGAAGGCATGGCCATCACCGCGCAGGAAGCCTGGACCTCTCGCGATTCCAGCCGTGCCGTGGATATCCCCGGCTATCTCCGCGAACTCATCGAGGAAATCGCCTTCCAGGCTCGCGAAGACAAGCGCGTGGACAAGCGCTCCGGCGTCAGCCAGCGCCTACCTATCTCCGTTCTCGAGAGCGTCGTGAGCAGCGCCGAACAGCGCGCCGCACGCACTGGCGAAAAATCTGCTGTCGCCCGCGTCGCCGATGTATACGCCGCCCTGCCCGCTATCACCGGCAAGCTCGAACTCGAGTACGAAGGCGAACTCAAGGGCGCGGACACCGTCGCCCGCGAGCTCATCCGCACCGCCGTCGGCCGGGTTTTCAGCAAGCACTTTGCCGACGTCAATTTCCAGCCCGTCATCCAATGGTT
>DATJAD010000207.1:0-7953 GCA_035516615.1 Candidatus Acidiferrum sp.
GAGCGGTTGGCTTTGCGTAGGTCGAGGCGAACGCTTTTCGGCGGTGGCTGGTGGCCCGGCGGGGCCATATTGAGCCATTGAAGAGGATTTGGCTCTTCACCGGTGCGCGGCTCATCGAACCAATCGTCCGCTTCCGCGAACTGCGAAGTAAACCGCGTGACCAGTTCCGCGCCGACCTCGTAGCAACATCCCCCAATCGCAGGGCCAAGCGCAGCCAAAAGCTCAGCCGGCTTCGAGCCGAAGCGCATCTGCATGTGGCCAACGGTTTTTTCTGCAATTCTTGCAAGTGTGCCCCTCCATCCCGCATGTACTGCGGCCACCGCCCGATTCTTCGGATCCACCAGCAAGATCGGCACACAATCTGCCGTCTGGATACCAAGGAGCAGGCCCGGAGTATCCGTCGCGGACGCATCGCCACGGCAGGCTTCGGCCGGAGGCGTTCGAAAGAAGCAGATCAAGTCCGAATGAAATTGCTTCAGCGGGACGAGTGAGTGGCTCACGGCGCCGAGAGCGGCCTGGAAACGCACGCGGTTTTCGATCACGTTCTCCCGCGCGTCCCACTCGGAGAACGCAAGATTGAGAACTTTTTTGCCTTCGCACTCGCTAACGCCCCCGGGAGTCGTGCTGAATCCGTGAACGAGCCAGGGAATTGCATTCAGGGCACGCGCCTGAACAATGCGGATGCCACGCTGGGCAATCTCCGTCCACTCCGACGCCGACGCATGGGCAGCCTGACGTTTGGCCGCGGTTCGATTCTTGCGAGATGTCTTCACGTACGCCACAACTCCACCAGTATAATCGCAGTGCCGATCCGGGTTCGACGCGGGATGGGACGAGATGCCTGCCCGGAAGCAGCGCGCGAAGAATACTTGCCGGCGAGGGCAACTTGATCATCGGAATGGGAGTGGACATCGCCGAAGTGGAACGAATCAAGGTGGCCATCGAGCGCCAGGGCGAAAAGCTTATTCGGCGTCTCTTCACGGAACAAGAAATCGCCTATTGCGAGCATTTCCGGAACAAATATGAGCGCTATGCGGGACGCTTCGCAGCAAAGGAAGCCACGATGAAAGCGCTGGGGACGGGATGGAGGCATGGCGTCCGCTGGGTTGACCTGGAAGTGGTGCGGCTTCCCTCCGGCCGGCCCACGATGCAACTAAAGGGCGAGTCGAGAAAAATCGCGGAGCAACTTGGCGTGAAGCAGATCGCCATCAGCATCACCCACACCGCGAGCCAAGCCCTGGCCCAGGTAATTTTCGAGGGTTAAACGAAGTAGGGATCCCTGGGATGCCTAGCGCGCCTGGATTTCACAAGTGTCCGCAGGAATCTCGGCAAGACAACAATTTCCTTCCTCATTTTCGGAAAGAACCACATCCAGCCACCGGTTTGAAGGCCACGATCCCGGGACCAATACGCGCAAATAGTTAGAGGTAAGTGCGGGAGTGAAATCAATATCATTCGCGTCGCCATGCAACGTCAGAACGCGGAGACTGCGCCCCATCTCTGACTTGCGGAAAGCAGCGGCTTTCGCTTCTCCGAGAGCGCGAAGCTCGCGAGCCCGGCGCTTGATCACGGTGGCAGGCACCTGATCCGGCAGGGAAGCCGCGCGAGTGCCGGGACGCAACGAATACGAAAAAACATGGAGATAGGTGAAAGGCAGGCACTCGATGAAGGCGAGTGAGTTTGCATGGTCATCTTCCGACTCACCGGGGAACCCGGCGATGACGTCCGCTCCAATCGCAGCGTCGGGCAACCGCTCGCGAATCAGCTCAACTCGCCGAGCGTAGTGTTCGGTGCGGTACCACCGATGCATCGCTGCAAGGTTGCGGTCGGAACCGGACTGCAGCGGAATATGGAAGTGTTGGGCGATGCGTTCGTTGGAGGCGAAAAGATCAATCAGGTCGCGCGTGACGTCCATTGGCTCAATGGAGCTGATGCGGAGACGTTCGACTGAGGTCTCTGAGAGAATTTTCTCCAGGAGTTCGATGAATTCGAGGCGCGGCGTGAGATCACGGCCCCAGGTTCCCAGATTGATGCCGCTGAGCACAAATTCTCGAAAGCCGGCCGCGCTCAGACGGTTGAGCTCGGCAAGCACCACATCTGGCGGCAGGCTTCGGCTCTTGCCCCGAACAAACGGAATCACGCAAAACGCGCATCGCGAGTTGCAGCCATCCTGGATTTTCAGCGTCGGCCTCGTATGATTCCCTTCTCCGCCAAAGACAGGCGCGACCAGCACGTGCGTTTGCCGTGCGGCATCGCCGATCAAAACCTGCGCTATCGAGGATTTAGCGCGCTTCTTATTCTCAGATCGGGTATCAGCCCGCAAGTTCTCCACTGCGTGCAGGCTCGCCGCGGGCACGAAGTTCGTTCCGCTAAACGCTGAAGCGTCCGCTGAAATTCCACAGATGAGCTCAGGAATTTGCGGCTTGTGGGAATTTCCCACTACCCAGGAAACGCCCGGCAGAGCAGCCAGATCTTCCGGCGCGCGCTGGGCGTAGCATCCCGTGACCACGACCCGCGCGTACGGATTCTGCGTGTGAATCTTGCGAATCGCGTCGCGCGCCTGCGCCTCGGCGGCAGCAGTCACGGTGCAGGTATTTACAACCACGATCTCCGCCCCCGCAGGCGAAGCCGCGACGCGGCAACCGCGCTCCAAGAGTTGCCGTTCAATGGCCGCTCCATCCGCTTGGGTTGCGCGGCATCCAAACTGTTCGATGTAGAACGTCGTCATCGGCAAAAAAAGCCCAAAAGCCAATCTAGCACAGAGAACCTCGAAGGCACACGCGTAGGCCAGCCTGCTTTACTCTGCGCGGATGCCGCCGATACAATCGAAACGCAACAATGAGCGCGCATCGCAGAAATCCGCAAGCCCTCACGGACCCGAAACTTTCGGTCGTCATTCCCGTCTACAACGAGATCGCAACCATCGAGGAAATCTTGCGCCGCGTTCAGGACACGGAACTTCGTAAAGAAATCGTTCTCGTTGACGACTGTTCGACGGATGGTACGCGGCAGATTCTGGAAAATATGGCCCGGCTGCAGGCCGGAGGGGAAACCGCCGCGCTTGCGCAGGACGGCGGCGATGCCATTCCCCTCGCGGATATCCGCTTTTTGTTCCAGGACAAAAATCAAGGAAAGGGAGCGGCGCTCCGCCGCGGCTTTGCAGAAGCAACCGGGGAGATTGTCCTTGTGCAGGACGCCGACCTCGAATACGACCCGCGGGACTACCCGAAGCTGCTCGATCCCATCGTGGATGGCCGCGCGGATGTGGTTTACGGCTCGCGTTTTCTTGGCGGGCCGCAGCGCGTGCATTATTTCTGGCACTACGTGGCCAACAAATTCCTGACTCTGCTCTCCGACGTGTTCACCAACTTGAAGCTGACCGATATGGAGACCTGCTACAAAGTCTTCCGCAAGGAAGCTTTGCAGGGAATCCACATCAAGTCCGATCGCTTTGGATTTGAGCCCGAGATCACCGCCAAAATCGCCAAAGGCAAATGGCGCGTCTACGAAGTTCCCATTAGCTATGCGGGCCGCACTTACGAGGAGGGAAAAAAGATTACCTGGAAAGACGGCGTGCGCGCGCTTTGGTGCATCGTCTGGTTCAGAATCACAGACTGAAAAACGGTCGCTGAATTACGGCTGGGGGGTCATCCGCCGCTGGAAGGTCAGCAGGATCAGATCGGCGCGGCGGCGCACTCCAAACTTGTTCAGTAGATTGGATACGTGAAACTTTACGGTGCGTTCCGCGATATTCAGCTTGCTGGCGATTTCCTTGTTGGACAGATTCTCGAGCAGCGAATCGAGCACTTCCTGTTCCCGGCGGCTCAGGTTAGCCACTGAATCCGTCTTCAGCCTGCGCCCCTGATTCGTCAGAATCGAGTCCACGAATCCGGAAAGAAGCTGCCGCGGTACCCAGAATCCTCCGCTGGCCACCAGAGGCAAAGCCCGAACCAATTGTTCTCGCGCCTCGTCATAGGTCAGCAGTCCTTTCACTCCGAGCCGCAGCAGCGAATAACAATTATTTTCGAGGTGCTGCTCTCCAACCACAATCAGGCGCGCTTCGGGATGATGCTCGAGAATGTTGGATAGCAATGCTCCGGTCGCTTGCCGCGCAGCGTGCGCGTCAACGACATAAACCTGGGCGTTGGGGGCTTCCAGGTTTCTCAGGTCCGGAGCCAGCGTGGATTCAAGCTGCTTGGTAATCACCTTGAACTGCGACTTGGATAAAAGGCGCTCGAATTCGCTCAGCACCAGAGGGTGCGGCGAAAGCAGACATACGGAAAGCTTGGAGCTGGCGCGCTTGGTCGTCACTGTCCGTCAGGGTAGTGAAAACCGGCCCAAGGGGCAAGGCCCAAAGGGGTTTGTGTTCTCGAATTGTTACTGACCGATTCGATGTAAGCCGCGCAAGGAAAATGCTGGTACCCGAATTCGATTCTTCGGCTGGTCCCAAGTAAAATGGAAAGATGGCAGCCGGAGGTTTTCCCGGTCCGGGTGCGGTAAACCCGCCAGACGGCGCCTCAAGGAGTTGCGGCCTTCTCTCTAATACGAAATCTAGGCGAATCAACCAAGGCCCTCCGGGAACTGATGGGCCAGCGTGTCCTTGTGCTCGATGGCGCCATGGGCACCATGCTGCAGCAGAGCCAACTCACTGCCGAGGACTTCGGCGGACCTGCCCTCGAAGGCTGCAATGAAAACCTGGTCAGGACGCGCCCGGACGTAGTCCTGGACATCCACCGCAAATATCTCGCAGCCGGCTCGGACATCATTGAGACGAACAGCTTCGGCGGGACCCCTCTAGTGCTCGCAGAATACGGATTGGCTAGCCAAGCTCACGAATTGAATGTGCTTGCGGCTCAGCTTGCCCGCCAGGCTGCTGATGAAGTAAGCACAGGGGCCAAGCCGCGGTTTGTGGCCGGCTCCATGGGGCCCACAACCAAGGCCATTACGGTAACCGGCGGCGTGACATTTGAGGGCCTGCGCGAGCATTACTACGTCCAGGCGAAGGGCTTGATTGAGGGCGGAGTGGACCTCCTGCTTGTCGAAACCTGCCAGGACACCCGAAACATCAAGGCGGCTCTGCTGGCGATTCAGAGGCTCTCCAAAGAAATAGAGCAGACGATCCCGTTCATCGTCTCCGTGACCATCGAGCCCATGGGCTCGATGCTCGCTGGCCAAAACGTGGAAGCGATGTGGGCTTCGCTCAAGCATGCGCATCCGCTGGCCTTCGGCATGAACTGCGCCACCGGCCCGGAGTTCATGACCGACCACATCCGGACACTGGGTCAGATTTCCTCGGAATTTGTTTCGTGTTACCCAAACGCGGGTCTACCCAATCCCGAGACGAGCCAGTATGAGGAGACCCCCACATCCTTGGCGGCCCAGCTCGAAAAATTCGTGGATCACGGCTGGCTGAACATCGTCGGCGGCTGTTGCGGCACCACGGAGAAACACATTGCGGCAATTGCCCAAATGATTGAGGGCAAGAAGCCCCGCGTCCGGCCGCCAGATTCGCACCGCGCCGTCTACTCCGGCATCGAAACCATCGAGGCGGAAGACAGCACCCGCCCGCTCCTCGTTGGCGAGCGCACCAACGTGATCGGCTCGCGACTGTTCAAAAATCTGGTTGCTGAAGAAAAGTGGGAGGAAGCCAGCGAAATCGCGCGGCGGCAAGTCAAAGGCGGCGCACAAATCGTGGATGTCTGCCTGCAAAGCACCGAGCGCGAAGAAAAGAAGGACATCCCGGAATTCTACGAAAAGCTCATCCGCAAAATCAAAGTCCCCATCATGGTGGACACCACCGATTCCTCCTCAGTGGCTCTTTCCCTGACGTATTGCCAGGGCAAAGCCATCATCAATTCCATCAACCTCGAAGACGGCGAGGAGAAATTCGAAAAGGTAGTCCCCATCGCCCGCGACTATGGCGCCGCCGTAGTCGTCGGCTGCATTGACGAAGATCCCGTCCAGGCCCAGGCCTTCACGCGCGAACGAAAACTCGAGATCGCCAAGCGCTCTTACGAATTGCTTACGAAGAAATACGAAATCGCACCCGAAGACATCATTTTCGACCCGTTGGTTTTCCCCTGCGCAACGGGCGACGAAAACTATATCGGCGGCGCTGTCGAAACCATGGAAGGAATTCGCCTGATCAAGCAGGCGCTCCCCGATGTCAGGACTATCCTGGGAATTTCCAACGTTTCCTTCGGTCTTCCGGCCGGTGCTCGCGAAGTGGTCAATTCTGTCTTTCTCTACTACTGCACCAAGGCGGGCCTAGACCTCGCCATTGTGAACACCGAGAAAATCGAGCGCTTTGCCTCCATTCCTGAGCACGAGCGCCAGTTGGCGGAAGATCTTCTCTTCCAGCATCCGCCGAAGCACGTTCCCGCCGATCATCCGCGCGCGGAGCTGCTCAAAAGCGCTTCCGCCGACTGGCGCGAGCAGAGCAAGGAGCAGCGCGCGGCCATCAACCAATTCCACATTTCGGCTATCACCGAGCACTTCCGCACGGCGAAGAAGCAGGAGAAAACGCGCCCGGAGGATTTGCCGCTTGACCAGCGCCTCGCGAACTACATAATCCAGGGCACCCGTGACGGTCTCATCGCCGACCTTGACCGCAAGCGCGCTGAAGGAGTGGCGCCCCTCGACATCATCAACGGCCCGCTGATGGAAGGCATGGCCGAAGTCGGACGCCTCTTCAACGCCAACGAGCTGATCGTTGCCGAGGTGCTTCAATCGGCGGAAGCCATGAAAGCCGCGGTCAACCATCTCGAGCAGTTCATGGAGAAGGCAGACACTGCAAAACGCGGAAAAATCGTTCTGGCGACGGTAAAGGGCGACGTCCACGACATCGGCAAGAATCTCGTCGAGATCATCTTGAACAACAACGGCTATGCCGTCGTGAACCTAGGCATCAAAGTGCCTCCAGAGGAGCTGATCAGGGCGTTCCATCAGCACAAGCCGGACGCGATCGGCCTTTCCGGGTTGCTGGTAAAGAGCGCGCAGCAGATGGTCATCACGGCCAACGATCTGCGCGAGGCCGGAATTTCCATTCCTCTCCTCGTCGGTGGAGCGGCATTAAGCGGAAAATTTACGCTGCAGAAGATCGCCCCGGGTTATGGCAACGCCGTTTGCTATGCCAAGGATGCGATGACCGGCCTGCGCCTGATGAACGAACTCATGGATCCGACCACGCGCGATGGCCTTCTGCGCGAGCACACCGCTTCCAAAGATGGCGCAGGCATCTCGACGACTGTGATTGTCAAGGAACTGCCAAAGGTCGTGCGTTCGTCGAAGGTGCGTGCCGATCTGCCCATCCCCTCCGTCCCGTATCTGGACCGCAAGGTCCGGCTCGTTCCGGACCTGCGCGAAGTGTGGAGCTACATCAATCCCTACATGCTCTACGGCCGGCACATGGGTTTCCGGGGGGATTTCGAAAAGCGGCTGGCAGAGCGGGATCCGAAGGCAGTCGAGCTTTTCGAAAGCATGGAAGAAGTAAAAGCCGAGGCCGCACAATTCATGAAGGTGCGCGCTGTCTGGCAATTTTTTGAAGCTGAGTCCGAAGAAGATGCTATTAATCTGTTTGCTCCCGGGGCAAGCGTTCCCGTCCACACCTGGCGATTCAAGCGCCAACGCACAGGAGACGCGCTCTGTCTCACCGATTACGTGCTCGCTCCCCAGAATGGCAAGCGGGACCACCTGGCGATTTTCGTTGTGAGCGCTGGCGAAGGCGTCCGCCAGCGTTCGGAGGCTGCGAAATACGCCGGATACTACTTCAAATCTCATGGCTTGCAGGCGCTGGCCATCGAATCGGCCGAAGCCTGTGCCGAATGGCTGCACCGCAGAATCCGCGAGGATTGGGGCTTCCCTGATCCCCCGGAAATGACCATGGCCCAGCGCTTTACCTCGCGCTATCGCGGCAAACGCTATAGCTTCGGCTATCCTGCCTGCCCCGACCTT
>DATJAD010000208.1:0-13146 GCA_035516615.1 Candidatus Acidiferrum sp.
CTGACGTGCGGCGACAGAGTATGAAGGAGAAAAAGAGCCAAGTGCTAAAACGGGAAATTGGTTGGGATCCCAACCAAGATTGGCTTTAGGCGTCCCGGTTCACAATCCGGAGCGAGTTGCAATCCTCGCCGCAGTTTCTCGGGTTACCCACGTCCTTGGAGAGAAATTCTTTATGGCTGGAGAGCTCTCCGCGCCGAGGGGGATCGCAGTTAAATGCTGTAACGCCAGTGTCTAGCTTCGCTAGCGCGTCCTTCGCGAACCTGCGCGGTTCCGTCCGAAATGCAAGCATCCGAAGCTCGGCTTCATTCATCACGGTATCCCACAACCTCGGCTCAAGCAGCCTCTTGCCGCAGGAGAATCTGATTGCATCATGTTGATTCAAGAACGTGGTCAGCGAGGCTGAAATCGCGCTGTGCTTGGAGTTCAAAGCACGCGGACTAAATTGGGCGTAATTCCGGTGAGATCAGCGTAAGAATTACGAAGGGTTTCTCTCTTCTTCTCCAGATTGGCAGCACGGCGAGAATCCTGGACTTTCCCGACGATCCTACTGAGGAGGGCCATTCTAGCGTGCGAATGCGAAGAAATGACCGGTGGCGTTGCTCGAATCCAGAGTGCGGGGGGGAAATCCTCGTGTTGGCAAACGCAAAAGCCTTCTCGGCGACGAACCCGCGCTGCTCCTGCGGCAATCTGATGCGCAAGCCGTACATAACACCAAAACTCAACACGTTCGAGCCCGAACACGGATCAGATTTTTCTCTGGAGGATCCGCGGAGAACGCCCAGCCTGCCGGACGCCGAAAATGTGCAACTGGATTAATTAGCGTGTCGAAGCCATGATGAGAGGGAGAATAGGAGCTTTTTTACAATTCTGGGCTGTGGCCACTTTGCCTTTTCTGGCCGTGGGCGGGTTTCTGATTTACGATGCCCTCGAACATCCTCTGAATGCGAAGGCATTGGGGCTCCTTGGGGGAGCGGTGTGCTGCTCCATTGCCTTCACGCCGGTGTATTTCCCAGGTAAGTCTGAGCAGCAATAGGCCGCTCCGCGCTTCCTCCATGAACTACTGCGGGTTCACCGGAGGATCCCCTTTTACACTGCCAAGCCGCACTTTGGGCGCATTCATGTCCTCAGGTAAAATCTTTGCCGCCTCCTGGAGAAGTTTCAGGCGGCCATGAGGAGGTTTGGATGGGACAAGTTCGCCGGGGACTGGCAGCGCGCTCAGTTGCCGTGAAAATGGCGGTTGTTTTCGCTTTTTTCGCCTGCGTCTCTGCAAGTTCGCGTGCGCAACAAAGGCGAGAGCGCGAACCTAATCCTGTATACGCGGCGAGGCGCGCACAGTTGGCGTCGCGAGTGGATGGCCCAATTGTCTTGTGGGGACTTACCGGGCGTGAAGAGTTTTCTCAAGATTATGTTTTCGCCCAGGAAGACAACTTCTATTACCTCACCGGCCACAATGAGGAGGGCGCGGGACTGATCATTTTGCCCGCGGAGAAATCGGAACCCGCGGAGAAGTGGAGCGGCCCTCGGGAATTTCTGTTCTTACCTGCGAAAGATCCGGAAAAAGAAAAGTGGAACGGACCGAGGATGTCTCCATCCGACCCGGGGATTGAGGCGGTCACCGGATTTTCCAGCGTGGAACGCTTTGAAAAGCTGCGCGCGGCAGTCGATAAACTCGCGAAGCTGTATCCGCACATGTACACCATCCTTCCTTACGAAAAGGAAAATGGCGGCTATCCGCACGAAAAACAAGTCGTGGAGTGGCTGGAGCAGGCCGCGCCGCAGGCGAAGCTCAAGGATGTTCGCGGAAAGATCGAAGCCATGCGGCAGATCAAATCGCCGGGCGAGATCGCATTCCTGAAAAAGGCAATTGACCTCTCGCTCGATGCGCACCTCGCGGCGATGAAAATGATGCGGCCGGGCCTTTACGAATACCAGATTGCCGCCAAGATGGTGGAAGTGCACGCCATGGGGGGGGCGGAAGCCGAGGGCTACGCGCCAATCGTGGGATCAGGATTCGATTCAACGATCCTGCACTACGACAAGCTTTCGCGGAAGATCGAGGACGGAGACATCGTCCTGATGGACGTGGCAGCGCAATATTCCGGTTATTCGGCGGACATCACGCGAACCATCCCCGCCAACGGCAAATACACACCCCGGCAGCGCGAAATTTACGAGATCGTGCTTGGCGCGCAGAATGCGGCTCTGGCGGCGATGAAACCCGGGGCGAGTCTCTGCCGTGACAGCGAGAAGAGTCTGTACAAGATTTCCTACGACTACATCAACTCGCACGGAAGAGACCTTCACGGAAAACGGTTGGGGCAGTATTACATCCACGGACTGGGACACAATATCGGTCTCGATGTTCACGATCCGGGAGGCGATTGCTCGCCGCTGAGAGCAGGGCAGGTGGTGACGGCCGAACCGGGTATTTATATCCCCGAAGAAAAGCTAGGCGTGCGGATCGAGGACGACGTGCTCATTACAGAAGATGGGCACGAACTCCTCAGCAATCGTCTGCCGCGCGATCCCGACGAGATCGAGAAAATCATGGCGGAAAGTGCGGAAGAGCGGCAGAAAGAGCGCAGGAAGGACGATTGACCGGCCGGAATGGGGGCCGTTATACTGTTTGTTCGCGCTGGAAGCAGTGACTTGTCCGGTGTGCCTCGTGTGATTCCTGTACCGCGGCCTTGCTCGATATTGCCGCTCGCCGGAATTTCCGAAATCAATTGGAACAGAGACAGGGAGCTTACGGCCGCCGTACGGCCTTTCAATCTATGAGCAGCATTAAAGCGACGCAACTCCGCCCCGGCATGGTGATCCAGCACGAGGGCGACCTTTATTCCGTGTTCAGCACGGAGCACCGCACCCCGGGCAACAAGCGCGGCTCCATGCAAACTCGCATGAAAAATCTGCGGACGGGTTCCATTATTGATTACCGGTTCCGCGCCGAAGAATTCCTGGAGCGCGCCATTCTGGACGAAGTGGAATTCGAGTATCTGTACAAAGAGGGCGACGAATACCACTTCATGAACACGGAAACGTACGAGCAGATGCAGATGAACAAAGATGAGCTTGGCGAAACCGTGTACTATCTGATTCCCAACACGGTCGTGAAGATGGAATTTTTTCAGGAAAAGCCGATCGGCGTGGCCTTGCCGGACACGATGGAACTCACAGTCGTGCAAACGGAACCGACCCTGCAGAAGGCGACCGCCAGTGCCGTGGGCAAGCCCGCCACCCTCGAGACCGGACTCGTTGTGACCGTGCCTCCCTTTGTCAATGAAGGCGACAAGATCAAAGTGGACACATCCGAAGCGCGCTACGTCCAGCGCGTGGAATAACTTTTCCGCCTCCGCAGCTGAGTTCGCTTGACGCGATCTCAGAAGAGGCAACAGCGAAGCGCCCCGGCAGGATCGGGGCGCTTCTGCTTTTTAGAAGGCGATCCCAATGGCGATTCAGGCGCGATCCAGAGATTTTCTGCGGCAGGATCCTGAACCACGTCGCAGTGCTTCAAGCGCGGCTGGCAACGCCCCTTTCGCCGGCGGGATGCGCGCCAAACACTCGATCGAAAATCGCGTCCACCTGGCGAAGCTGCCGCTGGAGGTCGAAAGTGTGCTCCAATTCCTTGGTGTCGAGATATTTCGTGATGCGGGAATCGGAAGCAACGCGTTCGCGAAAGCTGGCCTCGCGCTCCCAGGCGGTCATGGCATTCTCCTGAACGACCTTGTAGGCATCGTCGCGCGGCATGCCCTTCTCCACAAGATCCTGCAAAAGCTGGCCGGAAAAAATCAGGCCGTGCGTGGCTTCGAGGTTGCGCATCATGCGCTCGGGAAAGACGCGCATGTTGGAGATGACCGCGGTCATTTTATTGAGCATGTAGTCGAGCAGGATCGTGGAATCGGGCAGAATGATGCGCTCGACGGAGCTATGGGAAATATCGCGCTCGTGCCAGAGCGCCACATCCTCGAAAGCGGCCACCATATTCGATCTCACCACGCGAGCCAGCCCGCTCACCTGTTCGCAAGTAACGGGATTCCTCTTGTGCGGCATGGCCGAGCTGCCGCGCTGCTCGCCGCCGAACGGTTCTTCCACTTCGCGAACTTCGGTGCGCTGGAGGTGGCGAATCTCCACGGCGATTTTTTCCAGCGTAGCTGCGACCAAGGCCAGAGCGCTCACGTAATGCGCGTGGCGGTCGCGTTGGATCACCTGCGACGCGACGGGTACAACCTCGAGTCCCAGCCGCTTGCAGATTTTCTCTTCAATTTCCGTTCCCAGATGAGAGGCATTGCCGACCGCGCCAGAGATTTTCCCGACGCTCATCTGGCCGGCCGCGACAGCAAAGCGCCGGATATTGCGCTGGTTTTCAGAGAACCAGTTCGCGATCTTCAAGCCGAACGTGATCGGCTCCGCATGCACGCCATGCGTGCGCCCGATCTGAGGAGTGTGCTGGAACTGATGCGCGCGCAAATCGAGGATTTCTCCAAAAATCACCAGGTCGCGTTCGAGGATGTGCGACGCTTCCCGGACGAGTAATGCCTGCGCCGTATCCACTACGTCGTTGGAAGTCAGGCCGTAGTGCAGCCAGCGCGCCGCAGAGGGATCGCCGATGGACTCGCCGACCGCCATGGTGAATGCAATCACGTCGTGCTTCACGCGCACTTCCAGTTCGTGAATGCGGGCGACGTCCACTTTGGCGCGAGCGCGGATGGTGGCGGCGGCTTCGCGCGGAACTTGGCCAGCCTCGGCGAGCGATTCTGTAGCAGCGAGCTCGACGTCCAGCCATTTGGCGAACTTGTTCGCGTCGCTCCAGACTCGTCCCATCTCTTCGCGCGTATAACGTGGAATCAATCCGGCTCCTCTTCTAAACCCTTTGTAATGATACGGTATTTCGCGGGTTCCGGGGAAACGGAGGGCGCTATCCACGCGATTCCGCAAGACTCTCCCCGGACGAACCCGATAAGCCTAACCGCAGAGTCGTAATTCTGTCTAATGAAGCGAATGAAGACAGGCGCAGACAGCGCTGAAACCCAGGGGATCGGCGATGCCATCGCCATCGAGCGTGTGCTCGCGGGCGACCGCGACGCTTACCGTGTGCTCGTTGAACGGTACGGCCGCGACATCTACCGCCTGGCTTACCGCATGACGGGAAATTCGCACGACGCGGAAGAAGTGGTGCAGGAGGCTTTCTTGCGGGCGTATCAAAAGCTGGAAAACTTCGAGGCAAGGGCGAATTTCCGCACCTGGGTGTATCGGATCGCCGCGAACTATGCCATTGACCGCATGCGGCAGCGGCGCAGCGATGAATCCCACCGGGAGCTGCCTGGAAAGAAAATGGAAGACGGCCAGCAGCTCGAGCCGCTGGATCTGATAACAGATGCTGCCCCTTCCCCAGAACGCCTGGCGCGCAGCGCGCAACTCGCAAATCACATGGAAGCGGCGCTACAGAGACTAACGCCAGCGGAGCGCACGGCGGTCGTTATGCGGCACTGGGAAGGCTGCGCTATCGAGGAAATTGCCACCGTGCTCCATTCCAACAGTAGCGCAGCGAAGAACACGATCTTCCGGGCGGTGCAGAAGCTGCGCCGCGCCTTGACGCCATTCACGGAAGCACATGCCGAGGCGAAATCGGCAGGAGCACGACCATGATTCATCCGGGCGAAGTGCAGCTGATCGCCTATCGAGATGGCGAGATGAAGGAACAGATGAAGATCCAGGAGCATTTGAAAGAGTGCGCCAGATGCCGGGCCGAACTCGAGCGCATTGAGACTGTTCTTGCCGCGATGAATGCGATGCCGGTTCCGGATCCCGGAGAAGATTACGGCCGGCGCGTGTGGCAGCAAATTTCGCCGCGGCTACAGGAGAAGGCTGCACGCTGGTGGCAAGGATGGTTTGAACCTCGGCGGCTGGTTGCTGCCGGAGCGGTAGCGGCGCTGGTGATTGCGGCATTCGTCGCGGGATTCTATCTGAGGCCGCACCCTTTGGTACAGCCCAACCTCTCGCAAGAAGCGAGTGTGCGGCAGCGCGTACTGTGGCTTGCCGTGGGAGAGCACCTGGGCCGCACGGAAATGATGCTGATGGAGCTGGCCAACGCCGCCCCGAAGGTCGTCAGGGCCAAGCAGGTGGACATTACCTCAGAGCAGCGGCGCGCCGAGAGCCTGTTAGAGGAAAACAGGCTTTACCGCCAGACAGCGCTTCAAGAGAGGGACCCTGCGTTGGTAAGCATACTGGACTCTCTCGACCGGGTGCTCCTGGACGTGGCTCATAGTCCGGATGAAATCGCGCCTGCGGAGCTCGAGGTAATCCAGCATCGAATTTCGGAACAGGGGCTTCTGCTGAAGATTCGGGTGGTCCGGCAGGATCTGCTCAAGAAGGGCGAGGAAGCACCGCTTACCCCCACGCGGAACAATTCGACAATACAGGAAAGGAACAAGACATGACCAACGGGAAAAAAATGGGAAGACTCACGGCATTTTGGTTCGCGGCGACGCTCGTTGCGATGCCGACGCACCTCAAAGCGGCGGCCCTGGCACCGCAGTCACCTGACGGAAGCGACCGCCTCTCGGTGGCGCGCGAAGCGGAGCAGGATGCTCAGGATCGCGCGCAGGAAAAAGCCGATCGAGATCAGGAGCGTGCCAACCGCACACAGGAACTGTATGACAGCGGCCGGGATTCGCTGGACGAAGCCCGCTACCAACAAGCCGAGGAAACCTTTACTCAGCTCGCTCAATTGAATGGCCCGCAGACCGATGCGGCGCTTTATTGGAAGGCGTATGCGCAAAACATGCAGGGAAAGAAGGACAGCGCGCTGGCTTCGCTGGCGGACCTGAAGCAGCGATTTCCTCAGAGCCGCTGGCTCAAGGATGCGGGAGCACTGGAAATTCAAGTCCGGCAAGCCACCGGCAAGCCTCCGCAGCCGGAAGCGCAGAGCGACGAGGATCTGAAGATTCTGGCGCTGCAAGGCGTCATGAACAGCGATCCGCAACGCGGCATGGCCATTTCCGAGAAACTGTTGAACGGCACAGGTTCGCCCAAAGAGAAGGCTAAGGTGCTCTTCGTGCTGGCACAGAGCGGATCTCCACAGGGAATGGAAGCGGTTGCGCGAATCGCAAAAGGACAGGGCAACCCGGACTTGCAGAGAAAGGCCGTCGAGTATCTGGGAATCTTCGGAAGCACAAAATCCAGGTCTCTATTGGGAGAAATTTATGCAACGAGCAACGACGAATCCGTCAAGCGCGCTGTGCTGCGCAGTTACATGATTTCCGGAGATAAGCAGGATCTGTTCAACGCCGCAAAGAATGAAAGGAACGAGGACTTGAAGCGCGAAGCGATCCGGCAGCTGGGAATCAGCGGCGGGCAGGCAGAATTGCAACAGCTCTACCAGTCTGAGCCCTCGACGGACATCCGGCGCGAAATCCTGCAGGGCTTTTTCTTGGCCGGCGATTCCGAAAAGCTGGTACAAGCTGCCCAAACTGAAAAGGACCCGGAGCTCCGCCGGACGGCAATCCGGAATCTGGGCTTGATTGGCGGCGATGCAGCTTCCCGGGCGTTGCAGGAGATCTACGCGAGAGAATCCGATCCTAGCCTCAAAAAAGAAGTGCTGAATGCCTATTTCCTGCAGGGAAATGCGAAGGCTCTTGTTGCGATCGCCAAAACCGAGAAAGATCCGGACCTTAAGAAAACTGCGGTGGAGAAGCTTTCATTGATGGGCTCGAAAGAGGCCACCGATTATCTGATGGAGCTGCTCAACAAATAGCGCGGCGATTGCACTGGACAACTCTGGTGCTCTCGATCGGCGAGATTCGAACGGGCCGGGCGAAATCATGACCGGTGTGAGGTGGGATATGAAAAGTAATGCGCAGAGATTTCGGAACTCCTTGTTTATGGCGATAGTCGCGGCGGTACTCTTCAGCATCATGCCATCTCGTGCCCGTGCCGGTCAGGCTGCGACCGGCGGAGAACGCACCGCCGACCTGCCGCAAATCGAAAACGCGAAACTCACCCGACGTGCTGCCACTCACCCGCTCGCGGAGGAGGTGAAGACGTGGGCAGAAGCTGCTTCCGAAGCGCAATGGCTGGGTTACGCGGTGCCGGCAGTAAATGGCGACCGGGTCATGTGCTGCGGTGGCAATTGGAACGGAAACGGAAATTGCGGAAACTGCCGGCTGGAAGACGGCGACCACGGCAACACCGACAGTTCCGCCAAACCCACGGTCGCCCTCGAAGGCCCACGCAAGATCATTCTGTTGTACCGCGCGCAAGGGAAGAAGATCGGCAAGATCCGCATGGTTTCCGAGGATTGCATGCTGGATGCCGGCGGCCTGCAGGTAACCTGGCTGGCGAACGTGAACCCAGCAGAAAGCGTGCAACTCCTCGCGGGTTTTGTGAACAACTCGAATGCGGTGGCGCGGGACGAGGATAAGCTGTCACAGTCAGCGTTGGCGGCAATCGCCATGCACGGGGATCCAGCAGCCGACAGCGCAATGCGATCCTTCATAGCGCCGGAACGGCCGGAATCGCTCCGGAAAGAGGCTGCGTTTTGGCTGGGTGCGGCCCGCGGCTCATCCGGCGAACAACTCCTCGAACAGATGGCCAAGAAAGATCCCAGTCCGGAGGTCCGCTCCCAAGTCGTATTCGCGCTATCGGTGAGCAAGGAAGCCCGAGCCATGGACGAAATAATCCGCATGGCGCATGACGATTCAAGCGCGCACGTCCGGGGACAGGCGCTCTTCTGGCTTGCTCAAAAGGCCGGCGCAAAAGCCGAGCAAACCATCATAGGCGCGATCGAAAATGATCCGGAGACCGAAGTGAAAAAGAAGGCCGTGTTCGCCTTGAGCCAGATGCCGAAGGATGAAGGCGTGCCGAAATTGATCGAGGTTGCCCAGAGCAATCGCAATCCGGAAGTGCGCAAGCAGGCCATGTTCTGGCTAGGTCAGAGCGGCGATCCTCGCGCGCTGGCGTTTTTTGAAAAGATTCTGTCAAAATAGCAAGGAGATGGCGCAGCGCGGAGCTGGCTGACTCCGCTACAACTGTAACGGCTTGAGCGGAACGTGCTGGGACGCGAGAAGAAGCTCGCCGGTGAATGCGGCTTCCGCCGGGCGCCGTCCAAGCGCCTCTTCGGCGGAAATGCGCACAACCTCCGGATTATTGTTCTCCTGCGAAATGTGCGCGAGGACGAGATAACGCGCGCGCGCGTCGAATCCTTCAGCGTCGGATAGATATTCGCTAACGGCGTGATTGGATAGATGCCCCGTGCGGGAGAGAACCCGCTGCTTGACCACCCACGGATACGGCCCAACCTTCAGCATCTCCAGATCGTGATTCGATTCCAGCACGAGGCAATCCGCATCGCGAAGATGGACCTTCACGAGTTCCGCCAGGTAGCCGAGATCGGTGACAATGGCAAGTTTGCAGCCGTTGGTGCGAAAAGTGAATGCCACAGGGTCGGCGGCGTCATGCGGAATGGCAAAGGCATGAACGTCAATGTCGCCAATGGTGAAGCGTTGGCCCGCCTGGATGGTTTCGATGCCGCAAAGACGCTTCGCCAGAGTATCCGGAAGAATCTGGTTCATCGCCTCCATGGTCGGCCCGGTCACGTAGAGCGGCGCTTTCCATAGGCCGAGCATCTGCGGAAGCCCGCCGCAGTGGTCGGAATGTTCGTGAGTGATGAGAATACCGTCGAGCCGGTCTACCCTAGCTTCGAGGGCTGCAAGCCGTGCGAGTGTCTCGCGCTTGCCGAGGCCGGCATCCACGATGAGGCGGGTGCGCTCTGTTTCGAGCAGCGTGATGTTGCCCGAACTGCCGGACGCCAGAATGGAAACCCGCAAACCGATCGCTGCCCCCAGAAAAAGAAAAACGAATTTCGAGAATCATCGCAGAGCGAGCGAGGCGCGTCAACGGGGAACAGAGGACACGGGAATCAGCAGGCAAGCCGGGAGCGGTCCAGCGAGAAGCCATTCAGCGGGCCGAGGACGGTCGCGGAGATTTGTTCCGTCCGGAAAAATTCCTTCGCAAGCGATTGCAGTTCTTCGCGCGTAACAGCGTCAATGGACGCGAGAATTTCGTCAAGCGAAAAAAACCGGCCAAAATAGAGTTCCTGCCGCGCGAGATTGGACATTCGCGAGCTGGTGGACTCGAGTGAGAGCATCAGCGAACCCTTCAGATGGTTCTTGGCGCGGAGAAGCTCTTCCTCCGAAACGGGCGATTCCTTCATCGCGCGGAGTTCCGCGATCGTCAGGTCAACCACCTGGCCCACGGTTTCTTTCGCTGTGCCCGCATAGACCGTCAGCATGCCCGTGTCGGAGTAAGGCGTAATCTCGCTGAACACGGCGTAAGCAAGGCCCTGCTTTTCGCGAATGTTCTGGAAGAGGCGCGAAGACATGCCTCCTCCGAGAAGATTGTTCAGCACCGCAACGCCGAATCGCCGTTCATCTGCGATGGGAAACGAAGGAACACCAATACACAGATGCACTTGTTCGAGGTCGCGCTTGGTTTCCAGCTGAATCGGCGCCTCGGTCCGCGGCGGGGTGTGATCCTCGAGAGCCCCGTTGGAGGCGATCGTGCCAAACTCGCGTTCGACAAGCTCGAGAAGCCGTGCATGGGTCACATTTCCCGCGGCGGTGATGACCAGATGATCGGGCGCAAACCACTCCCGGAAGCGGTTTTGCAAAGCCTCGCGCGAGAAATTCCCCACGGTTTCCGGCGTCCCGAGAATGGGCCTGCCCAAAGGATGCTCGGGCCAAAAACCACGCGTGAACAGGTCGTGCAGCAGGTACTCGGGATTGTCCATGTCCATCTTGATCTCTTCAAGAACGACTTGGCGCTCCTTTTTCACGTCGTCGGAATCGAACTTGGGGCGAAGAACCAGATCGGCAAGAACATCAAACGCGATAGGCAGATGTTCATCGAGAACTTTCGCATTGAAACAGATCTGTTCTTTGGAAGTGAAGGCATCCAGCATCCCGCCAACCGAATCCATTTCGCGTGCGATGGCTTCTGCGGAGCGGCGCTCGGTCCCCTTGAAAACCATGTGCTCCATGAAATGCGCGAGGCCATTTTGCTTCGCAAGCTCGCGCCGGGAGCCGTTGCGCACCCAGATCCCGACGGAAACCGACCGGACGTGGGACATGGCTTCAGTAATGACCACGAGGCCGTTAAGAAGTGCGTGCCGTTGAATATCGCGCGGATCGCCAACCATGGTGAGATTGTGACACAGGGGGGCGGAAGAGGCGAGTAGCTTGGGAGGTACTATTGCTCAAAACTTCCGGCTCGTAGCTCGGTAGCTAAGTATCTTTAACCCCAGTGGCTTAGAGAAATTAGAGGAGCTTCTCGTCCGGGTTTAGCCGGCCATATTCGCTGGTGTAGTGGAGCGGAACATCGGAATACGTGCCCTTCTCGCGCAAATACACTTCGCAGGAATCGAACGGTTTAGAATAGATGTGGATGGTGACGGCCCGTTGCCTGAATTCGGGCAAATTCAGAACCTGGTGAACAGGTTCGAGTGGATTCACAAAGGCAGGGTGGCTGGCGTCCATCTCGTAGCAGTCCGTGGGAACCAGATGGCAACTTCCATGAGAGGCATTACGCTCTTCGACACGGAAGTTCTGCACTTTCAAGCGTCCAATCGGCGCGGACATCCAGCAATTCTGGTCCCGATGATTGTGAATGCGGCTGGACTGGCCGATCTCCCAGCAGATCGCCATGCACTCGAAGATTTCGTTTTTGAAAATGAGATTGCGGGTGTAATTTCCCTTGGAAAAGAAAAGATATTTGTCGAGCGATTCCCGACGAACCTGATGCCGCAGGACAAAGTCCTGCACCCTTTCGAGAGTGAAGCTGCGCTCGGGAATGGCCGCAAGCTCATTCACCCACACGGAAACTTCGAGCTGCGGAATCGTGATCTGGTTTTTCATGAACGCCCTCGCCAAAATTATAACTCGCGGCCAAAAGAATGAGGCGGCGGCACAGGAAAAAAATTACGAAAGTATGAAACAGGCTATTCTCTATAGAGTAGAGGGACAATCGAGAGCGTCATGCCTTTATTGGGAAAGTCCAAGGAAGAACTGAGGCAGCTTTGCGTTGACCTGGGCGAACCTGCCTACCGCGGCGATCAGATTTACCACGCGTTGTATGCGGAAAAGAGATATGCGATCGCTGAAATGAGCAACTTGCCGGCGGCCTTCCGGGAAACACTGGGGCGCGAAGCTACGCTTCGTTTGCCTGCGATCAAACGGCGCTTCTCCTCGCAAGACGGATCCGTGAGGTATCTGTTCGAGCTGGCAGAAGGGGCGCGAAGCGCTTCCGTCGAAGCCGTTTATATGCCGAGCGAAGGGCGGAAGACCATTTGCATCTCGACCCAGGCAGGTTGCGCGGTGGACTGCCGGTTCTGCCTTACGGCCCAGCTTGGCCTGATCCGTAACCTCACCGCGGGAGAGATCATCGGGCAGGTGCTGGTCACGCTTACAGAAGCAGAAAAAAGCAATACAGATGCGCCTACACAAGCCAAAAATGAGAAGCAACAAACCAATGTGGTCCTGATGGGACAAGGCGAGCCACTTTTAAACTTTGAAAATGTGATGGAAGCCTTGCGAATCCTGCTGGATCCGGAAGGAGTTGGCCTCTCGCCGAAACATGTGACGCTTTCGACGAGCGGGATCGTTCCCGGAATTGAGCGGCTGGCACTCGAGCCTGTGCGTCCGAAGCTGGCGATCTCCCTGAACGCCTCGAACGACGAGCAGCGCGACAAACTCATGCCCATCAATAAGAAATACCCGCTCAAGAAACTATTGGATGCCTGCCGCGCCTACCCGCTGCGCAACTGGGAACATTTGACCTTTGAGTATGTGATGCTTGGCGGAATAAATGACACGCCGGAGGACGCGCGGCGTGTGGTGCGTCTCCTGGCGCCACTCAGGCGCGTGAAAGTGAACCTGATTCCATGGAATCCCGGCGAGTTGCCGTATCAGGAATCCACGGAGCAAAACATTGAAACTTTCCGGCGCATCTTGAACGAAAAAGGCGTGCCCGCTTTCGTGCGCTATTCGCGCGGCCGCGACGTCATGGCCGCCTGCGGCCAACTGGCCCTCAAGGAAGTGAGCAATACTCCCTTGCAGGTTCTTGGATGAAACTCGCTGAGCAAGTCCGAGCGGC
>DATJAD010000209.1:0-3186 GCA_035516615.1 Candidatus Acidiferrum sp.
GACGCAGTAGAGGAGGCGCTTGTGAGTTTGCCGGGCGCCTCTCTCCTTTTCCTCCCGCCCGTCCGAATTCCGTGCACTTGGCACAATGTATTCAGGGTCTTATTCCTGGCCAACGCCCGAAGGAATCTTTGCGCCTGTCACTCCGCGTCTGGTAAGGGCTCCGTCAACGGATACCTGCTCTCGATAGGCAGTGTGGGTGTCTGGTTCGTTCTGGGTGGATTGTCGGCTAGGACTAAGCCGCTGGCGCGGCAGACTCAGCGCGTGCTAGACTCCGCGAGTCACCCTTCAACGCGACGTTTTCATTTTCATTCGCTTTTTTCACTTTCGCCCTATTCCGGCAACTTTCGCAAATTCTGTTGATTACAGGCGAAAGTCGATTCAATCCCTACAGTCCCGCACCTGCCGCGAACGTCAGCGGCTTCCTCCTTGCCTCCTTATCGAAAACGCCTCGGATGTAGTTTTTCCGCTTCCGGAGAACTCCTCGCCGGAGGCGTTTCCGATCAAGGCTAGCGACAATGCGGAAGCCATGTGTGGCCGTGCTCTGGTAAGTCGTCGCTGCCCATGTTGCCAATGTCCAGATTCCCCAACACTGGGTAATGCACGAGTCCATGCGGAGTGGTTGAACCGCCAGCCTCAAAAGGGGCGCTATCCGATCGGCAATCGCTCGCTCGGGCTCTTCGTCTATCGTACCGGCGACCCTTTCGCTGATTTCCTCTAACCTCCCCAGTCAGTAGATAATCATCTATTGACAACGTAACTCTTCCGTGCTATCGTGTTTTATGAAATTCGGTCCTCACCTGCCCCTCTGGGAACACCCCAAGCGTCAATCTTCCCTCCAAGCTCCTGTACGAGGTTTTTCTGCGTCACCGGTTTGCCATCCAACTCCTTTGCTCTCAGAAGCTTACGCACTGTTCCACGCCACGGCGCGCCAACAACCCCTGCATTGTCAATCGTTTGCGCACTCTTTGCGTCATGACGGCGGGGGCGGGGGTCCCCTTTGCTCCATTCACCATCTTCGAACTGGGAACCTCAATTCCTGCCACATCACTTACGAAATAAAAGTCTTACAACTCCTTTGCCTGCCACACATGCACAAAAACTAGGGGATAGGGACATCCGTCAAGCCCCCTCCTGCTACAATCCCGCCGTGTCTCAAATGAGCCATCCGCCGAAACGAGAACTTGTCGCCGCCAGTGACGACGCCGGATCCCGTCTCGACCGCTTCGTCGTGGCCCAATGCCCGGAGCTGAGCCGCGTCCGTGTTCAGGAGTTGATTGAGGCCGGCCTGGTCTCGTTGGCCGGCAAACCGGCTAAGGCTTCGCACAAATTGCGCGGCGGCGAACGCATCTGGGTCCAGGTGCGGGCAAGGCCGCCGCTACGCGCCGAAGCCGAGGAAATCCCGCTCGAAATTCTCTACGAGGATGACGACGTGATCGTCGTCAACAAGCCCCCGGGAATGGCCGTTCACGCCGGGGCAGGGAACTCTCGCGGAACGCTGGTGAACGCGCTGCTGGGCCGCGGCCAATCACTTTCCCAGGGAGGAGACGCGCTGCGCCCCGGAATTGTGCACCGTCTGGATAAGGACACTTCCGGCGCGATCCTCGTCGCGAAGAATGATTTTGCGCACGCAAAACTTACGGAAGCGTTTCGCAAGCACGAAGTGAAGAAAATCTATCTCGCTTTGGTGCAGGGAAGATTCAAGGGCGAACGCGGACGCATCGAATTCGCCATCGCGCGCGATCCCCGGCGCCGCACGCGCATGTCCGCTCGCAAATCCGCGGGCCCGGGAAAGTCCCGCGAAGCGCGGACCGATTGGCGCACGATCGCCACGCTGGACTCCGCCTCGCTCGTTGAAATCCAACTCCACACCGGACGCACGCATCAAATCCGTGTGCACTTTTCCGCCACAAAACATCCCGTGGTGGGGGACACGCTCTACGGCGCCGCTGCACACATGCATTCCGGAAAAACAAAACTGCCGCGTCTCGGCCGGCAATTTCTTCACGCCGCGCAAATCGGCTTCGCGCATCCACGAACCGGGAAATGGATCGAAGTCCGCGCGCCGCTCGCCGCCGATCTGCACGAATTTCTAAAGCAGCTCGCTGCTGTTTCCGGAGAGGATTCTTCCGGAATTGACGCCTTGCTCGCGCCGTTCTTATAATGAAATCCAATGCGCCGCCTATCCATTTTCTTTCTCGCCGCCCTTCTCCTGATTGTGATTTCGATTCGGCTTTGCGCCCAGCAGGCGCCTGCGCCCCCTCCGCCTGCCGCGAGCAATCAACAGGCTCCGCAAAAAGGCCCGACGATCACACGCGAGGTCAATCTGGTGGACGTGCTCTTCACGGTGCTGAACCGGCGCAACAAGCTGGTTCCCGATTTGAACAGGAGCGATTTCAAGATTCTGGACGACAACGTTCCGCAGGAAATCCGTTACTTCAGCCAGCAATCCGATCTTCCTCTGCGCATTGGAATGCTTCTCGACACTTCCAACAGTATCCGCGACCGCATTAAATTCGAGCAGGACGCTGCCATCAATTTTCTCTACAGCGTTCTTCGTCACGGCAAAGACCAGGCGTTCGTCATGACCTTCGACGATGAACCCCAGCTCGTGCAGGCTTTCACCAGCGACGCGGGAGTCCTGCGCGACCAGATCCAGAATACGCGCGCCGGCGGCGGCACGGCCGTCTACGATGCGATTTATGATGCCTGCGCCAATCAGCTGAGCCATCCGCCGCGTCCTCCCGGCGACCAGCCCGATGTGGTGCGCCGCGTGATGATTCTGATCAGCGACGGCGACGACAATCTCTCGAATCATACGCGCACCGAAGCGATCGAAATGGCGCAGCGCACCAGCGTGGTCATCTATACCATCAGCACGAGCACGGAATGGATCCAGCTCTCCGAAACGGATCCCGAAAAATTGGCCAATCGCAAGATGCACCTGACCGAAGGCGACAAGATTTTGCAGGACCTCGCGGAAGAAACGGGCGGCCGCGCGTTTTATCCGTATCACGTGGACGATTTGGATGCATCATTCCAGGACATCGGCGACGAGCTGCGCAACCAGTATTCCGTCGCGTACAATCCGACAAATTACGCTCCGAACGGCAGATACCACAAAATTAAAATTGAAGTGCCGAACCACAACGGATACGAAGTGCAGGCGCGCCGCGGCTATTTCGCGTT
>DATJAD010000210.1:0-37447 GCA_035516615.1 Candidatus Acidiferrum sp.
GCTTGGTCTCTCCTTCTTGAACTCGCGAAGCCCCAGCACGACCCGAGACGAGACCCACAGCGTGTACACAGAAACACCGCAGAAGAACAGCAGGAAGAGTTTGTTGCTGGGTGACATTGTCACCCATATCGCACGGAAACCCACGTCCAGCATAGTCCTAAACATTTGACTGGCTTCGTATCACACCGTAGTCGTAATTGGACACCTGAAGGTGCCCGAAAGTTCCCCAATTCTTGGTGCCCAGAATCGCCAGCTTTGCTACGTATTTTGCCAACTTCGCGCCTTTGCCTGAGTAGAGGCAGACCGAAAAAGGGGGAAAAGTGGAAGCCCTCAGTGTTTAGGGGCGGCGCAGAGGAAGCTGGCGGCGGAGTGAATGTCGCCGGAGCCCTTGTATTGGGCTTCCTTAGGATAGGGGCAGAGGAGATGCGTCATTTTGGCGTGAGCGGGATCGTCTGGGACGGCGCCAGAGGCGATGAAGTTGTCGGGGGCGGCGCCTTCGCGGACCCAGCGGTCAATGGCGTCGAGATAGTTGTGCTCGGGATCGCCGGTAGATGAAGGGCTCTGGCCGAAATCGGTGGCGCCGATGCCGCCAGCGCAATGGGACATGCCGGGAACCATGAAGAGGCGATAGAAGTTGGAAGTGCCGCCCTTCATGCGCGATTGCACGGCTTCGAAATAATTGACGCTGCTTTGCGGGGGAATGGCGGCGTCGTCCCAGCCATGATACTGGATGAGCTTCCCGCCACGGGCTTTGAATGGGGAAAGATCCGGATTGGCGGAGCCGATGAAGCCCGCCTTTTCGTCGGTCAATTTGATATCGCTATCGAAATTGAGCGAACGGAAATCCCACTTTGGATCGTTGAAGATGACGTTGCCGAAGAAGGAGTTTCCGAACATCCAGGCAAGAGGCGGCGTTTTGGATTCAGCGAATCCTCCGGTAATCCAGAGGGGCCAGTTGCCTGGATCGGCTTCGGCACCGGGCTCATAGCCAGGAAAGACCTGCTGGCCGGTGCGGGGATTCTTGGGCCCAGCGTAGATTTTCTTGACGGCGGCGACTTGCGCTGCGGTCAGGCAATCGGGACCGTCGCCGGATTTGCACTCGATGGTTGCGGGATCGAAGTGGCAGGCGCGCGGGTCTTCGAGGATGCCGTCGGGGACGCCATCGAGCTTGTCGCAGGAGGCGACGACGGATTTCTGCAAGATGGCAAGCTTGGCGACGGGAAGAGCGCTTTCGGGACTGAAGCGGACGGCTTGTTCGACCCAGACGGAACCTGCCAGGAGACGAGTCCAATAGTTTGCGGGGGCGCCTGCGACGATGCCGATGAAATCATTGGGATAGCGCTGGGCTTCCATGAGGGCTTCGCGGCCGCCGTCGGAACAGCCAACAAAGTAGGAGTGCGTGGGATCATTGCCGTAAAAGGCGTGGATGATGGCTTTGGCCTGGACGGAGGTTTCGTGGACGGCGCGATAAGCGAAGTCCACGAGTTTTTCGCGATGGCCGACAGCCCAAGAGGCGTCCACGAAAGAGCCTTCGTGACCGTCGTCGGTGCCTGCGGTGGCGTAACCGCGGAGAAGAGGCTCGGCCATGGAACCGATGGGAATGGAGCCAGCGAAGCCGCCGTTGCCTATCTGATTGAATTTGCCGTTCCAGCCGGAGAGAGGCAGCCAGACTTCGAAGCCGATTTTAGAATCGGTAGTCGGAGTGGCGATGCCTGCGACGCGGCAGAAAGCGGGGAGATCGTAGGGAAATGGCGGCATGCCGGGATAGAGAGGCGGCTTGTAGCTGCCTGCGGCGACGACGGTCGCAGAAGTGATGCTGGCGCCGGTCAGTTTGAGCTTGACGAGATTTTCGCAGGAGGATTGGGCGGCGGAGCGAGAAGGGAGAAGCACAAGAGTGAAAGCGAACATGCAGCCAGAAACGAACGGAAAGCGATGGTTCACCGGGTCCTCCAGGAATCGGGGGAGTGTTGAAGGAAAGCAGGCCAAACGCGGAAACCTTACCTTCAGCGTGAAGAAGCGTCAAGGGTGATTCCCGGCGGAGGTCGGTTGGAGTGGAAGTCGGGAGTAAGATGGGTCGGCGAGGTTTTCAATGACGAAAATGCGGCTGGAATTCTTCACAGAAAGCGAGAGCCCCGTGGGGCGGCTCAGGCTGGTGGGGGATGATGAGGGGCTGCGGCAAGTGTGGTTTCTTGAGGGAAGGCATCCGAAGACGGTGCGGAAGGAATGGGAAGAAAATCGCGCGCATTTTCGGGAAGCAATCCGGCAATTGGATGCGTATTTTCGAGGCGAGCTGCAGGAGTTCTATTTACCGCTGAGGATGGAAGGGACAGAGTTTCAATTGAGCGTGTGGGAAGAGCTGCGGAGGATTCCATACGGGGAGACGAGGACGTACGGGCAGTTGGCGAAAATGATCGGGAATCCGAAGGCGGTGCGAGCGGTAGGATTGGCGAATGGGCAGAATCCGATCCCGATCATCGTGCCGTGCCACCGGGTGATCGGGAGCGATGGAAGTTTGACGGGGTTTGGTGGCGGGATCGAGAACAAACGGAAGCTGCTGGAATTGGAGAGCGGGCAGCGAAGATTGTTGTAAGGCAAAAGTGTCGAGCCAAGGAGAAACAAAGTATGGGATCCTCGAAGCAATTGCAGATTCCAGATGCCGCTCTGCGAGATGACAAAGCCGATGAAATCGCCAGGGTTTGGGTAGCGGGGAAAGCCCAGCATGTGAGTCTGCTCGTGCTGAATTGGCAAGATCCAGCTGCCTGGGGAATCGTGCTGGCGGACCTAGCGCGTCACCTAGTGAATGCTTATGAGCAGGAGGAACAGCTCGACCGCGGTGAAACGCTTGAGCGCATCCGCAGGTCCTTCAATGCGGAACTAGATTCACCGACTGACAGCCCGACGGGGAGAGTAATGAGCATGTGACAGGAGTGCTCACTTGTCAGGACCGGATCATGGTGAGGAGCATTTTGAAACAGACCGGGGCGTTAACGGCGTGTGGCTGATTGGCGGGGAGCAACACGGCCTCTCCGGCCTCTACTCGAATGAGCTCCGAAGAGACAGTAAATTCGCCTTCTCCTTCCAGAACGTGGGCCAGAGCGTCGAAAGCGGCAGTATGTTCGCTGAGTGCCTGGCCTTTATCGAATGCAAAGAGCGTGATGGTGCCTGTGGCCCGCTGCAGGAGTGTGCGGCTTACAATGGAAGCCTCCTGGTAGTCTACGAGACGCGCCAAATTCGATGACTTGGCAGGGGTAAGCTCGCGTTTGGCTGGAGATGCGGTGGAAGTCATGTGTTGTGCCACCTGTGCCTTCCGTGAAGTCAGGAAACAGTTTATGAGCCAGGCAGGACTTGAGTAAAGTGGCAGTGCGGGAAGAGCAGACCACCGTGTATCGATAGGGATGTCTATGCCTCATGGGAACAAAGTGAAGTGGGGAGTGCTGGGGACAGCGTCCATTGCGACGCGGAAGGTGATTCCCGGAATGCAAAAGGGCGATTGGAGCGAGGTGGCGGCGATCGCGTCGCGGGATTTGGGGAGGGCGCAGAAGGCGGCGCGGGAATTGGGGGTTGCGAAGGCATACGGATCGTACGAGGAGTTGGTAGCGGATCCGGAGATCGAAGCGGTGTATATCCCGCTGCCAAATCATTTGCATGTGCCGTGGACGGCGAGAGCGGCCGAGGCGGGGAAGCACGTGCTGTGCGAGAAGCCCATGGCGCTGAGCGCGGAAGAAGCGAAGACGCTGTTGGCGGTAAGGGACCGGACAAAGAGGAAAATCGGGGAAGCGTTCATGGTGAAGACGCATCCGCAGTGGCTGAGGACCCGGGAGCTGATTCGGGGCGGGAAGATCGGGGAACTGCGCGGAATTTTGACGGTGTTCAGCTATTCGAATCGCGATCCGAAAAACGTGCGAAACAAGGCGGAGTGGGGCGGCGGAGGGCTGATGGATATCGGGTGCTATCCCATTACGCTGTCGCGGTTCATGTTCGGCGAAGAACCGGTGCGGGTGAGCGGCCTGATGGATCTCGATCCGGAGCTTGGAGTAGACCGGCTGGCGTCGGGGATTCTGGAGTTTCGCGGCGGGCAATCGGTGTTCACGGTTGGGACCCAGTCGGCGTACCGGCAGAGCATGGAATTTCTAGGAACCACGGGGAGGATCGCGGTGGAGATTCCGTTCAATGCGCCGAACGACCGGCCATTGCGCGTGATTGTGGATGATTGCCGGGATTTGTTCGGCGGTGGAGTGAGCGTGGAGACGATTCCGGCATGCGACCAGTACACGATTCAGGGGGAAGCGTTTTCGCGGGCGATTCGGGAGGATGGCGAAGTGCCGGTGCCGCTGGAGGATGCGATCGGGAATATGAGGGTGATTGACGCGATTTTCAAGTCAGCGAAAACGGGGAAGTGGGAAACGCCGTGAAAGGTGAGCGGTCTACTGGCTGAGCATGGCCTTGCGGAGCTGCGAGATGACGCCCGCGGCTGCCTGGCACGGTGCATGAAAAGCCAGCAGAGCCAGCGAAGCGAAAAAGTAAATGGCGAGCCGTAATCTCATGGTTCTAAGAACACCGAGAAGCGGAAAAGGTTGCTGCGGAGAGGGATCTTCTGCAGGGGGATTTTCGAGATCTTTCGGGCGGGAGAGGATTGTTTCAGACCGAGGCGGCGATTTCAAAGTGGCGGACGCGGCGGTCGTAGTCGGTGAAGAGCACGGCAGCGGCGGGAGCGACTGCGGCCGCTTCGGGATCGGGACCGGCAAATGCGGTGACGGCTTCCATGGAATCCCAGACAGAGAGGACGACGATTTCCGCTTCCTTACCGGCGACGCGTGTGAGCAAGTCCGCGCGCACAAATCCCGAGATGATTTTGAGTTCGGGGATTACGTTTTTCTCAAAGTGCAGGCGATAGGCGGAAAGATTTGCCGGCGTTGCCCGGGCGGACCAGTAGCGGGCGATCATGACGATTTGCCCGCGGGGGCCGGGGGTTCTGGCGTGTTGCCGACGACGACGGTCCATTCGCGAATTTGCCAGCGCTTGATGAGGCCGTTGCGAACGTAGGGGTCGCGGGCGACAAAGCGCTCGACGACGGAAGCGTCCGGACCGCGAAAGATGAGAAGAGCGCCGTCCATGGGATTGGCGAGAGCGCCGGCGAGGACGAGTTCGCCGCGCGAGAAGAATTCCTTGGCGAGAGTGAGATGCTCCTCGCGGTAGGCGGCGCGTTTTTCAGGATAGCCGTCCACGAGTTTTTGATAGAAAAGAGCGAAGTAGGGCATCGGAGATTCTCCGCCTACAGGTTCGCACAAGCGCGTGTGCCTGCCAAGATTCAAGAAAATAACTAAGGGAGGCGCTTGTCGCTGAAGAAATTCCAGATGACGCGTGAAGCGTCCATCTGGCCGCTGACTTTGCCGACGATCATCTTGGGGAGATATTGCGGGCCGCCGGGCCAGCCGTGGCCGCCACCAACGATGGTGTAGACGACAACTTCGGTATGATCATGGCCGCCGGACCAGACGTCGCGGAGAACGTGCGTGCCGTCATGGACACGATCCGGGAGAGTTTCGGAGACAGGCGCGGGATTCGTGTGGTCAAAATCGCGCCAGAAATTTGCGGCGGCGGCGAGAGAGATATTTTCGCCACGGCCACCGAACAGGGCAGCGATTTCGCCGCCATTGATCGGGACGAGGGGATCTTTCGTGCCGTGCATGTAGAGGACGGAGATGGGACGCGAAGGCTTGCAATTTTGGGGAAGCGTGGAGGGCATCGTGGCCGCGACGGAAGCGATGGCCGCGATTTTATCGGCAAGGTCGCAGGCGAGACGATTGGAGAAGAATCCGCCGTTGGAGAGGCCAGTAGCATAAATGCGGGCGGGATCAATGGGATGATCGTGCTCGAGCTTGACGATCAACGCGCGAATGAAAGCTACGTCATCCACTGGGAAGAGTTCGCGAGTGTCGTTCCACTGCTTGTTGAAGCCATCGGGATATGCAACGGCGAAGTTTTCCTGGTTGGCAATTTCATCGAAATGGGTGTGATGGGGCATGTTGCGGGCGTGGCCACCACCGCCGTGGAAGACAAGGACGAGAGGGACGGGATGCGCGGGATCGAGTGCGGGAGGAAGATGCAGAAGGTATTCGCGGGTGAGGCCGTCCACGAGGATGGTTTCCCTGGAATCGTCGGAGGGAACGCGGTTGGCGCGGACGATACGTGCGGCCGCGGCTATGAAGAAAAGCGCGGCGACAACGACAGTTGAAAGCAAGAGAAGGCGACGCATCGGAAAGCCTCCTGAAAGATCAGTCTATTGAAGATACGGAAGAACACGGCGGGAACTTTCGCTACGGGGCGTGAGCTACACTTCCTTACAAATTGAAAAGAATACGTATCGGAGCTCAGGAACATCAGCCGCCGGCGATGGAGGGCACGAGGAGGACGCGGTCGCCTTCCTTCAGTGGACAGGATTCGCCGCCGAGGAAACGAATGTCTTCCTCGTTGAGGTAAACATTAAGGAACTGGCGGATTTGTCCCTGATCATCACGGACGTGGCGGGAAAGTCCCGGAAACTGCGTGGTGAGTGTATTAAGCGCTTCGGCGACGGTTGCGGCGCTGCAGGCGAACTTCGGCGTGCCGTCGGTGAAGCGGCGAAACGCGGTGGGGATTTCAATGGTAACGGACATATTGATCATCTCCAAAAGATAGCATTCAGCAATCATCGTTCAGCAAAACCAGACTTCGCAACGTAATGCGAAACTCAAAATGCATCAGGCCCGGGCGCTTGACGCCGTCGGTGAGAGTTGAGCGTCCAGATAAGCCTCGAATGCTTCGAGGCGCGGCGCGATAGCTTCGGTCTGCGGGTACTCGGCCACGATGGCGTCTGTGGTCTTCAGGCCGTTTCCGGTAATGCAGACAACGGTCGTGTCGCCAGATTTGATGCGGCCCTGAGCCAGAAGTTTCTTGGTGACGCCGACGGTGACGCCGCCCGCAGTTTCCGTGAAGATGCCTTCGGTTTCCGCGAGAAGCTGGATGGCTTCCACGATTTCGGGATCGGAAACATCGTCGGCCCAGCCGCCGGACTCGCGAATTTCGCGCATGGCGTAGGGGCCATCTGCAGGGTTGCCGATGGCCAGAGAGCGCGCGATGGTGTTGGGCTTTTGCGGCTCGAAGCGCTGGAGACCGCGCTTAACCCCGTCGGAGATGGGAGAGCAGCCGGTCGCCTGGGCGCCGAAGAAGCGGACGGGCTTCGCTTCGACCCAGCCCAGAGCAACGAGCTCGCGAAATGCCTTGGCGATCTTGCCGATGAGGGAGCCGCCGGCCATCGGGACGACGACGTTGTCCGGGAGGCGCCAGCCAAGCTGCTCGGCGATTTCGAAGCCGTGAGTTTTGGAGCCCTCAGCATAATAGGGGCGAAGATTGACGTTGACGAGGCCCCACTGGAAGCGGTCGGCGATTTGCGCGCAGAGACGGTTGACATGGTCGTAGTTGCCGTTGATGCGGACGATGCGGGCGCCGTAAACGGCGGTGTTGAGCACCTTGGCGGGCTCGAGATCAGCGGGAATGAAAACGCAGGCGTCGAAACCAAGCTGGGCGGATTGGGCGGCAACAGCGTTGGCGAGATTGCCGGTAGAGGAACAGCCGACGGTTTGGAAGCCGAAACGGCGGGCGGCAGCGAGAGCAGTGGCGACCACGCGGTCCTTGAAGGAAAGGGAAGGAAAACAGACTGCGTCGTTCTTGAAGAAAAGCTCCTTGAGCCCCCACTGGGAGGCGAGCTTCAGTGAAGGGACTAGGGGCGTCCCTCCGACGGCGTTTGGCACAGCAAAATTTTCGGGAAGAGGCAAAAATTCCGCATAGCGCCACATGTTGAACTGCCGGGACTTAGTTTTGTCCTTGCTGGCGACCTTCCTGAGCACTTCGTAGTCGAAAGCAACTTCCAGAGGAGAAAAACAATCTTCACAGAAGGACTTGGGCGCATTGCCCCAGGTCTTTCCGCACTCGCGACATCGCAACTGGTAATGGTCCGGCATCATTCCCCCGATATGGCACGCTTGCAGAGGCAAGGCTGGGCCAGCAGCGTGCTCTTTCCTGATGACAGAATGGCCGAATCGGGCAGCGCGGAGGGAAACAAAAAACCCTCCGTGCCAAAGAGTGCAAGGAGGGGTCTCAAAACTTCTAAGAATCTCTGCCAGCTCTTTAGCAGTTTTTTACGTGGAGCAAGTTGCCCTAAATCGCCACGTGTCAAAGGCTCCCGCTAACCGGTCGCCCCGCCGCAACCGCGGCTCTATGATTTATGGATGAGTTTGCGAGAAATGTCAAGAGGTGCAATGACCCTGATTATGCGAACTGGCTGGGGGGCTCCTGGACAAGGGGCAGATCGTGACAACAGTTTTCCGCTGCCGCGCGTCAAAGGAAGAGACGGCGACGGGGATGCCCGGCCTTTGGTACAGTATGTTTCCCGTAGCAGGCCTGGGAAGCCGCAACCCCAAATAGAGCGCGGTGATATACTGCTAGAGCAGTTCGCGGAGCCGTCCGCGAAGGCAAGAGTGGCGGAGAGACGCGGGAGTGCTTCCAATGGGTGAGCAAGTGAAAGAACTATTCGATTGGGCGCGCCGCAGGAAGGTCCTGGCTTCGTTTTTCGTGGGCCTGACGCTGGTGGTGGGGATCTTTATCGGCACGATCGTCTCCGGACGCGTATCCGCCATGAAGAGCATGAGTTTCGCGGCCGGAAGAGGAGCCACGCCACTGGCCGTTCCGGAAATGGTTCCGTCGTCGGCCTCCTTTGCATCCATTGTCAATAAGGTGGAGCCCGCGGTTGTGAATATTTCGACCACCCAGGTGCTGGAAAAGCAGCAAACGAACCGGAAGCGACGCCCAGGGTCTTCCGATCAGGACGATCCGATGCAGGACTTTTTCGATCATTTCTTTGACGGGCGGTCAGATGCGCCACCGGCTGCGGAGCGCAGCCTGGGATCCGGTGTGATCGTGGACAAGAACGGCTTCATCCTGACGAACAATCACGTTGTCGAACAGGCCACGAAAATTCAGGTGCAATTGAACGGCGATCCGACCAAATATTCGGCCAAGCTCGTGGGGGTGGACCAGGAAACCGATCTGGCGGTGATCAAGATTGAGGCGGGAAAAGAACTGCCGACCGCCAAATTGGGGAACTCGGACGGCGTACATGTGGGAGATTGGGTCCTGGCGATTGGAAGCCCCTTTGGCTTGCAGGCCACGGTTACGGCCGGAATCATCAGCGCGACGGACCGCACCAACGTCGGGAGGCAGTTTCAACGCTTCCTGCAGACGGACGCTGCGATCAATCCGGGGAATTCCGGTGGGCCGCTGGTGGACCTTGCCGGGCAGGTGATCGGTATCAATACGGCGATCATCACGGGAGGCCGCGGATATGAAGGCGTCGGATTTGCGCTGCCTTCGGGTACGGCCATCAACGTTTACAACCAACTGATCAAACAAGGGCGTGTGACCCGTGGTTCCATTGGCGTTTCGTTCCAGGAGGACCTGGGCACGAATCCGATCACCCTCAAGGAACTCGGTGCTCCGTACGGCGTGGTCATTATGGGCGTGGAACCCGGCAGCCCGGCGGAGAAGGCGGGACTGAAGGGCGGAGATGTGATTACCGCCGTGAATGGCAAGGCAGTGAAAACAGGAAACGATCTGGTCAACCCGATCGCGCAAGCGCCCATCGGGAGCAAGGTAAAGCTCGACTTTGTGCGAGAGGGGCAGCAGAAGGAAGCCGACGCCGTGGTGGAAGACCGCACCAGAGTGTTTCCAAACGCGGCGGGAAAGATGAACGACCAGCCCGATGAAGAGGCACCGGCGGAATTTGGATTGCGCGTCGAGAGCCTTACTCCGGAGAGGGCGTCGCAGGTTGGCGTGGAGGGTTACAAAGGCGTGGTTGTGACGGCGGTTGATCCAGCTAGCTTCACCGACGATCTGGGCTTCACGCGCGGAGACGTGATCGCGGAAATCAACCGGCAACCGGTCACTTCCATGGCGGATTATAAAGCGGCTATCGCGAAGCTCAAGCCAGGAGCGAGCGTGGTGTTTAAGGTGTTGAGGGCAACGGACGGCAACCGGGTCTTGACAGTGTTCCTATCCGGAGTCGTGCCTTCAGACAACGGACAATAGGAACGGGCGGAACAATCCAATGAACCGGCCAAACAAATTGCAGCACTTCGCTTTCTTTCCGGCCCTGCTGGCCTTCATTGCGCTCTGCCTGGGGGCCTGGGCTCCTTCAGCACATGCGCAAAGAGAGCAGGTCAAGAAATCGCGGAGGCACACTTCATCCTCGAAGGTCGTGCACATTCGCAAAGCAAGTAAACGGTCTCGAAGGAGATATTCGCGCCGGTATCGCGGGCAAAAAGCGCCGACCAAGGATCGCATTTCAGAGATTCAAGCCGCCCTTGCAAAAGACGGAGAGTATACCGGCGAGCCGACCGGAAAATGGGATAACAGCACGATCGAAGCTATGCGCAAATTCCAGGCGGAACACGGATTAAACCCCTCAGGAAAGATTGACGCGCTTTCGCTGGAGAAGCTTGGGCTGGGATCGGAAACAGCGGGGATTGCAGCACCGCTCCCTCCAATTAATTCGACTTCTGCGGATCCTGTGACTCCTCCGCAAAGTGCCGAGAGGCAGTAGCGTCCCCGGTACCTTCCCGAAACCGGCAAAAAAGAGTTGGTAAATTGACACTCAGCGCGGCTTAGCCGTTGGAGTTCCTGGGTGGCTGGACTTTTCTCTGCGCTTCGCTTCCGGGCCGTGGGGTGACCAGTCCTCCGGCGGAAAGGCGACGCGCCAAAAGCGCGGGAGGGGCTCCGCGAATTCCACTCCGACTTCAGGTTCGCCTGATTGTCCGGGCATCACTTCGATCACCCTGCAATCACATACCTCATTTGTTTTCAGGTTTGTCACGGTGAGGTACTGGCCGGAGGCCACCGGCTCTCGAAGCCGCAGCGAGGCCCCGTGTGCGTTCACCACCAGAGTGGAAGTTTTTTCCGAAAAGGGCTTGCCGTCGAGGCGCACGCCCTTCACAAGAACGCCAATGGCCAGGAGGATGCGCTGGCTGCGGCGCGATGATTTTTGCGGCAAAACAGGTGAATTCAAGCGATCCTTCCCGGTCACAGCTCCTCCGGCTTTTGCAGTGACACAGTTTCGCCGGAGAAGGGAACTGCCCGGTTCAATGAGAGCGCCTGAAGGTCCAAACGCGATTAGAATTGCCTAATACTAGGCCAAAGGTCGCACGGAACAGCTCAAGCGGTACATGCCAGATCCGCGTAAAAGGATACGCGCACTTCAAAAAGCTTCAGAAAAAAACGCGTCCGTTTGACGGCATGTCCCTGCGGTCTGTAAGATTTCAGGCAAGGGCAAAAATTTGTTTTGTCGCTGCATTCCCTGGAATTGCGGCGTGAGAAGCAGGATGAGGAGGGGCCATGGCAACAGCAGCCGCGCCGAGGGTTTACAAGAATTTCATTGATGGTGAGTGGGTAGAAGCGAGCGGCGGAAAGGCGTACGAAAATCGCAATCCCGCCAATACCGAAGAGCTGATCGGGATGTTTGTATCCTCCAACGGGGAGGATGTTAACGCGGCCATAGATGCCGCGAAGCAAGCGTACAGGACATGGCGTCTCGTGCCGGCGCCGAAGCGCGCTGAAATTTTGTTCCGGGCTGCGGAATTGTTGATGCAGCGCAAGGAACAGTTTTCGCGGGATATGACCCGAGAGATGGGAAAGGTTCTGGCCGAAACGCGCGGCGACGTGCAGGAAGCCATTGACATGACGTATTACATGGCCGGAGAAGGCCGGCGGCTCTTCGGCCAGACAACGCCCTCGGAATTGCCCAACAAATTCGCGATGAGCGTCCGGCAGTCCATTGGCGTGTGTGGAATGATCACTCCATGGAACTTCCCGATGGCGATTCCTTCGTGGAAGATCATGCCCGCGTTGATCAGCGGGAACACCGTAATCATCAAGCCAGCCCAGGACACACCGCTTTCCGTGTACAACCTGGTCCAGGTCCTGACGGAGGCAGGGGTGCCGCGCGGAGTTCTGAATCTGGTGAGCGGCAGCGGGTCGAAAGTGGGTGCAACCCTGACCGCAAGCAACGACGTGCCGGTGATCAGCTTCACAGGCTCCACGGGAGTGGGGCGTGTGATTTCGCAAACCTGCGCGCCGGCTTTCAAACACTGTAGCCTGGAAATGGGCGGGAAAAACATCATCATTGTGATGGATGACGCCAATCTGGATTTGGCAATCGACGGGGCGATCTGGGGCGGTTTTGGCACCACAGGCCAGCGGTGCACTGCCGCCAGCCGTGTCGCGGTCCATAAGTCAGTTTATAAGGAATTCGTGTCCCGCTTTGTGGAGCGCGCCAAGAGCCTGAAAGTGGGCAACGGGCTGGACTCCTCGGTTGACATGGGTCCGTGCATCAACGAGTCGCAACTGCAGACGGTAATGTCCTACGTTGAGATCGGAAAAAGTGAAGGAGCCAAGCTGCTGGCGGGCGGCAACCGGCTCAACTCGGGCGAGTATGCAAAGGGCTGGTTCCACGAGCCTACAGTATTTGGAGACTGCACAGACTCGATGCGTATCGCGCAAGAAGAGATCTTTGGCCCGGTGGTCACCGTGATACCGATCGAGAGCCTGGAACAGGCGCTGGATGTTGCAAACGGCGTGATTTACGGACTGTCCGCGTCAATCTATACGAGAAACGTGAATCGTGCGTTTGCGGCGGCGCGCGACCTTTACACCGGCATCGTGTATGTGAACGCGCCAACGATCGGCGCGGAAACCCATTTGCCCTTTGGTGGAACGAAGCAAACCGGGAACGGCCATCGCGAGGCAGCGATTGCCGCAATTGATTTTTTCACTGAATGGAAAACGATTTATGTGGATTATTCGGACAAGCTGCAGCGAGCGCAGATTGACAATAATTGAGGCCCTTTGGGCAATTGCGACACGCGGATAGCACCGCGCGTTGACCGAACTTGACAGGGTTCCTAGAATAGAAGGTAGCACTGCTCTTGTGCGAGTGCTGCCATGCGCAACGCTGCCCTTCAGGAACGCCGCAATCGCCAGATTCTGGCGGACATTGTCCGCACGTATATTGAATCGGGTGAGCCTGTATCTTCGCGTGCGATCTCCAAGCGCTTCGAAGAAACACTCAGCACGGCGACGATTCGCAACATTATGGCCGACCTCGAAGACGGCGGCTTCTTGTACCAGCCGCATACCTCTGCCGGTCGCGTACCCACGGCAGCGGCATACCGGTTTTTCGCTCAGGAAATTGCCTCTCAGGCAACGATGAGCCTGGAAGACAAGGAGTGGATCCGCAGAGAACTTGCGGTTGCCACGAACTCCTCGGAAATCACGGAGCGCGCGGGGCATGTTCTTGCGGCGGTCTCGCAGGGTTTGGGAATCATCGTTTCGCCTCCACTCGGGAAAACCGTCTTGGAGCATGCGCGAATGTGGCTCCTGCCGGATGGGCGCGTGGTGGTCGTCCTGATTTCGCCCGGAGGGATTGCGCGCGACAGGATTCTGCGGCCGGGCCGGCACTTCACGCAGGCGGAACTCGACGCAACAGCGGAATTTCTGAACCAGCAATATTCCGGCTGGACGCTGGGGGCCATTCGCGGCGATCTTCTGCAAAAGTTGGCGACCGACCGCGAGCGCTACGAAGGGCTGGTTGGCAGTGCTCTGGTGTTGTGCGATCCCGCGCTGCTTGGCGACGATCCGTCGCGCCAGGTGCACGTGGAGGGAACGGCTCAAATGGTCGGGGCGATGGAATTTTCCGACCAGGTACAACTACGCGATTTGCTTGGCGCGATCGAGGAAAAGCACCGGCTGATCACTGTGCTCAACGCCTGTATTGACGCTCCGGAGCCTGTGCTCGTGCAGATCGGAGTGAAAGAGCTTCCCAACGCGGGAGAAAATCTGGCGCTGATCAGCGCGCCCTACGCGCGCGGCGACGTAGTGCAGGGTTCGCTGGGCGTCATCGGCCCCACGCGGATGCACTATGAACGGGCGATCAGCGCCGTGGCCTATGTGGCACAGCTTTTCAGCGAAGCGCTGGACAAGATTCAGTAGCACAGTAGCGATTGTTTCAGAGAAGGAAGCAAAACGTGGCCAAGGAGATCAAGATCAACGCAAAGCACGATCCGGAAAAGCAGGACCCGCGCGGTGATAACCAGGGAGCGGCCGAAGAAGTGCCGCGCCCGGAAGCCGATTTGGCGAAGGCCATGGCGGAATTGGAAGATTTGCGGCAGACGCTGCTGCGGCGACAGGCGGATTTCGACAATTATCGCAAACGAATTGAGCGGGAGCGCGGGGAAGAATCAAAGTACGCGACAGCCCGGGTGATCGAGGGGCTGATTCCCGTTGTGGACGGATTTGAGCATGCCCTGGCAGCGCACCGCGAAGAGGAATATGAAAGCTATCGCAAGGGATTCGAGCTGATCTACAAGCAATTGCTCGATAGCTTGGCAAAGCTCGGCGCCGAGCGGGTGGATCCGCTGGGCAAACCCTTCGATCCTCATTTGCACCAGGCATTGGACCGGACGGAAACATCCGAGTATCCCGATGGAACCATCCTCCAGGTGTTCCAGCCCGGATATGTTTTTCACGGGCGCGTTTTGCGGCCGGCCATGGTGCGCGTAGCCGTGCATCCCGCCACCGCATCGAAGAGTACGGTGAATTAATCTGGCGGCGAAAGGGAGACAAATCGCGCGCTGAATCCTCGGCGTGCTGCAAGGTCTGAGGAGAAAGATGCCCAAGGGAAATCAGCGAGACTATTACGAAGTGTTGGGAATTACGCGGACGGCGTCCGTTGAAGAGATCAAGTCTGCTTATCGCAAAGCTGCGCTCAAGTGGCATCCGGACCGCAATCCGGACAACAAGTCGGAGGCGGAGGAAAAGTTCCGCGAATCCACGGAAGCTTACAGCGTGCTCAGCGACACCGAGAAGCGCCAGGTGTACGACACGTATGGACACGCCGGATTGAGCGGGTCCGCCGGTGGGGTGGATTTCAACGGCACGATTTTCCAGGATTTCCACGATATTTTTGGCGATTTTTTTGGCTTCGAGGATCTTTTCGGCGGAAGGCGGGGAAGATCGAGAACCCAGCGCGGCGCGGATCTTCGCTATGACATGACGCTGACCTTTGAGGAAGCCGCCGCGGGCGTTACCACCAAAATAAAACTCCCGCGGCAGGAACTTTGCGGCGTCTGCAAGGGGACAGGGGCAAAAGCGGGAACCGGCGTGACGGCTTGCCAGACCTGCGGCGGCCGCGGCCAGCTTGCCTATCAGCAGGGATTCTTCACCATTACGCGCACGTGCCCGGCTTGTCAGGGCGCAGGCCAGGTGATTCGCGAGCGGTGTCCGGATTGCAAAGGAAAGGGAAGAATTGAGCGTGAAAGAACAATTGATCTACGCATTCCGCCGGGCGTGGATACCGGCACTCAATTGCGCAAGCCGGGGGATGGAGAAGCTGGGCCGAATGGCGGCCCGAATGGCGATCTCTACATCTTCCTGGAGGTAAAGGAACATCCATTTTTTGAGCGGCGCGGCGCCGATTTGTACTGCACGATTCCGGTGAGCCTTGCGCAAGCGGCACTTGGCGCGGAAATTCAGGTTCCCGGTCTGAACGGAGACGAACAACTGAAGATTCCCGAAGGGACGCAGAGTGGCGCGGTTTTCCGTATGAAGGGCCGCGGGTTGCCCGATCCCCACGGTGGCGTTAGAGGTGATCTGTATTACCACGTGCGAGTGGTCACGCCGAGCAAGCTGAATCGCGAGCAGCGCAGGCTGATGGAGCAACTCGGAGCCACGATCAAGGTGGAAAACAAGCCTGCCGAACGAGGCTCGACGTTCTTTGACAAAGTAAAGGACATCTTTGGCTGAGGCTTGTCTGGGCCGTTGCGCCTCGGGCGCTCACCAAAGAAAGCGCATCGAATCAGGTTCCTATAAACTTAGACGTACATGCGCAGGCGGTTTTTCGTCGAAGGGTTTCAGAACGGGCGCGCCGTGATGGCGGGGGAAGCCGCCCATCACCTGGGCCACGTTCTTCGCGCGCACACCGGGCAGCTGCTCGAACTGAGTGACGGGCAGAGCGTCTGGCTTGCAGAAGTTGAGAAAGTGGCGCGTGAACGGATTGAATTCAAGCTGGTTGACCGTCTGCCCGCTCAGGTTTCCGCCACGGATATCATTCTATTGCTCTCTATCGTGAAGTTTGATGCCTTCGAGTGGGCTTTGGAGAAAGCGACCGAACTGGGCGTCGGCAGGATCATGCCGATCGCCGCCGAACGCAGTGAAAAAGCTCTCCTCAAGGCGGCTCCGAAGCGCGCAGACCGTTGGAAGAAAATTCTTCTAGGTGCATCCGAACAGTCTCGGCGCGTACGCGCGCCTTCCTTGGGCAATTTGACTGAACCTGAGCAGGCTTTCTCAAGCGCGCAAGCGGAAATCAAACTTCTGCTTTCCGAGCGGCAAGATGCACCTCCCATGAAATCCATTCTCGAGGGGAAGTTTCCGTCCAGCGTAGCACTTGCGATCGGGCCGGAAGGGGGATGGAGCGACCCGGAACTCAGTCAAGCAGAGCGCGCGGGTTTCCTGCAGGCCTCAATGGGCTCGCTGATTCTCCGGACGGAGACGGCCGTGATCGCGGCGCTGGCCAATTTGAACTATTCCCTGTCGCGCATGAATGTGCCGTGACTCTTCGGCTTCTCAATGATTCGCCGGCCGCGGCGAACGGGCCTCCTGGAGCGCGATTATGTGCCGGGCAGGGTATGCGCGCGCCAAGCATGAAACTTCGATTTGCGCCGTCATTCTGTGACGGCGTATCGGCAAAATCGCAATAGCGCAGCAAGCGATTCGCATGTTATAAGTACAAGGTAAGAGAAAATGCAGAACAAGGACGAGAAACCACTTCCCGCGCAAGCTGTTCCTCCCGCCACGGCGATTTCTCCTTCCTCTTCCCGGGCAGAGTCCGCTCCCGGCGCAAATTCTCGCGCCCATTCCTTGCGTAACGAAATTCGCACTTGGACCCGCGACCTTTTCATCGCCATTGGACTGGCGCTGATCATCATCGTGTTCCTCTATCAACCGGTCAAAGTTGAGGGAACCAGCATGGCGCCGCTTCTCTCCGACCAGGAACGCATATTCATCAACAAGTTTGTTTATCGCTTCGAGCCGATTGAGCGTGGCGATGTGGTGGTTTTCTGGTACCCGCTCGACCGCTCGAAATCGTTCATAAAGCGGGTGATCGCGCTTCCTGGAGAAACGGTGGAGATTCGCCAGGGCATCGTGTGCGTGAACGGCAAGACGCTTCCGGAACCCTACGTGCCGGCGAAATACGAGGACATGACTGACTTTGGTCCCGTAAAAGTTCCGCGCCAGATGTATTTTGTAATGGGCGATCACCGGATCAGCTCGAATGATTCGCGGATTTTTGGCCCCGTGGCCCGCCGCTTTATTTACGGGCGGGCCGTGTTTGCGTATTGGCCCATGGATCACTTTGGAACTCTTTACTCGACGGACGCTCAAGACAAGTAGGAATGAAGGACGGAGGACCATCTGAGCGAAGTTCCACACCGCCCTGCGATTCTCGCGCTCGAAGACGGACGCGTCTTTAACGGCCGCGCTGCCGGTGCCATTACGCGCCGCGGCGGCGAAGTCGTTTTCAATACCAGCCTCACCGGCTATCAGGAAGTGTTCACAGACCCGAGCTATGCGGGGCAAATCGTCTGCCTGACCTATCCGCACATCGGAAACGTGGGCGCGAATCTCGATGACGAGGAATCATCGCGTCCGTGGATTGAGTCGTTGGTGGTACGGGAGTTTTCGCAAATCTCGTCCAACTGGCGTTCCACGGAGTCCGCTCATCTCTATCTAAACCGCCACAAAATTCCCGTGATTTGGAACCTGGATACCCGCGCTCTGGTTCGTCACATTCGTAAGGTGGGAGCTCTGCGCGGCATCGTGTCCACGGACGGTACCTCGGCGGAACAGCTTATCTTTGAGGCCAAGCAGCTCCCCAGCATGGCCGGACAGGAACTCGCCAGCTGCGTGAGCTGCGCCAAGCCATACGACTGGGCGCAAGGATCCATCGAACTGGCTACCTCGCCCTGGTCGGAATCCATGGGCGAGGCCGATTCCCAGCAGGGAACAGAGAGATTCCGGGTCGTTGCTTATGATTTCGGAATCAAGCAGAACATTTTGCGGCTACTGACCGATCATCACTGCGAAGTGGGAGTGGTGCCCGCTGGGACTTCCGCGGAAGACATTTTGGGAATGAAGCCGGATGGCGTTTTCCTGTCGAACGGCCCGGGCGATCCCCAGCCCATGAACTACGCGGTCGAAAATGTGCGCAAGCTCGTTGGACGCGTACCCGTGTTCGGGATTTGTCTTGGGCATCAAGTCTGCGGACTTGCGCTCGGCGGAACAACTTTCAAGCTGAAATTCGGACACCACGGCTCGAATCATCCGGTGAAGAATCTGCTGACCAACCAGGTTGAGATCACCGCTCAAAATCATGGGTTTTGCGTGGATCCTGAGTCCCTGCCGTCGAGCGACGTGGAAATGACTCATTTGAACCTCAACGATCAGACCAACGAAGGCTTCCGGCACCGGTCGGCGCCCCTTTTCAGTGTGCAATATCATCCGGAAGCGTCGCCGGGTCCGCACGATTCGCACTATTTGTTCACGCAGTTTACGGACATGATGAAAGAGTGGCAGAGCCCGGGAAGTTCGCGAAGATAGGAAATCGGGAGCGATACGGTTTGCTGTGACGATAAATAGATAGCCTCGAAGGGGAAGGATGCCGAAGCGAAAGGACATCAAGAAGATTCTGATCATTGGTTCTGGCCCGATTATCATCGGGCAGGCGTGCGAATTTGACTATTCCGGCGCGCAGGCTTGCAAGGCATTGCGCGCCGAAGGCTACGAAGTCGTCCTGGTCAACTCAAATCCGGCGACCATCATGACCGACCCGGAATTGGCGCACCGCACCTATGTCGAACCCTTGACCAAGGAATATCTCGAGGAAATCATCGCTCGCGAGCGCCCGGATGCTTTATTGCCGACGGTCGGCGGCCAGACTGGCTTGAATCTTGCCGTAGAGCTTGCTGAAGGCGGAGTGCTGGAAAAATATCACGTCGAAATGATCGGCGCATCGCTGCGCGCCATCAAAGTGGCCGAAGACCGCCTGTGGTTCAAGGATGCCTGCCGCAAAATTGGCCTGGAAGTACCTGCGTCCGCGCTGATCAACAACGCGCAGGATGCCCTGCGCCTTTGTGAGCAGCTCGGATTCCCGCTCGTCATCCGGCCATCGTTCACTTTGGGCGGAACTGGCGGCGCGATCGCCTACAACCGAGAGGAATTTTCCGAGGCCATTTCTCATGCGCTGGACGTCAGCCCGGTGCACGAAGCCCTGGTCGAGGAATCGGTTCTTGGCTGGAAAGAATTCGAGCTGGAAGTGATGCGCGACTTCCGCGACAATTTCGTGGTCATTTGCTCGATCGAGAATTTCGACCCGATGGGCGTCCACACCGGCGATTCCATCACCGTTGCGCCCGCGCAAACGCTCACGGACAAGGAATACCAGCGCATGCGCGACGCGGCCGCGGCGATCATTCGCGAAGTTGGCGTGGAAACAGGTGGCTCCAACGTACAATTCGCGGTCAACCCGGAAAACGGTCGGATGGTCGTTATCGAGATGAATCCGCGCGTGTCCCGAAGCTCCGCGCTTGCCAGCAAAGCCACGGGATTCCCGATTGCCAAGATTGCGGCACGCCTGGCCGTGGGTATGTCTCTGGACGAAATCCCGAACGACATCACGAAAAAGACGCCCGCGTGTTTCGAACCGACGATAGATTACGTGGTCACAAAGATTCCGAAATGGCAGTTTGAGAAGTTTCCCGGAGCGGACACCACGCTCGGCACGCAAATGAAATCTGTGGGCGAGGTGATGTCCATTGGGCGGACCTTCAAGGAGTCTCTGCAAAAGGCCATTCGTTCGCTGGAGCCTCATGCGCCGTGGCGCGCCCCGGCGGAAGCTCCCGACTCGCTTCTGCGCGAAAAACTTGCCACTCCTCGCCCGGACCGCATTCACTGGCTGCTCACCGCAGCCGAACGAGGTTTGCCGGGCGAAGAAATCTGCGAGCTGACGAAAATTGATCCCTGGTTCATCCGCCAGATTGAAGAGCTTGTTTCCATGAACAAGCGCGCTTCGGGTGTGACCGTGGAAACCGCCTCAAAGGACTTGCTTCGTGAAGTGAAGCGCCACGGCACGAGCGACGAACAGCTTGCCCACATGTGGAAGACGACACCGGCTGCGGTGCGCCTGCAGCGCGCCCGTTATGGCGTCGCACCGGTCTTCAAACGCGTGGACACTTGCGCCGCGGAGTTTGAGTCCTTCACTCCGTATATGTATTCCACATACGAGGATGAGGACGAATCCGATTCCCAGCCGCACCCGAAAATCATGATTCTCGGCAGTGGCCCCAACCGCATCGGGCAGGGAATTGAATTTGACTATTGCTGTTGCCATGCCGCGTTCGCACTGCGCGAAGACGGCTATGAGACGATCATGGTGAACTGCAATCCGGAAACCGTCTCAACCGACTATGACACTTCCGACCGGCTTTATTTCGAGCCGCTCACGCTCGAAGACGTCCTCGCTATCGTGGAGCGCGAAAAGCCTCAGGGAGTCATCGTCCAGTTTGGCGGCCAGACCCCCTTGAATTTGGCGCTGGAGTTGAAGCGCAACGGCGTCCCCATCGTTGGCACCGCGCCGGAATCCATTGATCTCGCGGAAGACCGCCGTCGCTTTGGCCGCCTCCTCGATGAGCTGAAAATTCCTCAGCCCCGTAATGGCACCGCGCTCGTTCCCGAAGAAGCCGCGCGGTTGGCCAACGAGATCGGATTGCCCGTTCTGGTGCGGCCTAGTTACGTTCTCGGCGGCCGAGCCATGGTCATCGCTTACGACGTAAATACTGTCCAGGAATACGTCGCCCAGGCGGCGCTGATGGGCCCAGCGCGGCCCGTGCTCATTGATCAGTTTCTCGAGGAAGCCACCGAAGTAGACGTGGACGCCCTCGCCGACGGCACCGATGTCGTGATTGGCGGCATCATGGAACACATTGAAGAAGCCGGCGTTCATTCCGGCGACTCTTCCTGTGTTCTCCCACCGGTAAGCCTGACTCCCACGGTCCTTAACACCATTCGCGATTACACCAAGCGCCTCGCACTTGCTCTGAAGGTGGTCGGCCTCATGAATGTGCAGTACGCCATCCAGCGCGATGTTGTCTACGTGCTGGAGGTGAATCCGCGCGCCTCCCGCACCGTGCCGTATGTCAGCAAAGCCACTGGCGTTCCTCTCGCCAAAGTAGCCGCGCGGCTCATGGCCGGACGGAGGCTTGCCGACCTGAATCTCCCACTCGTAAGGCACAACAGCGTATCGGAAGTCGCCGTGCACGAGTTTTATTCCGTAAAGTCGCCGGTTTTTCCTTTCAACAAATTCCGCGGCGTGGACACGATCCTCGGTCCCGAGATGCGCTCTACCGGAGAAGTCATGGGCATCTCCACCTCTTACGGTTTGGCCTTCGCCAAAGCGCAGCTCGCCGCCGGACAGCGCCTTCCCCGCCACGGCACGGTGTTCCTCAGCGTCAACGACCGCGACAAACGCCACGTTGCCTCCGTCGGAAAAGAACTTGCCGCGCTCGGATTCCGCTTGGTCGCTACACGCGGAACGGCCGCCGCTCTCCAGGCTGCGGGAATCGAAGCGGAAGCCGTCTTCAAGGTGAATGAGGGCAGGCCCAACATCGTGGATTTGGTCAAGACCGGAAAAATAGATCTGGTCATCAACACCCCGCTTGGCCGCGAATCGTTCTACGATGAAAAGTCCATCCGCCGCGCCGCGATCCGCTATAACATTCCGTGCATCACGACTCTTGCAGCAGCGCACGCCGCCGCGCGCGGCATCGCCGCTCTTCTCGATCAGGGCACTCCGGTCGCCGCGCTCCAGGATTTGCACCGCGGACAGCTCGCAGCTTCCGAATCCGCCGCGCCGGGAGATTGAACCGTGGACTTCTCCGGAATCTATCCTGCATTGACCACCCCGTTTTCCGCTGAAGGCGAGGTGGACCTCCAGGCACTTCGCCAGAACGTCTCTTGCTACAATCAGACAGCCGTTTCCGGCTATGTCGTCCTGGGTTCGACGGGCGAAGCGGTCATGCTCTCCGCGTCGGAAGAAGACGCAATTCTCGCTGCAGTGAGAGACGCCGCAGCCCCGGGCAAGCGGATGATCGCGGGAACCGGTGCGGAATCCACCGGCGAAACCATTCGCAAGACGAAAAAAGCGGCGAGCCTCGGCTACGAAGCCGCGCTGGTGAAAACGCCCTACTACTACAAACCTTTTTACAAAGCTGAAGCGATGGTCGCTCATTACCGCGCTGTCGCCGACGCCTCCCCCATTCCCATCCTGCTCTACAACATTCCTCAATTCACCGGAGTTACCCTCGAAACGCCGGAAATTCTGGCTCTTTCCAAGCATCTGAACATCCTCGGCATCAAGGACAGTTCTGGAGACGTCCGCCGCCTGAGCGAAGTTGTCGGCGCCGCCCACGGCGAGTTTCAGGTCTTCACCGGGTCAGCTTCCGTCGTCTTTCCTTCTCTGATGATGGGTGCGCGAGGCGCCATCCTCGCGCTTGCGGCGGCCCTCCCCGAAGCTTGCGCAGCGCTCTACAGTCTTTTCCGCCAAAAGCGCCTGGACGAGGCTCGCCAACTCCAGTCCAAACTGCTGATCGCTTCAAAACTCATTGTTTCCGAAGCCGGCATTCCCGGAGTGAAGCACGCCATGGATTTGTGCGGCTATTACGGCGGTCCGCCGCGTCTCCCGCTTCAGCCTGTGTCAGAGAGTTCCAGAAGAAAGATCAGCGAGACCCTCTCGGCTCTGGAAACTGCGGCAACTCGCGCCTCTTCTTAGGACCTAACGAAGTTCCCAGCCGAAATCCTGGCTCACTCGCGGTGTCTGAACTTCTTCCCGGCTGTCCATTGTGTGTGACCTCCAGCCCCCGGTATCATCTAAGAACTCATGCACTGTCGCCCCCTGCCCTTCCGATGCCTGCCTCACCAGCCAAAGCTGTCACTTGACCTCCTTTATGACTATTCCCGCGTTTCCCGCTTTTATCCTCTTCCTCCTTCGCTTGAAAGCGTCACCCGCGCCGCAAATTCACTGGATTATCCCTCTGACCGCCGGCAATCCGTTGCGAACATCCTCCGTGAACAGAACGCCGCATTCGGCGCGGGTAAGGAGACGGAGCGCAACCTGGCCCGTTTCGAGAATGCCGCTGTCGCCATCCTTACCGGACAACAAGTGGGCCTCTTCACCGGCCCGGCCTACGCAATCTACAAGGCTCTTTCCGCAATCAAAGTGGCCAAGGAGGTTACCGAAGCGGGCATAGACGCCGTGCCGCTGTTTTGGATGGCCACGGAAGATCACGACCTCGACGAGGTCCGCCACACCACGTTTTTTCAGGACGGGGAGCTCGCGCATTTTGAGCTTCCTCCGGCTCCCAGCCACGGCGCGCCAGTTGGTTCAATTCGCCTCGGAGAATCCATCAGCGAGCTGGTGAGAGCGGCTACGGTCATGCTTCCGGGAGCGGAGGGTGCTGCCCTCGCGAAACTATTGCGCGAGTTCTACCGCCCGGAGGAATCCTACGCAGGCGCTTTCGGAAAATTGTTTGCGCAGATCTTCGCCGATTACGGATTGATCTTGATTGATCCTTTGGACGCCCGCGTCCATCGCATTGCTTCACCGGTCTACGTCAAGGCCATTGAAAATCGTGAGGCGCTCAACGCGGAGCTCCTGAATCGCGACAATGAACTCGAACGCGAAGGTTATGCCGCACAAGTCAAGGTGACTGCCCGGAGCGCACTCCTTTTCTTCACTGGCGGCGGCGTGCGCCAGCCGATCACCGCCAATGACAAGAAATTCCGCTCCGGAGAAATGTCCTGGGGCCGCGATGAATTGTTGGCGCGCATCAAGGCGGAACCCGAAAAATTCAGCGCCAACGCGCTCCTGCGGCCTGTAGTTCAGGATTATCTCTTTCCCACGGTGGCATGTGTAGTTGGTCCCGCGGAGGTATCCTATTTTGCGCAATCGGAAGTTCTGTATCGCGGTATTCTCGGACGCATGCCGGCGCTCCTTCCTCGCGCGGGATTCACGATCGTGGATCCCAAAGGCCAGCGCCTCCTGGAAGAGTACGGTTTGCAGGTAGAGGACGTTTGGAAGGGTCCGCAGTGGGTCCGCCGCCATATCCACTCCGCCAATCTCCCGAAACCCATTGCGAAGCAGTTTGAGAAAGACGCGAAGCAAATCGACAAGGTTTTGGACAAATGGGCCTCGACGCTCACAAAAGTTGATCCCACTTTGTTACCTGCGGTCGAAACCACCAAAAAGAAGGTTGCATTCCAGGTGGATAAATTGCGACAAAAAGCGGGCCATGCGTTCGACCGCAAGACTGGCGTTCTCGCTGCCCATGAGGATTTTCTCAATAATCTGCTTTATCCGCGAAAGGCCTTGCAGTCCCGGGACTTGAATTTTCTCCCGTTTTTGGCGCGATGGGGTTTCTCCGGGCTACGCGATCTTGAAAACCACACTTCGATCAAATCCCTGGGGCAACATTTCATCGTGCCGATTCCCTGAGAATCGTCCCGCTTTGGCAAGGCTAGAATTCGTGTGCATGTTTCAGAGCAGCCTTCAATGAAAACTCTGCGAATCAAGACGGACAAGCGAACACAGTTGGTGGATGTGACGCGGGAAGTCGAAAAGGCCGTCCTCGAATCCGCGGTGCGCTGCGGCGTGTGTCACGTTTACGTTCCGCATACGACGGCGGGAGTCGCGATCAACGAACATGCCGATCCCGACGTTGCACGTGATATCGAATCGGTCTTCGACCGCCTGGTCCCGCATCATGGGGATTACCGCCACAGCGAAGGCAATTCAGACTCCCACCTCAAAGCCGTTCTGACTGGAACGAGCCAAATGATTCTGGTTGAGAACGGAAAACTTGTCCTTGGCACCTGGCAGGGCATTTTTCTCTGCGAATTCGACGGCCCTCGCGAACGCCGCATGATCGTGAAAGTAGTGCCCGATCCCGCTTAGCTCACACACCGCGTTGATCGCCCACCGCTGGGCTTATTCATAGCGCAAGGCCACCGAGGGATCGACCCGGGTGGCGCGATAAGCAGGCAGATAGCATGCAACCATGGCCACTCCAACGAGTATCCCGGAAACTGCGAGGTACGTGAGCGGATCGTAAGAACTCACTCCCACGAGCAGACTCGAGAGGAGCCGGGTGACGCCCAGCGCGGCAATAAGTCCAATACCCACTCCAGCGCCGACAAGGACAACCGCCTGGCGCAGCACGAGTCCAAAAATACTGAGAGGCCGCGCACCAAGCGCCATCCGCACCCCAATTTCGTGGGTCCGGCGGCTGGCGTTGTACGAGACAACCCCGTACACCCCTACGACCGCGAGAAGGAGTCCAAGTCCGCCCAACACACTTGCAAACGCCGCCCCCATTCTGAAGAGAAAGTAGCCGTTGGCTCCTTCAAGCGATTTTTCCATCGTCATCACATCGAAAAGCGGAAGGTTTGGATCCAGCTCCCGCGCCTGCGCTTCAATGGCGGGAATCAAGGTCTCGGGTGGCACAGCTGTCCTCATCTGCAGAACATGGACTGCCCTGTAGTACTGTGTTTCCGGCAGATAGAAGAAGTTTCCCGGCGGTTCGGTAATGCTGTCGTTCCTTACATTTCTTGCCAGGCCGACAACCGTCACATACGGGCCGGAAGCGCTGACGTAACTAAAGCTCCTCCCGATCGGATCCTGATTGGGCCATAGGAGTTTGGCCATGGCCTGATTTACGATTGCGACGGGGGCGGATGTACGTGTATCCGCCTCAGTGAAGTTGCGGCCTTCAAGAATTTTGATCCGCATGGTTTCAAAATAGTCCGGGCTGATCGAGTTAACCCCCGCCCCGGGCGTCCGGCTCTTCTCTTTTTCTGGTTCTCCTTCCGCATAGATCAGCCTTCCCTCGCCGTAGTAGCTCATTGGGATGGTATAGGCGAAACTCGCTGACTCAACGCCCGGCAGTGACTTGGCTCGCCGCAGAAGTTCGCGGAGTAGGGCTTCTGCGCGGTCTTGGTCGAAACCCTGTAAGCTGGGATTGATGCCCACGTTTAGCAGATTGTGTGGATCGTAGCCAAGGTCTACAGCCTCCGCTCGGGAGAGGCTGCGCGCAAATAGCCCCGCCGCGATCAGTACAATCAGCGAACCGGCCACCTGCGCTGTGACAAGTCCGTTCCGCAGCCAGTGATGCCCGCTGTCGCCGATCATGCCTCGCCCACCCTCCCGCAGGGTGCCAATCAGATTGGCGCGAGGCACCCGGAGCGCAGGAACCAAGCCCGCCAGAATTCCTGCAGCGAGAGCGATTCCCGCGATGTAACCGAAGACGTGCCAGTCAAAACTGAAGCCGAAACGCATCGGAAAATCGCCGACGGGGCGCAGACTATCCATTGAATGGCACACCCACATTCCCATCAGTGCCCCCGCAATGCCGCCGCCAGCGGCAAGCAGGATGCTTTCCGTCAAGAGCTGGCGAATCAGTCGAATTCGCCCCGCTCCCATGGCGGCTCGGATCGCGATTTCCCTCTCTCGGGCTGCGGCTTTGGCGAGTAGCAAATTCGCCACATTGACGCATGCAACAAGAAGGACTAGCCCAACCAGAAGCATAAACACTGTGGCGACCAGTGTGATGGAATCCGCCACAGAGGGCTCCGGCCGGGCCAGGCGTTCCGGGATCACTCGCGCGGTTTGTCCTTGATCGCTCTGCGGGTACTCCTGAGCCAGTCTTTGGGAGATCACCGCAAGTGCAGCTTCGGCCTGTTTGGGCGTTACTCCGGGCTTAAGCATGGCCAGCACTCGCGCATCGTGATCCGCGCGCTCGGTGAAGAACTTGCTGCTGTTTGTGTTCAGCCCATACATTCCGATGGGCGCGTAGGCGTCCATGTCCACGATGCTATAAGGTCCGGTGAAATCTTTCTCCATCACGCCGATTACCGTGACGGCTTGGCCATCAAGCCGCACGCTCCGCCCGATCACGGAGGGATCGCCGCTGAATCGGTTCTGCCAGTAGCTGTGCCCGAGGATGACCACCGGGGCAGATCCGCGAGCATCGCCTTCGCCCGGCTCCAGGAGTCTTCCAATCGCCGCATGCAGGCCGAGCATCGAAAAGAAGTTGCTCGGCACATAGCTCATGATGATGCGGTCCGCGTGCCCTTTGAAGCCCATTCCGGCCAAATCCATCGTGTATTCCGTCATGTCGGTGAAAACGTCGTTCTGTTGCTTGTAGTCGAGGAAATCGAGGTACGACAATTGATTGAGGTCGCTGTCCCGCCCATTTTGGCTGGCAACCACCGTCAGACGATCGGCGTTCTTGACCGGCAAGGGGCGAAACATAAAGGCGTTGGCCATGCTGAAGATGGCTGTGTTTGCCCCGATTCCCAGGGCCAGCGTCAAAATCGCGATGGCGCTGAAGGCTGGGCTCTTTGTCAGCAGGCGCAAGCCAAATCGAATGTCTTGCCAGAGAGATTCCATGCTGCTCTTCCTTCCAACGAACACAGTTTTGGGCCGTGCCCGAGATGCCTTGGATACGGATCAAAGCGGGCAAAAGTTCCGGCAAATCCGCGGGAATGCCGGCGCTGGGCCAAGGCTCTTCCATCCACAAGCGGACTGCCATGTCCGCCGGTATGGTAAAGTTCTACCATCGTGCGATGAAACTTGGAATCTACATACAGGTGCCGTTCTGCCAGACGAAATGCACGTACTGCAATTTCCACACGGGGGTCGTCTCTGCGTCTCGCTTTGCGCCGTATGTCGCCTCCATTAAAAAGGAAATCGAATCGTATCCGCAGTTCTACCAAGCTGCCGAAATCCGCCTGTCCGAGGGCTTCTCCAGCGCTTCCGTGGACACGGTTTACATCGGGGGCGGAACTCCCAGCCTCCTCGACCCCGCGCATTTGCAGACTCTGCTGGATTCTATTCGGGAAGCGTTTGGTTGTTTGCTCGAAGAAGTAACGCTCGAAGCGGATCCCGAAACTATCGAGCCCGAAAAAGCCGCGGCCTGGGCCCGCGCAGGCATAAACCGGATCAGCTTCGGTGCGCAGTCATTTTCCGACCAGGAGCTTAAAGCCGCCGGCCGCATGCACCGTCGCGCGGATCTCTACCGCGCGGTGCCCACCTTGCATGGCGCGGGGATCACCAACATCAGCTTCGACTTGATCGCCGGCTTGCCTCATCAGACCGCAGAGAGTTGGCGCCGATCGCTTCAAGAGCTCCTGACTTTGGCCCCGCCCCACATTTCCATCTACATGATGGAAATTGACGAAGGCAGCCGCTTGGGAAGGGAAGTGCTCAGTGGAGGACCGCGGTACAGTGCCGCGCAGCTTCCCACCGACGATGAAATGGCGGATTTCTATGAACTGGCGCAATCGACACTCGCGTCAGCTGGTTATCGGCACTATGAGATTTCCAATTGGGCTCTTCCCGGACGCGAATCCCATCATAACCTCAAATACTGGCGCCGCGAACCCTACCTTGGCTTTGGCGCGGGCGCTCATTCGTTTTCCGGCACGCAACGCTGGGCGAATGCTCACGACCCGGCTTCCTATGTGAACGCGATAGACCAAGGCCGTTTGCCTGTGGAGCAACTGGAAACGGTCGGCTCCAGCCAGGCTCTTGAAGAGGAATTATTCCTGGGACTTCGCCAACTCGCTGGAGTTGACCTCCGCCGCATCGAGCGCGACTACGGCGTCTCCTTGGCTCCCCGTTTCGAGAGACTTGCGCAAGCGGGATTGGTCGAGAAAGAAGGAACGGTCGTCCGACTCGCCCCAGCAAAATTGAGTATCTCGAACGAAGTCTTCGTGGAATTATTGCGATGAATCCCACTGAAAGGGCCTCCCGTCATGCCATCCGGCGACATCAGCATTACCGCAGTGAGTGATCCCGATCGCGTTACGCCCATCTCTGGTGTCGTGGATCTCCGCAGTGATACTGTCACTCGGCCCACCGCTGCGATGCGCCGGGCTATGGCCGAAGCCGAAGTGGGCGACGACGTCTACCTCGAAGATCCGACCGTCAACCGTCTGGAAAAACGCGCCGCGCAGATTTTCGGCAAGGAAGGCGCTCTTTTTGTTCCCAGCGGCTGCATGGGAAATCTCATCTCGATCCGCGGTTGGACCCATCACGGCGCTGAGGTCATCTGCGAAGAGCGCAGCCATGTCAATCTCTATGAACTCGCTTCCATGTCCGCCATCGCTGGCTGTATGCCGCGGATCGCGCGCGGCGAAGACGGCATTCTCTCTTGGCAAGCCATCGAATCGGTGATTCGCCCGAAGATTTACTATGATTCGCAAACCGCTCTCGTTTGTCTCGAAAACACGCACAACATGGCTGGCGGCACGGTTTATCTCACCTCGCTCGTGGACGAAATCTGCTCGCGCGCTCATGCCACCGGATTAAAAGTGCACCTCGACGGCGCCCGCATCTTCAACGCAGCCGTGGCTCTCGGCGAAAATGTCGCCACAATGACCCGCAACGTGGATTCCGTAATGTTCTGCCTGTCGAAAGGCCTTGGCGCTCCCGTGGGCTCCATGATCGTCGGCTCCCATGAATTCATCGAAAAAGGACGCATTTTTCGCAAAATGCTCGGCGGCGGAATGCGCCAGGCCGGCGTCCTCGCCGCGGCAGGTTTGATTGCTTTGGAAGAGTCGCCCAAGCGTCTCCACGTTGATCACGAGCATGCCCGCCGCCTGGCCGAAGGGATCGCCGCCAGCCCAGGCCTAAGCATTGATCCCAAGCGCGTACGCACCAACATCGTAATCTTCGACTGCCGGCAAACTGGAAAAACCGCGGTGGAGCTCTGCGATGCGCTCCATGCTCTCGGAATCTGGGCTTTGGACGTCGCACCGCATGAAGTTCGGTTTGTCACCCATTGCGACGTGGATCGCAAAGGCATCGAAAAAGCCCTCCTGGCTTTGCAGCAAATCGTCTCCCGATCGCAAAGCAAAAGCGCATAACCTCTGAACCTCCTGTCAAAGTGGCCCTTCGTCTTTATCCCCCATCACCATCACAAGAAGAGCAACCCATCAGCGGACGTGTGCCAAGCTGTTATAAGATTAGTTCAGGCACTGTACTGCTGCTTTAAGTGCGCCGGAGTCCCTGTGGATTTTTCCTTTACCGAAGAACAGCAGCAGCTCCGCCGCAGCATCCGCGAATTTGCCGAAGGCGAAATCGCTCCCCACGTCATGGAGTGGGATGAAGTCTCCCGCTTTCCCACGGAAATTATTCCCAAGCTGAGCGAAATGGGTCTCCTGGGCGTCATCTTCCCCGAAAAATACGGCGGCGCCGGCTTGGGTTATACCGAGTATGCCCTTGCCATCGAGGAACTTTCCCGCGTGGACGGCTCCGTCGGCCTCATCGTCGCCGCTCACAATTCTCTCTGCTCCAATCACATTTTCAAATTCGGCTCCGAAGCCCAGAAACAGAAATATCTCGTGCCCCTCGCACAAGGCAAGAAAATCGGCGCCTGGTCGCTCACCGAACCCGAAGCCGGCTCCGACGCCGGCGGCACGCGCACTGTCGCCAGACGCGATGGCTCCCACTGGATCCTCAACGGCGCAAAAACCTTCACCACCAACGGCCATTACGCCGACGTGTGCGTCGCCATGGCCGTCACCGATAAATCCAAGTCATCTCACGGCATCAGCGCCTTCATCATCGAGAAGGGAACTCCCGGTTTCAAGCCCGGCAAAAAAGAAAACAAGCTCGGCATGCGCGCCAGCGACACTTCCGAAGTGATCTTCACGGACTGCCGCGTCCCGCAAGAAAATCTTCTTGGCCCCGAAGGCGAAGGCTTCATCGGCAGCCTGAAAATCCTCGACGGCGGCCGCATCTCCATTGCGGCTCTCGCGCTCGGCATGGCGCAAGGTGCTCTCGGCGCCGCCACAAAATACGCGAAACAACGCAAACAATTCGGCCAGCCCATCAGCGAATTCCAGGCCATTCAATTCAAGCTCGCGGACATGGCCACTGAAGTTGAAGCCGCCCGTCTCCTTGTTTTTCAAGCCGCCTGGCTCGCCGACAAGGGCGACGCCCGCTTCACCCTCGAATCCAGCATGGCCAAGCTCTACGCCAGCGAAGTCGCCGTCCGCGTCGCCAACGAATGCGTCCAGATTCATGGCGGCTACGGCTTCATCAAAGACTATCCCGCCGAAAAGTTCTATCGCGACGTCAAGCTCTGCACCATCGGCGAAGGCACCAGCGAAATTCAGAAGTTGGTCATTGCCCGCCAGCTTCTCGGCAAGAAATAATAGGGATATGCATCCAGGCTGCTTGCAGGTACGCGCAAAACTCCATGCCCGCTCCAATTGATTCCTGGGCGGAACAAATCCGCGCCGGAGACATTCGCGCCATCTCCCGCGCCATCACCGCCATTGAAAATCATTCTCCGGATGCCGAATCTCTCCTAAAGCTTCTTTTCCCGCATACCGGCCAGGCTTATCTCTGTGGCGTCACTGGCGCTCCCGGCACCGGCAAAAGCACCCTCGTGGATCGCCTCGCCGCTCACTATCGCGCGCAAAAAGAGCCCGTCGGCGTCATCGCCGTGGATCCCACCAGCCCCTACTCCGGCGGCGCCATTCTCGGCGACCGCGTCCGCATGCAGGGCCACGCCGGCGATACCGGCGTATTCATTCGCTCCATGGCCACGCGCGGCTTTCTTGGTGGACTCGCCCGCGCCACTGCCGAAGTCGCTCTTCTCCTGGACGCCGCTGGCAAGCGCCACGTCCTCATCGAAACCGTCGGCGTCGGTCAGGATGAAGTGGACATCGTCCGCCTCGCCGATTGCGTCCTCGTTCTCCTCGTGCCCGGCCTCGGCGACGACATCCAGAACATGAAAGCCGGCCTCATGGAAATCGGCGACATTTTCGTTCTCAACAAATCCGACCGCGAAGGAGCCGACCGCCTCGAGGAGCAGCTCCACGCCATGCTCTCGCTGGTCACGCCCCGCGATGATTGGCGTCCGCCCGTCGTGCGCACCGTCGCCACCGAAAACAAGGGCATTGACGCTCTTGCCCAGGCCATTGAAAAGTTCCGTAAGCACTTTGATTCCACAGACGCGCGCCAGAAGAAGCACGTCGAGCACTGGAGGAATCGCCTTCTCGAACTGCTCGAATCGCGCCTTCTCGAAAGCGTTCTCGGCGGCCCCGGTGGCGAAGCACGCCTTGCCTCGCTCGCCCAATCCGTCTCCGAGCGAAGGCTGGATCCCTTTTCCGCTGTAAATGAGCTGCTCCATTCCGCCCGGATCAAGGACTGATCTCCCGATGCTCCTCGGCGCCATGGATGTTCGCTTCATTCACTCTGGCTCTCTTCGCCTCGATGGCGGCGCCATGTTTGGCGTCGTTCCCAAAACCCTGTGGCAAAAGAAAATGCCCGCTGACGAGCGCAACCGCTGCTCTTTCGCCTGCAACTCGCTTCTCATTCGCGCTTCCGGCAAAAACATCTTTGTCGAAACCGGCAACGGCACGAAGTGGGACGCCAAGCTCCGCGACATCTACGCCATCGAATCCGGCGATCCTCTTCTCGTCTCGCTTCAAAACGAGGGCCTCGCTCCCGAAAACATTGACCTCGTCGTCAACACGCATCTCCATTTCGATCACGCCGGCGGCAACACGCGCTTCGTCAACGGTCGCGCCGTTCCGGCATTTCCCAACGCTCGCTACGTCGTCCAGCGCGCCGAAATCGAACACGCGCTTCATCCCACCGAGCGCGATCGCGCCAGCTATTTCCCGGAAAATGTCACGCCAATCTCCGAATCCGGCCAGTGGCAACCCGTCGAAGGCAATACCGAAATCCTTCCGGGCGTCTCCGTCGAGCGCATTCCCGGCCACAATGCCGACATCCAAGCCGTCAAGCTTGCCGGCGGCGGCCAAACCATCGTCTTCATCGCCGACCTCATTCCCTCGCGCCATCATCTTCCTCTCCCCTGGATCATGGCGTACGATCTATACCCGCTGCAGACTCTCGAAACAAAAAGAAAGTGGATTGCCGATATCGTCCGCAACAATTGGATCGTCGTCTTCGGCCACGATCCTGAAGTTCCTGCCGCTAAGTTGCATGACGTGGACGGCAAAATTGAGATCGAACCGGTGGACCTGAATCAGTAATTTCTTCGGAGCGAAAAGATGCCCAACTCAGCAAAGAAGAAGCCCCAGCGTGCTTCAAAACAATCGCAAGCCGCCATCGGCATCATTGGCGGCAGCGGCCTCTATTCCATGGCTGGCCTCACGGATACTCGCGAAGTCGCCGTCAAAACTCCTTTCGGCGATCCTTCCGACAAGTTCGTTCTCGGCAGCCTCGAAGGGAAGCGTGTCGCCTTCCTCGCCCGCCACGCGCGTGGTCACCGCATCCTTCCCACCGAAATCAATTTCCGCGCCAACATTTACGCCCTGAAGCTTCTCGGTGTCGAGCGCGTCATCTCCGTCAGTGCGGTTGGCTCGCTCAAGGAAAATCTCTGTCCCGGCGAATTTCTCGTCGTGGATCAATTCGTGGACCGCACCAGGCACCGCGTCTCCACTTTTTTCGGCGGTGGCCTCGTCGCTCACGTCACCTTTGACAAGCCCACCTGTTCTCAGCTTTCCGCCGTCCTCGCCGATTCCAGCGTCCACTGCGCCGTCAAAGTTCATCGCAAAGGCACTTACGTTTGCATCGAAGGCCCGCAATTTTCCACCCTCGCGGAAGCTAACATGCACCGCCAGTTGAATTTCGACGTTATCGGCATGACCAACGTCACCGAAGCCAAGCTCGCTCGCGAAGCCGAACTCTGCTACTCCTCCATCGCCATGATCACCGATTTTGACTGCTGGCATCCCGGCCATGAATCCGTCACTGGCGCGCAAATCATGGCCACGCTCGCGCAAAACGCGGAAAATGCCCAGCGCGTCCTGCGCCAGGCCGTCAAGGAGATGCCTTCGGATCGTTCCTGCAATTGCGGCTCCGCGCTCCGCAGTGCCCTCATCACCGATCTGAAGCTCGTTCCCGCTCCCGCAAAAAAACGTCTCGCCGCCATCCTCGCCAAATACTTCTGATGCTCCAACCGTCCCTATATGAATCGGTTTGTCATTCCGGCCAGAGCGCTGCCGCCTCTGCAGCGCGGAGTGCAGAAATCCTGGCAAGCTCGAACACTCTATTCAGTTCGTTGAGATCGAGCGCGTTCCCCGGATTTGTCGCCAAAAACTCTTCCCTGCACCACCAAAAGGACTTGTATAAAGGAGAAACCCCATAACCATGTCTCTTCTCGTCGTCGGTTCCGTCGCCTTTGACGCTCTCGAAAGTCCTTACGGCAAGGTGGACCGCATCATCGGCGGCGCCGCCACCTATTTCGCCGTAGCGGCCAGCTTCTTTTCGCGCGTGAATCTTGTCGCTGTCGTCGGCGACGATTTCACCGAACTCGACGCCGACATCTTCAAAGGCCGCCCCATTGACACCGTCGGCCTCGAGCGCGCCGAAGGCAAATCCTTCTTCTGGGCCGGCCGCTATTCCGAGAATTTGAATGAGCGCGTCACTCTCACCACCGAGTTAAACGTCTTCGCGCAATTCCAGCCGAAGCTCCCGGAAACCTACCGCTCTTCGAAGCACGTTTTTCTCGCCAACATCGCTCCCGATCTCCAGCGCAGCGTTCTCCAGCAGGTGCACGGCCGCTCCAGGCTCGTCGCGCTTGACACCATGAATTATTGGATTGAGCGCACTCCCGATGAACTCCGCGAAACACTCAAGCAAGTGGACATCCTCATGATCAACGACTCCGAGACGCGCCAGTTGTCCAGCGAACACAATCTCCTCCGCGCCGCCCGCCACATTTTCAAAATGGGTCCTTCCGCCCTGGTCATCAAACGCGGCGAATACGGCGCCATGCTTGTGGACAGCAAAGGCGTCTTCTGCGTCCCCGCCTTCCCGCTTGAAGAACCGCATGATCCAACCGGCGCTGGCGATTCCTTCGCCGGCGGCTTCATGGGTTATCTCGCGGGCTGCGGCCAAAAAACCGATGCCGCTCTCCGCCGCGCCATGGTCTATGGCTCGGTCATGGGAAGTTTCGCGGTCGAACAGTTTGGCCCCGAGCGCCTCCGCAAACTCAAGCGCAGCGAGATACACGCCAGGGCACGCCATTTCTTGAAGCTCACCCAATTCACACTCTGACGTGTACACTTTTTCCTGAACATGAGATGCCATTTCAAGAAGCATGCCCGCGCAAGCGAGCCAGGGACGATGGTTATCTTGTTGTTGCCAGGACCGTGAGGCTCTCGGCGATGCGGACAAGCTTCTCCATTCGTGCTCAGGCTAATGTCAGAACCGCGCCAAAGAAGTCGCAGGCGCTCACTCCCGGCAACCGCGTCGCCGTATTTTCCCCGTCTTCTCCTGCTGATGCCGATCGAACCGGGACCGGTATCGAGGAACTCAAGCGCCTCGGCTTCTCGGTCGAACCGAGCAGCCTGATTTTTGGCGAAGGCTATTTCGCGGCTTCCGCCGAAAACCGCGCCGAAGAGCTCAAGCGCCTGCTTGCAGACAACGCATTTCGCGGTCTGTTCGCTCTTCGTGGCGGCTATGGCTCAAACTCTCTCCTGGATAAGCTGGACACTTACACTCCGGGTTTGCCCAAATGCATCGTGGGCTTCAGCGATCTCACTTCGCTTCAGATTTTTCTCTGGCAAAAAGCCGGCTGGATCGCCATCTACGGGCCTATGGTTTCCGCCGGCCTCGACGCGGGTGCGGGCGCTCCTAACGGCTACGACCGGGAATCACTCGAAACCGCAATCCGGGGCAACAAATCCTTTTGGACTATCAATCTCAACGGAGAATCTCTCGTTCCGGGAAAGTCTGAAGGCCGCCTTCTCGGCGGCTGTTTGACCCTCGTCGAAACCACGCTCGCCACGCCTTGGGAACTCGCTACGCAGGATTCTATTCTGCTTCTCGAAGACCGCGGCATGAAGCCCTGGCAGGTAGACCGGGCCCTGATGCATCTAAAGCAGGCCGGCAAGTTCAAAAATGTACGCGGGATCGTCTTGGGTGATTTCCCCGAATGCGAGCCGCCGGTTGCCGGCAGTCCCACGGTCCGCGATGTATGTGCGAGAATCCTCGCTCCTCTCGGCGTTCCCATCGTCTTCGGCGCTCCGGTCGGCCACACACCCCGTCCCATGCTCACTGTCCCACTCGGCGTCCGCGCCCGCCTGGAAGCAATCGGCGCAGGCCTCCTTCATATTCTCGAACCGGCGGTCGTCCCATGAGTTCGAAGAAGCACGTCCACATCATCGGCATCGGCGGTTCTGCCATGGCTCCGCTCGCCGGCATGCTCCGCGAGTACGGCTTCCACGTTACCGGCTCCGATTCCGGCGTCTATCCTCCCGCTTCCACGCTCCTGGAGAATCTCGGCATTCCCTACTTCCATTCCTTCGACGCCGCGCATCTCACCCCCGCCCCGGATCTCGTCATCGTCGCCAACATCATCGCCCGCGGCAATCCGGAACTCGAGGAAACGCTCGATCGCAAAATTCCGTATCGCTCATTGCCCGAAATTCTCGAAGAAGTCTTTCTCCCGGGAAAGCATTCCATCGTCGTCAGCGGGACCCACGGAAAGACCACCACCACCGCCATGCTCGCCTGGATCTTCCATTCCGCGGAAAAAAGTCCCACGTTTCTCGTCGGCGGCGTCGCCGAAAACTTCGGCAAAAGCTACGGCCTCGGCTCCGGTCCGGAAATGATCCTCGAAGGCGACGAATACGAAACCGCCTTCTGGGATCGCGGCCCCAAATTCTTCCATTACCATCCCGACGATCTCGTCATCACCTCTCTCGAATACGACCACGCCGATATCTACGCCGATTTCGATCTCTACCAGCTCGCCTTCAAACGCCTCGTCAATCTTGTTCCGCGCACCGGTCGCGTCATCCTCTGGGGCGACACACCGCAATCCGGCCCGGCCTTGCGCCGTTCGGCGGAGAAGGCTTTCTGTCCTGTCATCACCTACGGTTTTTCCGGCGAAAACGACTGGATCGCCAGCGATCCGCGCGTCGTAACGAACGGAATGCAGTTCGCTGTCACCCATCGCGGCGAGTCGTTTGGCGAATTCACGCTCGCCGCCTCCGGAAAGCACAACGTTCTTAACGCCCTCGCTGCCATGATTGTCGCTCAAGGCCGTGGCATCCCGGCCTTGCAAATCGCCAAAGCTTTAGGGACTTTCCAAAGCGTTCGCCGCCGCATGGACGTGAAAGGCGAGCCGCGCGGCATCCTCGTCGTGGACGATTTCGCCCATCATCCCACCGCTGTCCGCGCCACTATCGAAGCCGCTCGCGC